>JBGVTO010000423.1:0-3881 GCA_041862635.1 Phycisphaerae bacterium | reverse complement strand
CAAAAATATTCAGAGGGTCCTCGCGAAACTGGTCGAAGTAGTGGACTACGAAGAAGGCCCGGGCGCCCACCACGCCGATTATCAGTGAGTACAGGGCGGCGTTGGTAATTATTGCCGGGTCCAGGCTCGCACGCCGGCTCAATCGTCTCATCATGAAAAGCGCCGCGAGGAACCCGAACACCATCATGGGACCGAAAGTACCGATTTTCAGGTGGAGAAAGGGTATTTCAAACAAACGTGGATACATATTAAAACTTTCGTTAACCTGCTACACTTATTCGTAATTTATTTTCACCAGATGAGTCTCGTTAAATGTCCAAGACCCAGTAAAAGCACACCAACATTAATCCCCGCCATAAGGAGTATGCCGACACGCGGCCAAATGCCGTGCAAGCCTAAATAACCAATCAGCAGAGCAACCGAGTTCGGCATAAACATCAGCGGTGAGGCCCCGACCCATTGCATCCAGGGAAGATTGAAGTCATTTGAACAGTTATCGTTCGGCACGAGCATAATAATAGCAAGGATTACCAGGCCGGTCACAGCCTGACTCCTTCGGCCGAGCCAATACATTACGGCCAGCACAAGAACTATAAAAAGAGAACCCGCCGTCAGTATGAAGTTGTACTTCAGGATATTGAGGTGCGGTGGAATCTCCGGCCATACCATAATCATGTCGGGGCGAAATGGCGCGAACTGGTGCAGGGCCGAGGTGCATATCACCGAAAGTACTAAAAGCACCCAGATAAGACTCGCCTGGTATCCTGCCGGTGGCTTAACAAGCTCTAATGTGCGTGGTAGCTGCCAGATGTAAAAGCAGATGATGCAGATAAGCAGCCCTATAGCCACAAGAAATACCGGCCCGAACCATGATGGAAAATTCCCGCGGACGCCCAGGAAGTTCCACCCCGTCATTACAGAGATAAATAAGTTCACCGCCAGAAATAGGAGAACAGAACCTCTCAGCGGTATTGATTTATTCTCCGATATGACTTCTGCCATTTTATATACCTCAGTCTTTCTACTGATTATATGGATTCCACTTTAGCCGTAGTATTATCGTTTTGTCAAGGAACGCTGTCGGCCAATTTTTTGTAATGTAAGCTTTGACTGATAGTCATTCTCTTACTTTCCGTGCTTTTCCATGTAATCCAGGGCCAGATAAGACAACGCCCTGACGCCGAGCTTCAAACTGCTTTCGTCGATATAAAAATCCGGACTATGGTGCGGCGCGGCCTCCTCGACTTTTTTGCCTTTCGGCAATCCGCCTAAGAAAAAGTACAAGCCGGGAATTTGCTGCTGGAAAAATGAGAAATCCTCGGCGCCCGTTATCGCCTTGACCAGTTTTACATTTTCCCCGCCCACGACTTCCTTCAAGGAAGGCAGCATCATGTCGGTAAGCTCAGGGTCGTTGTAAGTTATCGGATATCCCTTGCTAATGCGAACATCTGCAACCGCCCCGGCACTTTCGGCTATCTTTGTTGCGGTCAGTCGTATTTTTTCGTGAATTTTATTCTGCATATCCGTATTGAGTGTCCGGATAGTACCTATCAACTCGACCTCTTCAGGGATAATATTGCTTCGGACCCCGCCGTGGATGCTCCCGATGGTTATCACGGCCGCTTCTTCCGTCAGCTCTGTCTGTCTGCTAACGATTGTCTGGAGCCCTATGATAATCTGTGCAGAGACGGTAATCGGGTCGATGCCTGTCCAAGGCGTGGAGCCGTGCGTTTGCTTGCCTTTGACTGTAATGCGAAGGCCATCAGCGGCGGCCATCATGCTCCGGGGACGATAGGAGATTGTGCCGGCTTCCGCAAGTGTCCAAATGTGTAATCCGAAAATCACATCAACTTCAGGATTTTTCAGGACTCCTTCTTTGACCATGAGCTCAGCGCCGCCTTCTTCACCTTGTGGGGCACCTTCTTCGGCCGGCTGGAAAATAAACTTTACACTTCCTGCCAGGTCCTTTTTCATTGAAGTAAGAATCTCCGCAACACCCATTAGAATAGCAATGTGCGCATCATGCCCGCAGGCGTGCATCACTCCAACATCGTGCCCGTTGTATTTGGAGCGTACTTTGGAAGCAAACGGCACATCTACACGTTCGGTGACCGGCAGGGCATCAGTGTCGGCGCGAAGCCCAACCACCGGTCCCGGTTTGCCGCCTTTCAAAAGGGCAACAACACCAGTATGAGCAACGCCGGTTTTCACGTCCAGGGCAAGATTCTTCAGGTGCTCTGCAATCTTTTCAGCCGTCTTGAATTCCCTGTTCGAGAGCTCCGGGAACTGATGAAAATGACGACGCCATTCTATGACCTTCGACTCAATCAAATCCGCTGACTTATCGACCTGTTTCTTCAGCCTTTCATTGGCATATGCTGTTGTAAAACTTCCGACGATAAGTAAATACAATAAAATCCGCTTCATAGTCTCATTCTCCTTCTTCTTCGAGTTGCGAGCCAACTTATTGATTATATGGTTTCTGTATAAAACCAACCTCCGGCACGTTTGCCGTATAACGATTGGCTTCACCGGCGGCGATTTTCCATCCGGTGTAAGCCGATATTGTGTGTTCTTTAATCTGGCCGAATGTCCACGCTTCCATTGAATCGCATATTGATTATCAGGGCCTACATCTATGTAGTCAAAAGTTGCCGAAACGATTTTTTCAAGGTTCATTTGTAGAGTCGGACCCTCGCATAGTTAATGCTTCTGGCCCCAACGCGTGTGCCGAGCAGGTTGAGAACTTTCGACGGCGGCGATCCGCCGCGCACCGTCGCGGTGAAGTAACTATTCAGCGGATACTTTAACGGCACACGGCTCGGCGGGCTATTGGAGCCGTCCCTATGAAGCTCCATCAGGCGATTCTGCGAAACCGGTTTTCCCGCAGCATCGGTGCCGCTAATGTAGTAGAAAACAAACAGCCGATTCTCGGGCGTAACCTGGAAACGCGGTAGTGCAGGAATTTCCTTCGACTTGCCCTTCTCGGCCAACACTAAAGTGCGGCGCATCACTACTTTGCCCTCACGGACAATCGCATAGTTTAAGGCGTGGCTCTGCACCGCGTCGGGAAAGAATTTTTCTCGCAGCCGCTCGTCGATAGCGCGCTCGGCCCAGACAAGGTGCACCGCTCCATCAGGCCCCACCCAAAGGTCACCCGGCGTAATCCACCCGCACGTCTTGTCACGGCTGGCTATCTCAACCCAATCGCCGAACTCGCCCGTCAGGATGTCCGGCGACCACGTGTAGAAGAGTCTGCGGAAATCATAGTCCCACTTGCGCCCCGTGAGTTTCTGCTTGAATGCGCGCCACTTTAGGTAAGGCTCGACGATATCGCTCACTCCGCAGAAGTGAACCGCGCGGTTCTTCAACGCAACATTGGGGTAGCAGACACGAATCGGCTGCGGCTTGTCGTATTCGGCACCCCACGGCCACTTTAGTTTTCCATTGCTTGCCCATTGTCCTGTGCTATTTCGAAATGCCCACTCGGCGTGCGTGTAACCGACGTTCTGGAAAAGTATCAGCTCGCGGGCAGGGCCATCGGCGGCAAAGCTGCGGTAAGAGTGCTCGGTGAACGCGGGCGTGCCGTCCCAGACCGGCAAAATGGTTTTGAACGGTGCCTTGGGCTTCGACGCGGCGAATTCGAGGATTTCCGGCCTCGCCGGACCGCCATAGGCGTTCGGGTCGGTCGCGAGGATTGGGTTAACCGACATAAACAAACGGCCGTCGGAAAAACCGGCGAGCGGACAAGGCTCACGAGTGCGGCCAACCTCATCGACCTGCACCTGCTGCCAGCCACGGGAGTAGCGCCGAAAGAGCATCCAGCTACAATTGTTCAGCGGCTTAAAGTCTTTAAGCGTTTCGATTCCGCTGGCAAAAAC
>JBGVTO010000422.1:0-6166 GCA_041862635.1 Phycisphaerae bacterium | reverse complement strand
GTCGGCAAAATCCGGGTACTTATAGCAGACAGCAACGACAGAACTGCATCAGCTTTGGCCGATATTTTGCAAAATGAGGCAGACTACGAAGTCCAAACCGTCCAGAGCAATTTTGGGACAGGTGCGGCCGTTCAGAAATTTGTCCCTCATGTTCTGCTGGTAAGCCTTTTAGCTGAAGACATAAATGCGATGGGCATTTGTAAATACATTCGTGCTAATGAGGATTTGCGGACTATCAAGATAATAGCGCTAGTGAACCAGTTAAGCGATTCTGAGTCGGCCGCCCTGCTGCAGAAGGGCTTTGATGGTTATGTACCTTACTCTGCTGATGGCACTGAGGTCATCAAAAGGATTGAAGAAGCAACAGCGATTATCTATTAGTGCTGCACCTCTAAGGCAACGCCGGCAGTGGACAAAATATACTTGCTGCGTTTAGTGACATATGCCCGGGTCTGAGCTCAATAGTTGTTTGGCCGGCTTGCTCTCGACGATGAAGCAGTAAAAGAGGCCGGTCTTTTAGATTGTCATTTTTTAGTAGTCTTTGAAATGCCTCATCCATTCGGGCCAGTCAGCAGGCTGGACAAAGCCGCCTCTCGTCCAGGGACCAGATATGTTGTAGTCGGTATTCCACTTCAAAGTCCATAATTCCTTTAGTCCGACCTTCCTGGTGGTCCAGTCCATAAAGAGGACATTAACAAATCCATCGTGACGGTTTATGCAGAAGATGCGTATTTCATCTCCAGTGGTACCAACTCCTGTTCGCGGCTGCCCGTCAAATTCCGGAGGCTCGTCGACTTCGTATGGCTGGCCGTCAGCACGGTGGGCACCATCGCCCATAACCGGAACGTTGTTCAGACCTTTATGATTGGTGCTTCTCCAGTATTCTTCGAGTCTGCGACCATCACTTGTATCGTCGCTGTCATAAATCCACTCATTTAGTGAATAGTTGCCGCCAGTTGTAAGAATTGAAAAGCGAACGGGAGCCCCCTCAGGTATGGTTTTGTTTACGGTCATCGGGCAGTAGAGCAGTTTCTCACTGTTAGAGTAATATTCCACCAGCTTCTGCATCCAATCACCGCCCATATAGTCGGGGAATTTGCTGTGGTTTTCCTCTGTGTACATTGACCAAACGAGACCCCATTGTTTTAGATTGGACTGACAGGCAATTGTCTTTGCCTGGCCCCTTACCCGCTGTAGGGACGGCATTAATATAGCCATCAACAGTGCAATAATAGCGATAACAACTAAAAGCTCTATTAACGTAAACCCCGTTAGAAATGCCGCACGAGGCCCTTGCACTTTCTTAATTCGACTCATTTCTAATGGGGTAAACCCTCTTTGATTGCTCATCGTAACACTCCTTCTATTGTCAACTGATAAGTTTTGCGAAAAATCACTAACTAAGCTGCCTTGAATAACTTTTTTCGACAATAATCTGATTGAGGTTTCGCCTCAAATCGTATTATTTCTGGATTCCCGCTCCCCGATCGGAGTCGAGGACACGTTTCGCGGGAATGACAAATCATTTTGATTGCCTAAAAACTTTCTAACAATATCGTAGCAAAAAAAGTCTTCTTCCACAAGTCTGACCTTTTGCCCAACTGTCGTTTTTAGTAATCCTTAAGACTTCTCATCCATTGGGGCCAGTCAGAGGACTGGACATTTCCGGCTACGGTCCATGGGCCTGCTGTGTCAAAGTCACGATGCCACTTCAGCGTCCACATCTCCTTAAGTCCCACCCTTCTGACTGACCAGTCCAGAAAAACGCTGTTTACAGATCCATCGTGCCGATTGATGCAGTAATGCCCCATTCTATTTCCCGGCCCCCAAACCGGTGGTATATCCATATATTCCGGTGGTGGATCGGTGTTCTCTGGACCGCCATGAGGGTGGGAGGCATCTAAAAGCACCGGTATATTACCTGCACCATTAACATTGGGAGTTCTCCAGAAATTTTCGACCGGACGTTGACCAATTTCCGTTCTTTCTGGTGCCGGATTATAAACCCAGTCATTTATCCCGTAGCTGCCGTCATCACCGTGCCAGCTCCAGGCCTTAAATCGCAGTGGCCTTTCCTCTTGTTCTATTTTTGCAGCCATCGGGCAGAGTCGCAGCTTAGGGTCCCGGTAAAGCGGTCGCAGCGCTTTTATCCACATAAAGCCCTCAATATTATAGCCGAGACTCCTCATAAACTTGCCATCGTTATCGTCGGCATACATTGAAAAGATAACGCCCCATTGTTTCAGTTTTGCCTGGCAGGCAACCAGTCGTGCCTGTTTTTTTACACGTTGTAGTGCCGGCATCAATATCGCCATCAACAGCGCAATAATTGAGATTACCACCAGAAGCTCTATTAACGTAAACCCCGTTAGAAGTCTTCCGCATCCCCGATCGGAGATGCTTCTTTCTAACGGGGTAAATCCTCTTGGAAATCTTATTCCTGGCCGATTGTAGGCATTTATTTTTAACGAGGTAAATCCTCCACGATGGATAGAAAGTTTGCAGCTTTGTTTGTGCATAATGATGATTTTTATTTCTCAGTAATCCTTAAAATTTTTCATCCACGCAGGCCAATCAGAGGACTGGACATTGCCTGCTGTAGTCCACACGCCGGCTGTATTATAATTACGATGCCATTTCAGCGTCCATAATTGTTTAAGGCCTATCTTCCTGACGCAGAAATCCACAAATACGCCGTTCATTGCGCTGTCGTGCCGGTTGACGCAGAAGCGGTTTATTGCATTCGTGTGACCCCATGAGTGCCCTGTGTCGGAATCATAGGCTGGAGGCTCGTCCCAGGGATTTGGGTCGGCACCAACCCACCAGCAGTCAGCAAACAGTGGTACGTTATTTGCGTTGTTAATATTGGCTGTTCTCCAGTAATTTTCGGGCGGCAGATTTGTTTGACTGGCCTCCCAGTCTGACGAGGGATTTAAGGTCCAGTAGTTTATTCCATAGCTGCCGAAATCACCTTCTGACTCTGGGTCGCTCCCACCGCCGCCCCCCGACCAGCTGCTGCCGAGAATGCCCCAGGCAGAATAGGGATTGCGGCCCCCTTCGGTGACAGGCTTTGTGGCCGTAGGACAGCAGCGTATCTTTGGCTCATTACTATAATATGACCGCAGAACCTCTATCCAGACCCCGCCGCCACCTGCGAGGCTATATTTTTTGTTACTGAAATAGCCGTCGTTATCGCCCACGTACATCGAAAAAATGAGAGCCCAATCGTGCAGGTGCGACTGACAGGCGACCGCTCGTGCCTGTTTCTTTACCCGATTCAGTGCCGGCATTAATATGGCCATTAGTAGGGCGATGATGGCAATTACCACCAAGAGTTCTATTAGTGTAAATCCTTCTCTTTTGCGCATAAGATTATTTTTTCTTCTACGGCTAAAAAATGTCTTTTCAAAAATCCTTGGTTTTTGACGAGAAAGAGATTCTTCACTTCGCTGCGCTTCGTTCAGAATGACAAGTTTTACACGTTTTCAAAAGAGCATTAGAGCCTTTTAATAATCTTTAAGGTTTTTCATCCATAGGGGCCAGTCAGAAGGCCTGACGTTTCCGGCTGTGGTCCACGGGCCGTTTGTATCGAAATTACGGTGCCACTTCAGCGTCCACAATTCCTTCAGTCCGGTTTTCCTGACGGAGAGATTCAAAAAAACGCTATTTGTATGTCCGTGGTGGCGGTTGATGCAATAACGTGTCATGCTGTTATTCATATCGTCCACAAATTGCGGAGGTTCGTTGCGGTGCGTGGGCCAGCCGTCAAGCCACATAGCATCTAAAAATAGTGGTATTTTATCTGCTCCTTGAGCGTTATTGATAGTTCTCCAGAAGTTTTCAACGTTATCTGCCGAAGTGTATTCTTCGGGCGGATTGGTACACCAGCTATTGACCGCATAGCTGCCGCCGCTATATGCCCGGCCTTGTCCCTGCCCCCAGGCATAAAATGTACCTCCAGCAAGGTGAGCCCAGTCTGCAGAGCCTGCTGTTCCGGCGGCCTTTTCTACACGATTTCTCATAGCCCTCGGACAGAATGATATCTTTTTCTCTTTATAGTATTTCTTCAGGGCCTTGTGCCATTGAGCGACATGTCCACCCTGATGGTAACCTGCGAGAAAACGTCCCTCATTATCATCCGAGTACATCAGGAAGATGGAGCCCCATTGGTGCAGGTTCGACTGACAAATAACAGTCTTTGTCTGTTCCCTCGCCTGATTTAATGCCGGTATCAATATAGCCATCAAGAGGGCAATAACAGCGATTACCACTAAAAGCTCTATTAATGTGAATCCCTCTTTTTTGCGCATAATGATATCTTTCTTTTCCGTGTTTGAGAATTTCCTTATTTAAAAATCCTTAACCAGCAAGAAAGGCCAGCCTTGAAAGACTGGCCTTTTGTTGTGTAACAGGTTTTTTTAGTAATCTTTGAAACGCTGGAGCCATCTCGGCCAGTCGCTGGGCATGACACCGCCGGCTCTTGTCCATGGGCCTGCTGTATCACACCCACGATGCCATTTCAATGTCCAGTTCTCCTTGAGCCCTACATGTCTGGTGGACCAGTCCATAAAGAGCATGTTAATAAACCCGTTGTGCCGGTTGATGCTAAAATGATTCATTTCCCCCGATGTTCCCTGGTCCATTATCCCGAAGGCATCAGGAGTGTCCACGGGCTGGTCTGTGTGGCGTGGCCAGCCGTCATGCCAGGTGGAGTCACCGAAAACCGGTATATTATTTGTACTAACTGGTCTGCCAGCGAGAGTCCGAGTCCCAGGTATTACCGTTGTAGTGTTCTGTGTATTTTTCCAGAACCATTCTTCCCAACGGGCGCCACGGTCTCCGTGCATATAGTTTGTCCAGGAGTTTATGCTATAGCTGAAGGTATATAAGTAGGACCCACCTCCGGGCGTGGCAACATTTCGCTGTGCGGCCTTGAACGTACCCCAGTCGGCTGCACTTGCCATAATTCTGGTTGCTGTGGGGCATAAGAGCAAATCCCAATTATCCTTGTAGTATGACCGTAACGCATTCATCCATAACGTCGTCTCACCTACACCCCATCCTTCGTTGAAATAGCCATCATGGTCGTCGGTATATAGCTTAAAGATAAGACCCCATTCCCTCAAATTTGCCTGACAGGCAATTGATTGTGCCTGTTTCTTCACGCGACCCAGTGCGGGCATCAATATCGCCATCAATAGCGCAATAATAGCGATCACTACCAAAAGTTCTATCAAGGTAAACCCCGTTAGAAATGCCGCACGAGGCCCTTGCACTTTCTTAATTCGACTCATTTCTAACGGGGTAAACCCTCTTTGTCTCCTCATGATAATACTCCTTCTATTGTCAAAAATAAGTTTTTCGAAAATCACAATTTATGCCTTAGTATTCTACCACATAATCGGCTGCGATTCAAGCAATAAATGGGCTTTTTTTCTGCTGCAATATTTAGAGCCTATCCAAATAACCCGCTCTATTGCGGCCGGCTGCAAAGCCCGATGCCTGTGTTGTCGGCCAAAAACGTTCTCAACGTGGAGAAAACCACGCCTCCGAGCATTTTTGTCCTGCCGCCTTGGCCTCGAACTTTTCGCTCGGCCTCATAACGACCCGGTTATTCGGATAAGCTCTTATTATTTCGTTTTCTTTTGCAGCATCCTGGATAGCAATTTTATTAACTCTTCGGAGTTTACTTGTTGTTCATGGCCATCAACGAACGTTACCTCATAGGTACCATCGGCAAGCCTGCGCTGCATTAGCATTGCGCTGTTGTCCTTCGGGTCGAGCCGATCGCCGTACCATACGACGTCTTCGCCCCGGCTAAGCAAATGCTCGTATCTTGCCCTTCCGGCCGATATGTTGCCTGCATCAGCAGCCCCCCAATATTTTATCAACAGCATACTGTCCTGAAGCACACTGCCGCCTGCTGAGTCTCGACCACCAAGGAAGGTGGCACAAAAAATTATTGTTATGATTATCGCTGCCGCCGCAGCAAGTTTGTTTATTCTAAAGTCAATTATAATATTGATGGTGTTTATCCCGCCTCTATGTGGCGAAAGTCTGTGCGGGATTTGGCGTTTTATATCCTCGCTAAGGCCTTGGGGAACCGGTTCTGTCATCGCATCCGGTAATTTATTCAATAGCTCTTTCAGTTCTTCTTTTCCCATTG
>JBGVTO010000421.1:0-9105 GCA_041862635.1 Phycisphaerae bacterium | reverse complement strand
GCGGGACGAGCATCGACAACCTTAAACGAAAACTGCACTTTAGGCACTCTGAACTTTAGGAATTTTTTGCACTTTCTTTTTTCAGAATAGCATCGAGCACGCCATTAACAAACGCCGGTGATTTATCGGTACTGTACTTTTTGGCAAGCTCGATTGCCTCATTTATTACAACTTTGGGCGGGATATCAGGACAGAATTTCAACTGATAAACCGCCAATCTCAAGATGCTTTTGTCAACAGGTGAGAGTCTTGTGAATTGCCACTTTATTGTCGAGGCAATTATCGGCTCGTCGCACTGTTCTAAATTTTCCCACGTTCCTTTTGTCCAATCCGAGGCAAGTTTTCGTACAAAATCGTCTTCATCAGCCTCCATGAAGAACTGGTCTAAAAGCTCAAATAGGTCGGGGCCCTGTATATCGAGCTGATACAAAGCCTGCATTGTCAGTTCTCTGGCCCTTGTTCTTCTATCCATCTTTATCGTAGGGGCAACCCCGCGTGGTTGCCCTAATCTCTAAAAGGGCAGACACATAGGTCTGCCCCTACAGATCAACTTATTTGTTCCATCACGTTGGCCATTTCCATAGCTGTTCGTGCTGCGTCTGCACCGGCGTTGCCCATTTTTGTCCCGGCTCTTTCGACTGCCTGTTCGAGTGTATCGCAGGTCAGGACGCCAAACACGGCAGGTGTGGTTGAATCGTAGTTGATTTGTCCGATACCGCGGGCTACCTGCTGACAGACATAATCATAATGGGCGGTTTGGCCTCTAATTACAGCGCCCAGGCAGAGCACTGCGACGTATTTACCACTATTGGCGAGCTTCTTGGCAGCCTGCGTAATTTCACAGGCACCCGGCACCCAGACCACGGATATCTGTTCATCAGCGGCACCATGGCGCTGGAGGCAGTCTATCGCGCCGGCAAGCAGTTTTGAGGTTATGAATTCGTTAAACCTGCTGACTACAATAGCGTAAGTGCCCTTGCCGGCCGTTATCCGGCCTTTGATTTCTTTAATCATAGCTTCACTTCTCCAATTTATATCTGTGCTACGTGACTCAATTCACGTGTAGTTACGACCCGCCTGGGAACCCCCCAAAGCGGGAACCCTGGCTACAATACATTATAAGACTCTTGCTGGCTGGTTTCCAGAAAAACAGCCCAGCACCACAAGAACAGCAGCTTATACTGTTTTGGTATTAGGAGCTAAGCTTCGCAATTATAAGGGCTTATACGCCAAATTCCCAGCAAAATTTTAGTGCCCGTAAAAAGCTCTTATGCCGACAAAAAACCGCTAACCTGAGTGTGTTTTGTGGGCGATAACCACGCAGGGGAACCCTTTGAGAGTCGAATGATAAAGAGGGTAAGGTGCGATTATGCATTTTGAAAGTATGGAATTTGGCCCCTATGACAAGGCCGAGCGGAAGGCCCGGAGGGCTTTTGAGCTTTACGAAGAGGGCAAAATGCCACAGGCCCTCGATGAGCTGGAGACGGCCCTTGAGATAAATCCTTCCAACAGCTCGTGGCATTTCAACAAGGCGCTGACGCTGGATGCCATAAATCGGTTTGACGATGCGATAGCCGAATATGAAGTTGCCCTGCAGCTAAATCCAAATGATTTAGAGATATTAAATTCACTGGCGGTCGATTATACCCGCACGTGCCAATATGACCTCGCTATTGATACTTTTGAGCGTATCCAGGACCTTGACGCGGGTTTTGAGCCGTCCTACTGCAATCGGATAATAACCTATACTGAAATGGCTCTGCACGATTTGGCTGAGCAGATGTTTTACTTAGCTCAGCAGATAAAACCGTACTGTGGATTGTGCTACTATAATATCGGGAACAGTCTTTTCGCCCGGGGCCAGTATAAAAAAGCTATTCGGTGCTGGCTGCGAACGGCCGAGCTTGAGCCGAGTCATCCACAAATCAACTACCGAATCGCCCAGGCTTATTGGTCAGACGGCCAGACTGCGCTTAGCCGGGAGTATTTCCTGGCGGAGCTTCGCATCAATCCGGGCGATATTGATGTTATTTTCGATTTCGGAATGTTTCTGCTCGAAACCGACGATATCGAATCGGCAAAGGAAAAGTTTAACAGAATACTTGAGCTTGAGCCGGATTTTGCACACGCCTTGTTTTATCTTGGAGAGATTGCTTTTAACAACGGCGATTATGACCGGGCGATGGAACTATTCAATCAGGCACTTCAAAAGGACAATACACTTGCAGGGCCTTGCTACAGGCTGGCCCAGTATGCGTTAATGAGAGAGCAAAATACAAAAGCAAGAGCTTATCTGGCTTCGGAGCTGGAAACGTCTCCAGAGGATGTAGAAATCCTCGTTTCTATGGGGTCGATGTTTTTGAGAATCGGTGAGCTCGATAATGCAACGCACTGTCTGCTGCGGGCTGTTGATGTCGATTGTGCTAATGCGGACGCCTATTACTATCTTGGAGCTGTAAGGGCTATAAACGGGGCGTTTGGGGATGCTGCGGAATTTTTTGCCCACGCCCTTGATATTAACAGTGAGCACATTCTCGCGTTAAGAGATTCGGCTGTTGTTTACTTGGCAATGGGCAGATTGGCCGACGCTGCGAAAAACGCTGAGAAGGCCCGTTCATTAGCCCCCGACGACCCACAGCTAAAAGCACTTTGCCGACGAATTCATCTGGCCCAGCTACGGCAGCGAATAACGGATTTTCTTTGTCGATTTAGAGTTCGACCTATTTTCAAAAAACTTCCTCACTAATTTTTTCAAAAGGTCATATTTTTATCATCCTTCATCAAAGCAGCTTCAAGCTTTGAAGGGCCTGATTTTATCGAAGGTTTCGTCAAGTCAAACAGAGTCAAGAAGTTAAGACGAATCCTGCGGTTTTGTCGGTTCTCTGTTGGGTGGGAGTTTTTCGGGAAACAATTTGCAAAATCTTGTTGTATAAGTTAGCCTATTGCATTCGGCCGAGTGGCGGAATGGCAGACGCTGGGGACTTAAAATCCCCTGCCCGTAATGGGCGTGTGGGTTCGAATCCCACCTCGGCTATTATGGTATCTCGTGCTAAGGTACAAAGGAAATAAAAATGAGCTAAAGTGACTAAAGTGAGCTAAAGATTCAGGTTACCAGCGTATCAGGATATCAGGTAGTGGACATCAGGTTATCAGTCCGGAAGGACTCCTTGCGGAGAACATCAGGTGGCTTTTTCCTGATACTCTGATATACTGGTAGTCTGCATCCTGATTCCCTGGTCCGCTGATATCCATAATTTAGGCACTTCAGACTTTAGGCACTTTGAACTCCTGTTGGAGATAAATAATGGCTAATAAGAACCTTAGACTTATAAATGTAGAAAAACCCAACCTGTATCGCCGGACGTTTCCATATAAGGAATTTCCCAGGGTAATCTTCGATGGCGAAAAAGTTGAGTATGATATACCTCAGAAGATATGGATAACCGATACCACGTTTCGTGACGGTCAGCAGGCCCGGCCACCCTATAAGCCTGAGCAAATCCTCAAGATTTACGACTTATTGCACGAGATAGATGGCGGGGCCGGGCTGATTCGCCAATGTGAGTTCTTTTTGTATTCAAAGCGCGATAGAAAAGCGGTAGAGCTCTGCAAAGAGCGAGGTTATAAGTTTCCTGAGATAACAGGCTGGATAAGGGCGGTAGCTGCCGACTTTAAGTTAGTTTCACAAATGGGACTTGGCGAGACGGGCATTCTTACCTCGGCAAGCGACTATCATATATTCCTGAAGCTGCGAAAGACGCGGGCCCAGGCCATGACCGCGTATCTTGATATTGCCAAAGCAGCGTTAGACAGCGGCGTTACTCCACGTTGCCACTTAGAGGACGTAACGCGAGCAGATTATAAAGGTTTTGTTCTGCCTTTTGCCGCTGAATTGATGAAGCTTTCCAAAGAATATAACAAGCCGGTCAAGATTCGTCTTTGTGATACGCTTGGTTTTGGTCTGCCGTGGGCTGGTGGGTCTCTGCCGCGGAGCGTTCCGAAGCTCGTCCACGGACTTCGGCAAATCGGGATTGAATCCGAATATCTCGAGTGGCACGGTCATAACGATTTGCATAAGGTTCAGGTAAACGCCGTGACGGCGTGGCTGTATGGCTGCAGCGCCGCCAACGCTGCGATATTCGGCTGCGGTGAGCGAACGGGCAACCCGCCCCTCGAAGCATTGGTTGTTGAGCACGCCCAGCTCAAAGGAATGACAAAGGGTGTTAATTATGCGGCGATAACTGAATTAGCTCAGTACGCCAGAAAAGAATTAGGCCTTGAGATCCCGCGGAACTATCCGTTAGTTGGAAAGGATTTCAATATTACACGGGCGGGTATTCACGCAGACGGTTTGTTAAAAAATGAGGAAATATACAATTGTTTCGATACCCAAAAGTTACTCAACCGCCCTGCGGGTGTGGCGATTACCGATAAGGCCGGTGCGGCGGGTATCAAACACTGGGTAGAGGCAAAGTACGAGATTCAAATCCCCAAACATGACCCTCGAATAACAAAAATCAAAGACAAAATCGATGCCGAATATGCCGCTGACAGGGTATCGGTGATATCGGATGAGGAGATGTTCGAGTGGGCGCGGGAAGCTTTTGGTGGTGATTTGCCGCCATTGAGAGAATAAGTAAATGAGTAAATGAGAGGATGGGTGGATGAGCGGACTCATTTTATGCATTTACGCTGATTATGCCGGATAAAAAGATCAAGGCAGTGCTGTTCGACCTCGGTGAGACCCTGCTGGACTTTGGTAAGGTTAAGACTGACTGGCTCTTTCGACAAGGGGCGAAAGCATCGTACGATTTTCTCAAAAGCTGCGGCCAGCCGGTCGGCAATTTTCGATACTACTGCTGGCGAAACCTTATAACGCTGCGCATACGGCATCTGCTTTCCAATATAATGAAAAAGGATTTTAATTCCCTCGCATTGATAAGGGGCAAAGGTACAAAAAAAGGTATCCATCTCGATAAGCAGCAATGGCAGCATTTCGCATGGCTTTGGTATGAGCCTCTAAGCAGGGTGGCCACGGCCGAGCCGAAAATAAAAGAGACTTTAACCGCACTCAAAAATTCAGGGCTTAAGCTCGGCATAGTTTCCAATACTTTTGTGAACGGCTGCTCCTTGGAGAAACACCTCGAGCAGGAAGGCATATTAGATTTCTTTACGGTCAGGGTCTATTCGTACGAATTTGATTTTCGCAAACCGGATGTTCGAATTTTTAAGATTGCCGCCGAGAGGATTGGCGAGACAGTCGATAACATATTGTATGTAGGCGACCGGATTGATACGGACATTAAACCTGCGATTAGAAGCGGTATGCAGGCTGTGCTGAAAACTGCTTACACCAATGCCGGAAAGAAAATTCCCAAAGGGGCCTGGAAAATAAACCAGCTTTCCGAACTGCCGGCCCTGATAGAAAAAATCAACATGCAAACAGCGCCGAGTATTTAGCTGTGGGTGGAACCCACGGTTTGCGTTTTCGCAAAATCGAAAATTTATAAAAAAGGCCGAGCAAGATCCAGCCCGGCTTTTTTCACATACCAATATTGTATGTTTGATTATGGCCTTTCAAATTCGACCCGTTCTTCCCACTATTCTTTGGCCCCGTGCTTAATTAGTAACTCAAGGATTTCGGTGTGACCTCTGTTTTTTGCCCACCACAAAGGAGTTCGCCCTTCGTTGTCCTTGGCGTTAATATCCGCACCTTTGGCAATGAGGAGTTCTGCTATTTGCAGCCTACCTGTGTAGGCCGCTCCGTGTAACGGGGTCTGTCCTGGTAATGGTGTCTGGCCGGGCTTGGCCTTTGCGTTCACGTTTGCCCCTTTGGCCAGAAGCAGTTCCACGACTTTTGGGTGGTCATACAAGACCGCATAGTGCAAAGGAGTTTGCCCAAAATTGTTTTTCGCATTTACATGGCCACCGTGGGTAATCAAGAGTTCCGCCAACACTCTGTCTCCAAAAAAGAGCGGCGTATTACCCCTCTGATTTTTTGCATTGACATTTGCTCCTTGTGAAATCAAAAATCGCACGATCTCTCTTTGCTCATTACAGACGGCAAGGTGAAGAGAGGTCCAACCATTCTGATTTTTCGCATTAAGGTCGGCCCCTTGCCCAATAAGGCGTTTGACCTCATCGATATCACCCGAAGCGGCAGCCCCATGCAGAGTCTCATTCGCCCCATGTTTGCGAAGAAGCTCAACCACTCCGGTACGTCCACTCTTTCTCGCCCGCATTAGAGCGGTGCGACCTCCATTATCACTGGTGGTAACGTCCGCACCATTCGCGATCAGAATCTCAGCAATTGCAGTATCCCCATGCCTGGCTGTAAGCCAGAGGGGGGTCATGCCACCCCGGTCTCCCAGGTTGACATCTGCACCTTTGCGAATAAGGAATTCTGCCAAATCTTTGCGGCCGTTACGGCATGCAAGGTGAAGTAGCGTTCGTCCAGATTGGCCATTCTTGGACTGGATATCTGCGCCCTTGGAAATGAGCCGTTTGAGCATAGGTACATCACGTGCAATCATTAAAGGCGTAAAGCCACACCTGTCTTCAGAATTAAGGTCCGAACCTTTATCGATAAGAAAATCAACCAACTCGGGGGAATCCGCAGCGACTGCCCAATGCAATGGTGTACAGCCGAATTCGTCCTTTGTATTGACACTTGTACCTTGTTCGATCAGAGCCGTCACACTGCTTAGATCCCCTTTGCAGGCTGCCTTATGGATTGTGTTAGGGTAGTTCCCTCTAGTCAGAATTAGGTCAAATATATTTTTGCTGCCTTCGCGAGCTGCCCAGTAAAGCGGTGTAAGTCCTCTTTCATCCTTAATGTTGATATCAGCTCCCTTGTCAATTAGTAATTTTGTCGTATCGAAATCGTTGTACCAAGCTGCAACACACAGCGGCGTAAAACCATGGTCACTCTTCGCATTGATATCGGCGCCCTTTTGAATTAGCAGTTCCGCTATATCCCTGCGTCCTTCGTCAGCTGCACCATGCAGAGCAGTCCATGGCCCTGCATTGATATCGGCTCCTCGGGCGATAAGTAGTTCGACCATCTCTATGCTGCTGGAGTAAGGTGCTTGCTGTAAAGGCGTCCATTCATTGTCAGGGTTGACATCCGCGCCATGAGCAATCAGATACTCAGTTACGCCTATATGGTTATTTTCAGCCGCAATGCACAAAGGCGGCCAATCGTTCCAGCCCATCGCATTAACATTAGCACCTGCTTCGACGAGTAGCTTTACTACTTCCATCTTGCCTGTTTTGGCTGCATAATGTAATGGGATCTTTTCCTCTTCATCTTCAGCATTGACATCGGCCCCTTTTGAAATGAGCTTCTTGACCTGTTCAATATCGCTCTTGCTTACAGCCTCAAAAAGTGATTGATTCTTCTTTGCTTGTTGAACGCGCTCCATCATGAGCTTTGTCGATGGGATAATTGTGCTCGCCGGATACTCATCGAGAAGTTTCTGAAATGCAGATAGTGCAGCATCGAATTGTCCCGCTTCGTAATAAGATTGCCCGATCCAGTATTGTGCATCCTGGGCAATCTTGCTTTTCGGTGACAGGCCTATTACTTTCTTGTATTCGGTAATGGCTGCATCGTAATCGGCGAGTTTGCGCAGCTCATTGGCCTTTTCAAAGTATTGTTCAGCTTCTGTATTTGTCCCTGATTCACTATCTGCAAATGATAAAATACATAGCCCGGGAACGACTACTAAAATCCAGCATATTGTTAATGAGATTAATCTTTTGTTATTCATTGTTATTTCCTCTTACTTTCCGGCGCTGATTGATTGCGCCATATCCATTAATTGTGACATTTCGGTATTACCGATTAAGACATAAGAACAAACATCATCCCTCCATGCAAGAATGGTCCCTGCGGCTTGCCCCTTGTTGCGATATACGGCATATTCTCTGAAATCCTGCCGCGATAGCCCGCGCTGACCATCCAAAGATTGCTCAAACAACGATACCGAATTGATACCATCAGTATACAGCAGTTGCAGGGCGTCACGTCCCTCGATCCTTCTTGTCTGTTCGAGTGAATAGCCGGGATGAAGCCTCGGGGGTGCTTGCAGCTCAAATTCGGCGGTTTTTCGCGCTTCGGAGAGGGTCATTGTATGGCCATTGGAAATCACGGGAGCTTCGGGCGAGCTGATTTGGCGTCGAAATGAAGGTCCTCTGACAATTATGCCGGGACGCATATATTCCGGCTCATCATCAAGAAATTCATAATACAGGATGTCATCTTGGCTCACACGCATCTGTGCCGGCTGTGGTGTGGCCGGTCTCAGGGAAACATGTCGAGCGACAACGTCCTGGTGCTCTTTCAAATACAGGTTGATGGTAGCTGAATCATCAGTCCGAGCAAGGGCGATATCCCGCCGCGCCTGCTCCAGCTCATCTTTCAGGTCGGTGACTTTTCTGGATAGAACAAAGCAGGCCACCAAGGAAGAAATGATAAGAAATGCCGCAGCTATGCAACCAGCTTTGTTCCACAACATAATACTCCATATATTCGGCTCAAATGTGGCCGAAGTTGTTTTTTTTGATTTTTCCTGTGACTCGAAAATATCAATCTCTTTTTCGTGATTTTGTTTCCATTTATTGAAATCGAACTGTGGTTTATCCCGGCCAATGGTCTTTGAGATAAGCTCGTCTAACTTTTTATTGTTTCTATCTGCATTCATAATTGGTTCTCCGAAAAACCATTACGCCTCAAATATTTTGCTATTTTTCGTTTCGCTCTGGTCAGTCGGCCGTTTATCGTTGGCTTGGAAATCCCCAACACAGAGCTAATCTCTTCATAAGATAAATTGTTGTAGTACCGTAAAACTATCAATTCTTTAGCAGAGACGGGTAACTGCTCAATGGCTCGGTGAATCAGTCTTCTGCTTTCGTTGTGGTTGTTGTTCCGGGCCGCTTGTGAAAGTTCTTTGGTACTGATTTGCCTGACTTTGGTTGCAACCATATCTTTAGCAACGTTCCTGCAAATCGCAGCGAGCCATGCGGCGAATCTATTTTTATTATTCAACTGTGGCAATTTACGAACAGCCTTTGCAAACGCCTGCTGGGCTGCATCTTCAGCCC
>JBGVTO010000420.1:0-15996 GCA_041862635.1 Phycisphaerae bacterium | reverse complement strand
TTCGGCGCAAAATGTTGTGTAGCTTTTGCCGTTAACTTCAATTGGTTCCGGATTGGCATTGGCCTTACCATCCGGATTAAATGTTGTATCAAGACCGGCCAAAAACAAACTGGAATTGCTTGCCTCTGTCAGACGCTGGCCATAGACGGTGATCCGCTTTAAATTTGCGCTGGAATCTCTCACTACTACTTCGGTATTTTCACCGTCGGGCGCCAGCTTTGTATCGATGCTTTCTATTTGACCGCAAAAGATTGGGAGACTAAAAGCTGCTGCACCCGGCGGGACACCATTAAAATATTGCCGGATGCAAACAGTCTTTCCCATAGCAAATAAGGTCTCAATCTCTTCGGCGGCCGTCCAGCAGGAATCTTGATATGCAGCAGGATTATAAACCAACCTGGCCCAGCTAAATTCCGGCCAGCCGCCGCGAATAATCTCTACCGGTTCCAGGGCTGTACACAATGTCCCATCGACCAAAATTGAAATAGAAGCGGCCGGAAGTGCCAGTCGTGTTTGTGCAGATTGGAAAAAGTCGATTCTGTTAGACATAGTTTTGTATATCGTATTCTGTATCTTATATTTAGCTCCCAGTTTCACGGGGAGTTTCGTATGCACCAAATCTGTTTTTCTGTCAGGTTATCAGACTCCTTCGGCACTTAAAATATCAATCGCTTCCGGATTTGTGGGATCGAATTGGATTCTCAGCTGTGCTAAAGAACTATTTTCTATGCCGCTGGTGTCTTCGGTCCTTATAGAAAACAAGTACCTGCCTGCTTCGAGTGCGCCACATTGGTAGCTGTAAAACTTTCGCCCCTTATAACCAATTATGGCAAGAGGGTTTTCATAATTAATTTGCCCTGACCGACCATCATAATAAACATTGAAACACATCGGCTGCGACTTTTGTTCGAGGGGGCAATAGTACCAAACAAGCTTTATCTTGTCGCCATCTACGAGCTCGGCTCTTGAATCGAAAACTTTGTTTGGTTGCCCCTTCGCCAGCTCACCGGTTGATTCTATTGAAACCTTCACCGAAGCAGCTAAAGTGCATTCCTGATAGCCACAATTGTTAAATCGACGAACAACATAAAAGTATGTCGAACCGCTGTTGTGTGAAATATAGTTCGGTGGTGATATTTCGCAAGCATCTTGCTCAGCAACAGCCAATATATTCACGAAATCTATTTCTTCCATACTTGAACCGCGATAGAGCACAGAGCAGCCGGCAACACGAACCCAGAACCAACCCAAACTTAAGGTCGTACCAAGCTTAAAAGCATTAGCAGTCATTCCATTAAAAAGCGCTTCTCTTTTCCAATTACTTTCTATGTATAGTAAGCTGCGAAACAAATTTAGTATTGCTGTGACATCGGTAGTACTTACTACATTTCCACCGACTTTTCGCATTGCTTTTGCTGTTGCACTTGAGGACGACAAAGCCACGGAACTGCCCACAAGATTGACGATTTGGCCACCTATCAACTTCGGCCTCATCGCTTCCTCAAACATACAAAACGGCTCTCGGTAGACTTGGGCTATTTCAGAAGCAGATAAGGAACGATTCCACATCATTACGCAGTCAAATAGACCATCGAAGTACAAGTGAGTAGTAGCATCAGAATGGTCTCCAATACATACCTCTCCCGTATTGTCCTCAGCTTGGTCGCTATCAGTGGTATAACCGTCGTCTAAGCCGTCAACATAAAATTGATACCCAGTACCATTAAAAACCACTGCCAAATCATACCACTGATTTGCATTCCAAGATGTTTTATTTCCAAAACAATTTGAGGCCAAAGTATCTGTAGGATTCCAAGTAGCGAATTGTTGTTTATCAGTAGATGTATCAAGCTTATAAATCCAAGCTGGCAGGTTACTTCCAGTATCATTTTTAGCTATTAAAACAACATCATTAGCCGGGTCATCAGCTAAAGAGTCTAAATCAAAGTGAGGATAAACACGAAGGTAGATAGTAAAACTGCCAGAACTTAAATGTAATTGAGAAGAATCAGCTATTTCCCCGAAATCTCCAGCACCATCAAACTCCAAAGCAGACCCAAACCCGAGTTTACCAGGGGCAAAGTGAGTATCATCCTTCAAAGTGACTATATTCCCATTCCCACTCAAATCAAAGACTTGACCGCCTGAGCCTTCATTGAATAGCCAGAGACCGACAAGGCCTCTACTGAGGGGATGGTTTCGATTTAAGCAAATTCCTCTTGTGGGTTTAAGTTGTGGCATTTACTATTGTTTGCCCGTAGTGTTTGTATTTGAAGTTGTAACTGGCGTTATATGTAGACCTTTCACTTTGCCAACTGGTCTTTATTGCAGTTACGATGTCAACAGTTGCTTGTGTTTCCAATGCAATAATGTTCCTTGAGAGCTCCACCACAGTACCAGCGGCCAACGCGCTTATTTCGCCTGCTGCAAGCTCCGATTCAATTGAGCTGGTTGGCGTAGGAACAATTCCCACAACAGGACTGTCTATGGGAATATGAAAAATCAAATTGACCTTACCTCTGCCGTTTGTCACTACACCTATTTCCCTTACGTGTACGTGTGCCATTGTTAATCTCCTTCTTTTCTATGAGGAGGTATAGTTCCACGGTTGGACATAAGCACGGACATCGTGACTGTTTGTTGAACCTGTTTGTTGAACGCCAATTCTGAAGTGTGCAAGGTCTTTGATAATGAAACTTAGCTGCTGTGGGTCAACGCTTTTATCTCCCTGCATTTCCCAGATGGGCGTATCATCGTAGTTAGTACCATCGAGAGAGCCGTATAGTTTAATTTTAACCTCATCAGTCGGAGTAGCATCGTAGTTGATTTCGATAATGATGTGAGCTCCTTCGTAGCCGTTTGTTTCCAGGTTGACGTCCGAAGAGAAAGACTCTGTAGTTCCGGACAGGGTCACATAACCGTCGCCAGTTCCTATTATTTGACTCTGAGAAGCCCAGTTCTTGCTTATAGTCGCCATTTGTTAACCTCCTTTCCCCACAGCTTCGTTCTGTGAAGCTAAACGGCGGGGACTTAATCTAACGATGCATCTAAATCGCCCGCGGCAAATTTAGCCGTATCCCCGCTGCCGATAATCTTGGGTGTACTTAACGCCCCATAGGCCAACATATTACCACCCGTTGCTGCGTCAAATAAGGCAAAGTGAGTTATCGTCCCCCAGCTACCGGTAGCCTCTGGAAAAGTAATATCATTGGCGTTATCGAGTGCCCCACCAGATGCAGTGTTCCAGTCGGCACCAGTAGTCGAAACTCGCGCATAAGCATTGCCACTTGGCTCGGCTAATCCCGAACTGTCATCGAGTGGTTCTGCAGTCGATAGCCCCACATAAATCGTAACATCAGGGTAAGTTCCACCAGTTCCCAAGGTGGCGTTATACAACCCCTTGCCAAAAAGATGGTCTAAAATCTCGTTTTCCCAATAATCTGCAAAACTACCCATTTTGTATCTCCTTGACATTCACTATTTTTATCAGCTCGGTGTCCTTGTGATAGTCGCTGCCGCATCGGTAGGAGTATGAGTTAAAAGGACCGTTTGCCCGTCGTTGTCATAGTATTTGATTTCTCCGGTCGATTTGTTTTGGACAGCTTTGTTGGCAAGCAATTTGTCACTGGTCACTTCGCCTACCCCGGACCATATAATTTCGCCACCTTCCACAAGGCTGTCACTATCAGCAGGATTAGCACCGGCCTGCAGGAATGCCTGAATGGAATATCTACCTGCAGGGATATTAACATCAAAGTTACTCACGTATCTGTGGCCACCCTTGTCTGTAAGGGGTATATCGTAATCATCTGCAGTATGGCTGCCTGTCCCCCAGGCCTCGAAGACTTGCCCTCCAACATACCAGACTTCTCCCGCTGCGTTACGAACAATCGCATAAAGTGTATCACCGGAGGTATAATCTACATGTATTTCGTTCGCCATCTTAGACTCCTATGCTTAACAAGTCTGCCATAGTTACTACATCGAGATTCCCTGCATTTCGTTTTGCCGCCACATTGTCGATGTGCGTTTTCCAGTTGGCCCATGTATATAACGTTCCTTCATTTGTAGAATGCCATCCTGTAACCATAATCGTCCCGGCATTTATTACTTTATTGACATGGGATTCCGCAGTTGTTGTGTTGTCAATTGAATTAATCCATTGTATTGTTGGCTCAAAGAAACCTACATCGTGACAAGTTGTTGAAAGCCGCAACTGGTCAAACCATCTTCCTCTATAAATGTGATTAAAGCCATCCTCCCAGTTAGTAGTTCCTCCCGGCAGAGCAAATATCCTCGCCCCATCTGCAAAACCATTAGCACACATCCAATCCGTTGCTTTTGTAATCTCTTCTTTAAATTCAGCCACAGTGAGATTATCCGTCTTCAAACATTTGTGACTCCAGCTATGGTTAGCTATCAAATGACCAGCATTATGTATCTGATGAAGCTGTTCTAACGTCAGATAGCCGCTTGTTCCAACTTTCGAAGGAATGATAAAGAATGTACCTCTTATCCCCTTTGCATTCAAATAAGCTGCAAATTTATAATCGTCATCGAAGCCGTCATCCAGAGTGATAGCATATTGAGGTTGAGTCAAATGAGGAATGAACATTATTTTATCCCATGTTATCGCTGGCGTATCATCGCTCCCTGTTGAATCAATCCGAACGCGTAGTTTTGTAACATGCTCCCAGCATAATGGATAGGTCCCGGCATCCATATTACCCATCTTCGGTGCGATAATTCTCTCATACCAGCCAGGGCCTGTTATATACCCACTCTCGGCAAGCAACATCATCTGGTAATTTGAAAAAGTACTGTCACCAACAATAAGATAAGTCGCCGAAATTTTGTCATAATATGAAACACCGCTACCTTCGTGCACATAGAATCGTACATATACCAGAGTATTAGTTAAATCGATCTCGGTAATCGTTTTGGTTGTAAAAGATGATGTACCACCGAATTGCTTTGTGCACTTCATTGACTGTGGCGTACTTGCCTGTGAGCAGATATAATTAGTAGTATCAGCAGCTTTAGTTACGCGTATACCGGTATCCCATTGTGAGGTATCATCAAAAGGTTCGATGAGTTTCGGAACAAAGTGCCTTCTCGGATATACTCCTTTTGCTCCGATTGAAGCAGCACAGAAATCTTTATCGACTTCTTTTAATCCAACAGAGCCGGCTGGTGGTTTGGTTGTGGAAATAAGCATATTTACGCCTCCTCTGTCCAGGTTCCATTCTTGGCAATAGTTGACCAATCGCCATTGGAATCAGCTACGAGGCTAAGGCATTCTCCGACCGCATTAGCTGATTTATATTTGTCCGCTGTCTGGCCGCTGTCGTCTCGGATTGTCGCTGTACCCGGGTCAATACGCAGTTCATAAGCGGCCTGGACTGCAAAACTAAATACCGTCCCCGCAGGTGCCGAAGCGGGCAGCGTAAGTGTAACTGTCCCGGTGGCGCCAAGGTTACTGTGAACACTGCCGGATTCCGCTGTCGTAAGTGTGTCATCACTGGTATGTGCCTCGATAGTCTTTTTCACACCACCGGCTCCGTATGGCACCAAAGCATTATGGCCCGCTCGGCAATCAGTTATCGAGTCGATGTCACCACCCGAGGTGCTTACTATCGCCAGCCGAATATGCGGCGTAGTTGCCATATCAGGGAAACTGCTGTATTCGTTGATTACAAGAGAAGCAGACGAATTCAGATAGACGTAAATATTTTGCTTGTCGTCCGCTAAAGTATTACCCGACGAACTGGCATAGCTCATCAGCTCCGTATCTAACCAGAACTTGCCTGCTTTTACGCCAATGTCCAGCCCACCTTCATCATAGACTCGCAAGTCGTTTGCACGCCGTGTAGCTAACAACAGCCGATACAGTAATTTTCGAAACTCCAGATAGTAAGGCGCCGTACCGGTTGCTATATACTCAACACCGGTCTCACCGTCAGACTGTATGTTCAGTAATTCATTGTCGGATGGATACACTTCAGCCATAATATTCTCCTTATGTCATTCCTGCGGAACTTGTGCCTGCCAAAGCGGGTAGCAGGAATCCATTTCCTTTTTTTTGTACGCTAAACGCTATCTTCTATTTTGAGCACCAATTGATTCGTCTGTTTATCGAATGAAGAAATGCTTACTCGCTCAGCGGGTCTTGCCGCTGGTATTACTGTGATTGGCTCGGTTTCGCTGGCATTGCTTTCATTTCCCCTCCCGTCGATGACCTTAACACCAAACTTATAAACACCGGCCTGTAACGGCGGGCTTACCCACTCAATCGTATCGGCATCAAGCCCGAACTGACCATGTGCGAAACTGCCCTTCCCGAATCCAACCGCTGCTGCCGACTCATAACCGAAGGCACAAACGCCGAATCCGCCCATCCCAAAGCCGGCCTTGTCCTGCCAGGCGGGCCAAATCCTTATTGGCGAATTAGTCAACGGCGTATCATAATCAACTTCGCCCGTGCCATTATCAAAGTAGATTTCAGCAGTTGCGTCACTCGGCAGGTTCTGACTCCGCAACAATCTTATTCTCGCCCGTCCACTGGTAGCCGGTGGCCGGACAAGCTCATTGCTAAAATCGGTACTCGCCTGCTCGGCCTCAACGGCAAAGACCTCAATCCGAACCGCTGATTCCAAAGAGGTAGGTATCGGAACAATCATTTGCCTTTGTCGATTGTCGATCGTTGCCCCTGCATATTGGCCGTTCACATAAACCTGATAGAACATATCGCTCGAATTCGCTTTGGCTGACCACTTCACCAGTGCTGCTCGCGGAGTCTCGACACACTTGCCGTCTGCCCAAATACCAGCGGGCAATTCAAACGCTCTGACCTTTTCTATCCCAGTGCTGATGAGTCCCATTACTGCTTTTACCTTTTATATCCGCTCTACGCTCTACGCTATCAAACTAACTGTGTATAAACGATTTCATAATCGACAACCATACAGATGCCACCTGCCCGCTTCCTGTTTACTTTGAAGGAATCCATACGAAGGTTATCAAATATTTCACCCTCATTGCTTACCAGCGTGTGTGTATTGCCGTCCATATATGCCGATATTACATTGATTCTGGTATTCATCTGCGTTCGGCTTTGTGCCCGCAGTATACCTTTTTGTCTTATCTTCCTGGCACGCCCACCAATATCAATACTGAGCACACCATCCAGTCCCGCCACAGCTTTCTCTATCGAGTCTCGGTTAAAACTGTCCTGCTCAATTTCTAACTGCTGCTCGTCAAACAAATTTTGTCCATCTAAAGTAACACTCATCTGTCTTCTCTTTGCAGACTAATCCCTCACTAACTTTCCAGATGCCCCAACTTTGGTAACATCAGCCACCCCATCAGAGCCGATATCGATGCTGAGCCGGCACCGTTCCCTTGCCTTGGCAAAAAGCTTCTGATAGTGCAGGCTTTTCTTCCAGAAATTCTCGTCTTTGGCTTTACTCGCTAACATCGCATATACAGTTGAGATGACTGCAAAAACCGACATCCTCTTCAAAACATTCGTGTCCAGAATATCCTCTGCATCTATGTCACTTGCAGGATTACCCGGGCTGATATTGAAGTATTCGGTCAATTGAAAACCAGCTTCATTAGCCTGTGGTCCGAACGTGCTGATGCGATAGAATATTTCAGTAGCCGCTGGCGGTGCTACGGCAGCCATCGCTGAATCCGACCTGATTACGGAAATAGTAAGCTGTGTCGACGAATCTACTGAAACTATCTCATACGCCCCGTCCAGAGTCCCATCCGCAGAACGCAGGTATATAACGCCACCCGACGATACCTGCGCACTTACAAAATCTGCACCACCTGCCGTAAAAGTCGTCCCGCTAAGTGCCCCCCCTGTCCCTGTTGCCAGTACCTGCTGTGGCAGATGCAAGTCTCCGAACAATATCGGTTCATATTTCAAAATATCTGCATCGCTTGAGAAACTAACCATTTTCTTTGGCTCCCTTCCAATCAGGAGGGCTTTTCAGGTGCCCAAAGAGCGTTTGCCTTTTGAGCACCTTCGCCCTGACGCATTATGATGCGCCTGCTGCACCCCCGTAGTTTAGCTGGTACTTAGGTCACGAATAAGACCATGTGCCGCTTCGTTTTTGAGCTCCACGGTATATTCGCCAATCAGTTCACCGCACTCATAATCACCGCCGCTTGCCAACGGCTTGAAATGAAAATTACGCCCCGCCAACGGCAGCACATTAATACGGGACGAATCCAGCAGAAGCGCTGCATCCTGCGGCATCCATCGGGTGGTAATAATTCTGCAGACCCCGAAGTCACTCTCATAAATGCTAATCATGTCGGTGAAAGTCGTATCATTGGCCCCGTAGGTTCGGCTGTCGGCGGAAAAGGCGTTTATCTTTCGCTTCTGATAACCACCGACCACAATCAGGTCCACATTGCCGTTGCTGTTGGCCCAGATTTGCCTGAGCACGTAATTAATCTTGTCCTCGTCAAGACCGGTGCCTGTTGGAAAGCCACTGTCGCCGGTATGGAAAACATTAGTTGAGAGGTGCTGAATGATACCATTCATCGACCTTCTCACCGAACCGCTGCCTTCGGGAGTACTCGCCGGCTCACCGCCGTTGACAACCGTATTTTCCAGATCGCGAAGCAGCTCACGCAGCCGTTCCTGCTTCTGGTAATCCATCTCGTCAGCCAGACCCAGCTGGCTTGCAGCCATATCCGTCCCGCTCACTTCCACCGTAGCAGTAAATATCTGCGTATAGTTCCCGCATCTGCTGCGATTGGTAAATCTCGCACCGGGCTTGTCCGCCCCTTCAAGAGCGGCGTTTCCGAGAATGTTTATCACCTGATTGTCAGAAAGGTCTTCCGCCGTAGTGCCCGCATAACCGCGAACCACCGTCAGCGTATTGCTGTTGATGCCGGTTACCAGCATTAATTCCTCGCTGCCTTCTATCTGAATCTGGTCACCCACGCGGAACCTGCTGCCGTTATCAACTACAAAGTCTGTGTCGGTACTCGGGTCGGTATAGGTGCTGTCGTTGATAGCATCCTTATTGGGCAAAAGTTCATCTTCAAGCCACTCATGATGTGTGCTCGTTGTCTCTCTCATAGGGTCACCTAAAGCATCCAGCAAAGGCGTCTCATAAGGCGAAATTATCCCAATCAAATCCGATACGTCCTCAGCCAGCTCCGGCAAAGTCGTACCCGCTGAATATGTCGCTTTTCCTGTAAAAGCCATTTGTTCTTCTCCTTCAATTAGTTAATTGGTTTATTAGTGATTGGTTGCTTGACTACTCACCACTCACTATTTAACTACTCACCAGAATTACATAAAATTCCTTCGCAGTTTCAAATATTCCTGCAAATCTGTTCGATTACCTGTAGTTGCCGCCTTCTTAGCTGCCCTTTCGAGAACTGTTTGGTTGTTTGTCATTCGCTCCTTAACTCCTGCGGTCTTTTTTGTTCTCACGGTTCCACCCCCCTTCTTGCTTTCGCAAGAAAGCAGGGGGTCGAACAGATATTGCTTTTCATTTTTCAACTGCTCAATTACTCTGTCCAAATCCGCTTCCGTTTGCCCTTCCAATTTAGCTTTGGCAAGCAATACAGCCGTTTCCATATCAACTGTCCCCGCAGCAGCTAATTTGCGAGTCAGTTTCTGTTCGGCCTGAATGTTACTCAATTGCTCAGACATCGTTGTTAATTGCGATTTTGCCTCCGCCAGTTGCTCCATCAAAGCTTCAACCTTTTTCTCAGCACTCTGTGCCCTCTTTCGATAGCGGATTGACTCAGTCACCGGAACAAGTTTCATATTGTCATTGTCACCTGCTCCTGTTATGTCTTGGGACCCCGCAAGGCGGGAACCCTCTTCTGACAAAAACTCTTGTGTCTCAATCGGACTCATAAAACCTCCGGATATTCCATTCCCTCACAAGCGGGAATTCACCGTTCAAAATATTAACTTTCTCTCGTGGTCTCATAGCCTAATTCTCTGAGCACCTGCTCAGTCGGAACACCCAGCTCTTTTTTAATCTGGGCTTCTTTTAGTTTCTCCATCATGTTTTCAGGCAGTGGGCTGGGAAAAACGATATCGACCTCTCTGTCCATCTCGGAAGTCTTATAGATATTAGCCGTATCGAGTATCGCCAGAACCATCCTGCAGATTCTTTTAAGCCCCTCGTTGTAAGTAAATTTCTTACGTTCGTTCTTTGAGAGCATCCCCATAAGCGTTAGTCGAAGGGCCACCGCGCTTGTAAGGTTCCCGAGCTTATTCTTCAGAACCCCGGCCACTACCGGTGTTACCCCACTGGCCTTGTCCAGCGACTCTCTGATTTCAGCGATGTGCAGACCCTCGCTTGGCGTTGACGCATCTCCACCGAACTCTTCGATTGTCGCCTCCGGATTGTCGGTGTACCACATCCTGCCGGGCGAAATGGGCTTATCCTCAAAGCCCTCTATCCCTTTGCCCAGATACATCTTAAACGACTGGAACGTAATCCTGCTTGCTCTGTCACTCAATCTGGTATTCAGCTCATCCTGCAGTGG
The DNA here is from genome assembly GCA_041862635.1 of Phycisphaerae bacterium. Lineage (GTDB taxonomy): Bacteria > Planctomycetota > Phycisphaerae > Sedimentisphaerales > Anaerobacaceae > NIOZ-UU13. The sequence goes on along the minus strand of JBGVTO010000420.1, from coordinate 5,460 downwards.
TATCAATGGCTCGACGTCGCTTAGCCCCTCATAGTAGTATGGCTGAGCGATGTTTTGGATATGCACTACCGGCAGAAAACCCCACGGCAATTGGGCTTGCTCAACAAGCTGCTTGTCTTCATATCTCTGGTAAGCCACATCAGAACTAATCTCCGTCACCGCAACTATTTGCCGACTATTACTGCTTCGTTTACCGCCGGAGAATATTCTTGATAGAAATGAGTTTTTCTTACTCAGTGAGTTTTTCTTCTGGTAGAAGTGCTGCACGTAATATCTTATCTTTTTATAGTCGTTTTCATCCAGAACAGGCAGTGCTCTCGGTGCCTCAATCAATTCTAAGCCGATTGTTTCTGCCGATTGCAGCACATCTTCGAGATCTTCCGCTTTGCGGGAACCCGGTGAGAGGGTTTGGGAGGAGGAGGAAATGCGTTCGATGATTTCTTCGCCAGGCCTGACGAGACAATCGACAAAACCATACACACTTCCGAGCACTGCCATATCCTGGAAAAATCCGATAGCGCCGTTGGCCGCAAACAGTGCCTTTAATATCGCCTCAATTTCTGCACTTTTTTGGCCATCCGGAGATTTCGAAACAAAACTAATCGGTTTGCCGAACAAAAAGTCTACAGCTGCGTTTATTCGCCAGGCAATATCGTTCTCAATTACTACTTCTTTTCGTTGCACGTCGCGGGCACACCTCACGCCGAAGACACCCACTTGCCCATTGTGTACGAGCCCCGTAATTCTCGCAGGAAGTCCATATTCTTGTGCTTGCACATAGCACCGCCCTGATTCGTTCACCTTTCTGTCACAGGCACCGGTGCCGTGTATTTCCATCTTGGGGTTTGCGTAATATTCCCACAGCTTCTCAAAGTGTGTTCGAACATCAACCGACTGTTCGTCAACGAGCCACTCAATATAATCAGCCTCAAGTTGCTCATCTTGAAAGATATCAAGGTCAAATCCCATACTTAGAACTCCGTTTTTTTTGCTCGGTGGTTAAATAAACCAGTTACTATCAACCAGCTACAAGTTGCAGATCACTGCTTCTATAATTAGAGCTATCTGCACGTTTGATACGAAAATCGCAGGATTTTCTAACTGAGCTTTTTCCGTAAATGCTTTTGTAGAAATGAATAAAAAAAATTGCAAAAATTTTGATTTTTGCTCACAGGTATCAGCGGTTTTGATTGAAAACTTGCAATTATTTTTACCTATTTTAACTCATGAGACCACCTTCCACCCCGCTTAGCCTTGCTTACTTTTTAAGTAAGTATCAGCGGATTTGATTGAAAACTTGTGGATATTTTTACCTATTTTGACTCATGAGACCACCTTCCACCGCGTTTAGCCTTGCTTACTTTTCAAGTAAGTATCAGCGGTTTTGATTGAAAATCGTGCACGAATCACTTTCACCTCACCCAAAACGAACATTGCCATTTTAGACGTCAGGGATTACAATAAAGTACAAAGTAAGGTATTCCGGGGTTTTGAGAAAATAAGAGGGAAAAATGAAAGAGATACCGTTAGGAAACGGCCTGAACGCAAAAGTTGATGACGAGGATTATGAATGGTTGTCCGCCTATAGCTGGTATGCCTACTACGATTCGGCACGCGGAATGACCTATGCCGCTCACGACACACCGAGCGGAAGACGAGTTTTTATGCACGATGTCATTATGGGCCTTGATACACTCGAAGATGAGTCGTGGAATTGACCTTAATCGAATCTTCTTCAAAAAAGAGTAAAAATCACAGTTCGTGATGAATGTAGAATTGAGGATTTGAAATTAGAAGGTATTACGGTTGCTCTCAAACAGAGTCCAGACAGTAATGGAGGAGTAATTGCTGTACATCCGGTATCGAGTTTTACTTTTATTCGGTATCTTCCTTCTGTAAAAGCTCGATAATCTCGGCTTTTGTGGGCAGTGCCTCGGCTGAGCCGAACTTTGTGCAGGCTAAGGCACCTGCCGCCGAGGCGAATTTGACCGCTCCTCTTACATCGTTCTCTACAGCGTAGTAAGCAGCCAGCGCCCCAGCAAATGCTTCTCCACTGCCGGTCTGGTCAACAAGTTCTACCTCATAACCTGGGATCTGGTCGGCGCCGCTTCTGTCCACAACCATACACCCCCGCCTGCCCATTGTTATCACAGCAGAGCCAACGCCACGAGCCACAAGATCAGAGCCAATCAGCTTGGCGGTACGAACATTGGCTGCTGAAAGGTCGGCAATCTCCGCAGCTTCATAAAGATTAGAAAGCAGGATATCAACGGTAAAGTAGTCGACAGGCAGGTCGCTGCTTTCTTGGCCTTGTTGCTCTATCGGTCTTGCAGGATTAAGAATGACCTTTGTGCCGTGCACCTTCGCACAACGAACAGCGGCTACAATTGCTTCCTGTGGCAATCGGCCGTGAATCAAACACACGTCAGCTTTAGAGATAATCTGTTCAGCGGCCTCGATGTCCCGAGCTTGTAAGGCGCTGTTAGCACCGCTGTAGTAACAGGCAGCGTTTTCGCCTTCAGCATTAACTAGGGTTACAGCCACGCCTGTATTTTTAGCTTTGGCGGTATAGATAAAGTCAGTAATGACATTGAACTCAGCCAGACTTGCCTTGGCCATCTGAGCAAATGGGTCGCCGCCGACTTTGCTGATAAGATGCACCTCACAGCCGCACAATGCAGCTTCCACAGCCTGATTTGGTCCCGGACCGGTGGCTGTGTATGAAAGAGCGGTGCCGATAACACTCTGGCCGGGTGATGGGATTTGGCCGCACCTTATCGCCATATCAACATAGGTACCGCCAACTACTACTACTTCGGGACTCCTTCCTGACATAATATCCGTTACTCCCTGTCTTTCGCAAAGTTACTTTGCGCACTATTTTGCCGTCCCTATAGTGTGGGATAGAATGAGATTCCTTTCGAGTACTTAGTATAACTGCTCGGCTTCTCAATGTAAAACTTTTTTAGGACAATATCCTGCAAAGTTTTTCTCGGCAGAAAGCTGGTTATTAAACATTCTGTTCAGTCAGCCACCGATAACACTTGGAACTGCCTGTGCATAAGTTTCTGCCATCAGGCCGGAACCCCGATAACCGCCATGCAAAGTACGCTTTCTTCTATACCATCAATGCCCAAAATCGCATTGACCTGCTCATCGTACAAGGCCCCAACTTCACAGCTACCGAGATTCAAACTAACAGCCGCCAAAGCAAGATTTTCAGCGATATGGCCGGCATCAAGGTAAATATATCTGTACGCCCGCTGACCATATTTCCATTTGCAGCGCTCAAAGATAGCCGACCAAACAAAAACAACAGCAGCCGTAGCGCACATCCCTTGACCTAAAGCCGCCCTGGCAATCTGTCGGCGGAACTCGCCCTGCTTTAATTGCTCAAGCTGATGAGCCTTGATAGAGTAGTGATAAACTCCCGCTTCCAGTTTCCTTACATCGTTGGCAACAACATAGGTCTCTATCGGATAAAGGGCTCCTGCCGATGGGGCTGTGCGAGGGCCCCCGCTTTGCGGGAAACCAGATTCATATCCATCCTCGATGCGTTGGATACCGGTCGAGGCCCAAAGCAGATACGAAAGCTGGTCTTTGCTAATCGGTCTGGCAAGGAAATCACGGATGCTCTTTCTCTGCCTTAATGTTTGGTCCAGACTCATAGTTTGATTCGGCTCAAAAGACGGAAGCTCAATCTTTTGTGCTTCTGGATATTCCTTGTACAAAGCTGGCTTAGGATCCCAGACCAGTCTATCTATTGGCATCCTGCTCGGCTCATACTTTGTTTCCTGCTGAAATTTATCACCTATACCGCTCATTTCTGCACCTTTGTTTGTAACACTACCCAAACACAATTGCTCATAGACTCTTATCATCGCAGGGAAATATCGTAATTCAAGCCCTAATACAAATTTTTTAAGTTCCAGCTTTTTTCGAACAGAGTGAGGGCTTGCCCATCGTTAAACAATACAAAAACTATGACCCTGTAAAGCAGGCTAAAAAGGCTGGGAAATATTCGGTTAGACACATGCAAAGTGGTTTTTAGGAGAATTTATTAAAGGGGAATAAGCTCATTTTTTGATGCAGATTTGGATGTTTTCTTAGATATGATGAATTTCCAAAATAGGAAATTCCTCCGAAATACGAAATTCCTTCGAAGTACGAAAATATACTATTGACAGGAAGTTCTGACATTTCCTCGGTGAAAAAAATCCCCAAAATGTTTGGCATAATTATAATTTTTCAAAATTTTTGTAAAAATTCATACAAAACACTTGACAAAGTTATGTAAGAAGTTAAACTTGAGATATGTTAGGTAAATATATAATAAACATAGTTGGATTTACCATAGATGCCCAGTTGTTTTGATTCGACTTTGGCAGACTCAATCGAGATGAGAAACAAAACAGTGGGGGCAAAAGAGCAGGGGCGGGGCGGATTGGCCTAATATAAGCCCTTGATGCTCGTATCCAGGCATGGCCGACGGTTAACCTTGTGCTGCGTAGCGACCTCGCAGAGTAGTAGATGAAAAAAATTCACAAAAATATCTCACAGAAAACGCTGGAAGCTAAAAATCAGTATCGAGACGAAATCGACCTGCTGCGAGGCAGGCTGAACCTTCTAAACGGGAAAGACAAGGTCCTGATGACAATGTATCTGGAGAACGGCAATAGCTTTCGGCAGATAGCCCGACTGACCGGCATTAGCGATACAAGTATCGCTCGAAGAATAAACAGACTGACAAAACGACTCTTAGACAGTCAATACATAGTCTGCCTGAGGAACCGTGACAAATTTACCAGAGAACAGATGACCATCGCAAAGGACTACTTCCTGACAGGTCTATCAATAAGAAAAATCGCCTTGAAGCGGCACCGGAGCTTTTATCGCGTTCGCGAGACTATGAAAAAAATACAAAGTATCCTGAAGGATAACGTATAACGTAATACGAGGTACGAGTTATGCCAACATACAGCGTATCAAAAAGTTTCAACTGGCAGGGAACAATTACCGACAAGGTTGCCTTAGTCTGCAGGATGTTCGGGCTAACTGTGGATGGACTAACTGAAAGGTGTCTCAACCATAGTTGTCAACTGGAAATAAATGATGGTAACATCGTCTATATCACAGGGCCATCGGGAGCCGGTAAAAGCGTTCTATTGGGCGAGCTGGAAAAATCCATCCCCGTCTCCGACAGGATTAACCTTGCCCAAATAAAACTGCCGAGCGACAAAACGTTAATCGACTGTATTGATGGTGATATGCTGAGAAGCCTTAGAATGCTCAGCATCGCCGGGCTGAACGATTGTTTTTGCATTCTCAATCAACCCTGCAATCTCAGCGAAGGCCAAAAGTACCGATTTCGCCTGGCGATGGCGCTGGCAGCGAGAAAGAAATTCATCTTCGCAGACGAATTCTGCTCTGAATTGGACCGCATTACCGCTGCGGTGATTT
>JBGVTO010000419.1:0-14577 GCA_041862635.1 Phycisphaerae bacterium | reverse complement strand
TGACATCATCAAGCTAACCAGCAATATGACCGTAGCCCGAATGCTTGAGCGGGACACCTTCGAGCTGCGACACAAGAAAGGCGACCCTATTGGCATCCACGAATTCCTGTATCCGCTTATGCAAGGTTATGATTCAGTGATGATAGAAAGCGACGTTGAATTAGGCGGCACAGACCAGACCTTCAATAACCTTGTTGGCAGAGACCTTCAGCGAATCCACGAACAGAGCCCTCAGGTCGTAATCACTATGCCCATCCTTGTTGGCCTGGACGGCAAAGAAAAAATGAGCAAATCCAAAAACAACTACATCGGCGTTACCGGTGAGCCGAAAGATATGTTCGGCAAGGTTATGAGTATCTCTGATAATATGATGGAAAACTACTTTACGCTTTTAACCGACCTGCCAACCGAAAAAATAGCTGAGCTTATCAGCCCTGACAAGACACACCCCAAGCAGTCCAAGGTCCTCTTAGGCAAAACTATAGTCGCTCAATTTTACGACCAATCCACCGCTCAGACCGCCGCCGCGGAATTCGACAAGGTATTCGCCCAAGGCCAACTGCCCGACGAAGTACCGGAAGTTGAAATACCCACCGAGCCGATCGCTGCGAGCAAGCTGCTGCTTAACTGCAAACTCGTATCGACCGGTGGCGAGGCAAAACGAATGATCAAACAAGGCGGCGCATACATCGACGGCAAAAAATTAAACGACCCGAACGCCGAAATCACACCCAAAGACGGCATGGTCATCCGCGTCGGAAAACGAAAATTCGCAAGACTAAAAACTACGTCATTCTGAGCGAAGCGAAGAGTCTATTAGGAAGTCATTGCGAGTCCGCCGAAGGTGGACGCAGCAATCTCAACTTCTCCATTCAAAATTCATTATTCGATATTCTATATTCCTTGCCCTGTGCTCTTATGAACTTATGGTTGACGCACCCCCACCCAGCCACTAAAATTACTCACTTCTGTATCGAATCCTGTAGGGTGGGGCTTGCCCCACTATTAGAAGCAACTAACCAATATGAGAGTAAACAATGATAAAAATTAATGAAAACTTCCTGAAACTCCAGGCCGGTTATTTATTCCCGGAAATTGGCCGAAGAAAAAAGGCTTTTCAAGAGGCCAATCCGGACGCCAAAATCATTAGTATGGGCATAGGCGATGTTACCCAGCCTCTGGCGCCTGCTGTCGTCGAAGCGATGAAAAAGGCGGTCGACGAAATGGGTCGCAGCGAGACCTTCAGAGGCTACGATGACAGCGGTATAGGATATGAGTTTCTCCGGACAGTCATAAAGGAAAACGACTTTAAGTCTCGCGGCGTCGATATCGGTATAGACGAAATCGTCATCAGCGATGGTGCAAAATGCGATACCGGCAATATGCAGGAAGTTTTCGGTCTCGACAACATCGTCGCAGTATCCGACCCCGTCTATCCGGTATATGTGGACACCAACGTTATGGCCGGCAGAACCGGCGGACCAGCCGAGCAGGGCAGGTACGAAGGCATTGTTTATATGCCCTGTACTGAAGAGAATAATTTTGTACCGGACTTGCCAAAGGAAAAAGTCGATTTGATTTACCTGTGCTTCCCCAACAATCCTACAGGTGCGGTAGCGACAAAAGAGCAACTGCAAAAATGGGTAGATTACGCACGTGAGCACAAAGCGATAATTCTTTTTGACGCCGCTTACGAGGTCTTTATCTCTAACGCGGACATACCGCACTCCATATATGAGATTAATGGTGCAAAAGAAGTAGCCATCGAGTTTCGCAGTTTCTCCAAAACCGCCGGCTTTACCGGCCTCAGATGCGCATTCACCGTTATTCCGAAGCAGTTGAAGGCCTACACTAACGACGGCAGGGCGGTCGAGGTCACCCCGATATGGAAGAGACGCCACTGCACAAAGTTCAACGGCGTATCGTATGTCACCCAGGCCGGTGCCGCTGCCGTTTATAGCCCAAAGGGTAAAGAGCAAAACCAACGGATTATTGATATTTATATGACCAATGCCAGGCTCATCCGTGAGACACTCAGCCGAATCGGTTATACCGTTTACGGCGGCGTCAACGCACCGTATATTTGGTTAAAGACCCCGGACGGTGTTAGTTCCTGGGAATTCTTTGACACGTTGCTCAACAAGGCACAAGTTGTCGGCACTCCCGGGGCTGGCTTCGGCTCAGCCGGAGAAGGTTTCATCCGTCTTACTGCCTTTGCAACACCGGACAACGTCAAAGAAGCCCTGGAGCGATTTCAAAAAGTGTAAAACAAAAAATCACAGTGAAAAACGAAATCGGATTTTTTACAAGATGACAACAGCATATATCGGCCTGGGCAGCAATTTAGGCAACAGAGAAGACTACATAAATAGTGCTCTCAAAATGCTCGCCGAAGTCTCGGATATCGAGGTTGCTCGTGCAAGTGAGCTAATCGAAACGGCTCCGCTGGCACAAACCGAGCAGCCAAAGTACTTAAACGCTGTTGCCGAACTAAGGACAACTCTAAGCCCGGACGATTTACACAAGACTCTGGTCAATATTGAAACTGCGCTTGGCAGGATAAGGCAGGAAAAATGGTCATCGAGAACCATCGACTTGGACATCTTGCTGTATGGCTCCAAAGTAATAGATAGTCCGCATTTAACCATCCCGCATCCACAAATGCACTTACGCTCGTTTGTGCTCAGGGGCCTGTGTCAGCTCGATGCCAATTTGCTTCATCCGGTTATGAACGAATCCGTATGTGTATTAGCTAATCGATTGAACGGCTGTGACTTTGGACCTAATCCCCACTTGCCGCAGCTTGTCAGCATAGCCGGCATTATTGGTGTCGGAAAAACTACCCTGGCAAAAAAACTGTCGAACCGCCTCAGCTGTCAAATGCTGCCCGAACCTTACGACACCAATCCCTTTATGCCTGACGTTTACGCCGGGAAAAAAGAGCTCGCCCTCGATTCGCAATTATATTTCCTCACCAGCAGAGTTGAACAGTTAAATCATAACGCATTAAAGAATGGCCAAATATATATAACTGACTATATCTTTGATAAAGAGCTTATCTATAGCAGCCAAACACTGACCCCGGAACAGTTGGCCTTATACGAGAAAATTTATCAACCTTCTAACCGCAAAGTAACTTTGCCCGTGCTGGTAATATATCTGGTTGATTCGACACATAATTGCCTTGAGCGTATTCACAAACGAAATCGTCCTTACGAACAGAAAATCGAGCAACAGTTCTTGGAAAATCTTGATGCTGGCTACGAGCAGCTCTTCAGCAATTGGAAAACCTGCCCTGTCATCCGTAAACAGGTCCCAGAGCTGGACTACAATAAAGATGCCAATATCGACCATCTAACAAATCAGATAAAATGTTATACTGTCGGCCATTCTGTCATTGCGAGCGCAAAGGGCCTTTAACCCTGAGTGGAGTCGAAACCGAAGCAATCTAAAATTTAACAATGGAAGTTGCAAAAACAATAGAATCGGTCAAAAGCCTGGTAAAAGCCGCCCGCAGCGGTTGCAAAAGAATCGGCCTTGTCCCGACAATGGGAGCACTCCACGTTGGCCACATTTCGTTAATCGAAACGGCCGTTAAGGAATGTGACTTTGTCGTTGTCAGCATCTTTGTCAATCCAACACAGTTTGGCCCCGGCGAAGATTTTGAAAAATATCCGAGACCTCTCGATGCCGACCTTGAAATTTGCATAAAGGCAGGTACTGATGTTGTTTTCGCTCCTACGCCCGAACAAATGTACCCGGCGGAAAATCTCACCTGGGTAAACGTCGAAAAATTAACAGAATCGCTCTGTGGCCAATTCCGTCCGGGCCACTTTCGCGGAGTAACCACTGTCTGTACCAAGTTATTTAATATCGTTGTTCCTGATATTGCTTATTTCGGCCAGAAGGACGCTCAGCAGGCAATTGTTATCAGGCGAATGGTCGCTGATTTGAATATGCCCTTGGAAATTATCATCTGTCCCACAGTCCGCGAACCGAACGGCCTGGCCGTCAGCAGCAGAAATAAATATCTAACCGAACAGCAAAAAAAGGATGCGGCGAACATTTACAAATCCCTCCAAAAGTGCCGCCAGATGATCGATGCCGGCGTCAAAGAAACCACAGAAATCATCACTGAGATGCGCAAAATATTACAACAGTTTCCGTCAATAGAGATAGAATATATAAGTATCGTTGACGACGAGACGCTCCGGAACATCGACCAAATTGCCGGCAAAGTCCTCGCAGCCGTAGCCGTCAGAATCGGCCCCGCAAGACTAATAGACAACATTCTCGTGGACACACGCAAACGATAATATATAATGACGCTTTACAATATGTCATTGATGAATATTTAAATGTCATTCCTGCGAAACTTTTCCTCGACTCCGATCGGGGAGCAGGATAGATTGCTGCCAAAATGAAAAATCGACAATCAACAATCGAAAATAAATTATGTTTCCTGAACTTTTCGAGATACCTTTTATCCATGTGACCCTAAAAAGCTATGGCCTGATGATGGTCATTGGTTTTCTTGCCGCCGTCTCTTTGATAAGGCACCTCAGCCGCAATATCACACCCGACCCTCAGCTCATTACCAACGCCGCCCTTTACTCGTTAATAGGCGGAGTGGTAGGGGCGCGACTGTTTTACGTAATTCATTATTTTGAGCATTTCAAAGAAGACCCGGTATCCGTCTTTGCAATCTGGCACGGCGGCCTCGAGCTTTTGGGCGGCGTTCTCTTGGCCATCACCATCATCTTTTTTTATCTACTCTATCACAAGCTCCCCATTCGTCACTATCTTGATGTTCTCGCTATCGCTCTGATGTTGGCTCTTGTATTCGGCAGAATCGGCTGTTTGCTAAACGGCTGCTGTTTTGGTAAACCCACAGAACTGCCCTGGGCCGTTCGTTTTCCCTATAACTCAATCGCTTATCTCAGTCAAGTAAACCCCGATTTGGAAAGGAACCGCCCTGCCCCCCAATTGGAATTACCTCGTGAATATTTAAGCTTTATCGACAATGATGGAAATTGGCACCCAAAACCGTACGAAGAGTTAACCGCCCAGCAAAAAATCGAGGTCACAACGGGCAAATATCGATGCCTGCCTGTCCACCCAACCCAATTATATACGTCCGCTAGTGCCGCTGTCTTATGTCTCATACTTTATTTTTTCTGGCGAAGGTCCCAAAATGCCGCCGGTTCTAAAACCGCCGGTAAAATCTTTACCAAACCCGGCTCAACCTTTGCTTTAATGTTTGTTCTTTACGGCCTGGCCCGATTTCTCATAGAATTTCTACGCGATGACAATCCCCTCGAATTTGACAGCCTGACAGTATCGCAAATTATCGGCATCGCTATGATTATCTTCGGTGCGGTCCTGATGGCAATACTTCAGATAATGAAACCCAAAACGCGTAAGTCTTGAGTCCTGTATCTTGCTTCTTGGGTCTTATTTTTATATTATGCTTTTTTAACTTGAACATTTCGCAAAATTGACCATAATATATAACAAACTCAAACTGACCGATTTTTTACTGTCATGCTGAGCCGCAAGGCGAAGCATCTGTTCTTAGTGGTAGATATGATACTTTTAGTGGAAGCCGGATTCTTCGCTTTACTACGTTTCGGTCAGAATGACAAATTGTCGTATGTTCTTGGGAGCACGATACTTATAATTGCCAAAATGTTCGTATCGGTCAATTTGAGTAATAAATAATACCAGGGCTGCGACCGTGAGGGAGTGAAAACTTCGAGAGTAGTATTATGGGTCTTTACGACAGAGATTACACTCAGGCGGATTTCCAGTCGCAATACCGCCATGCACCGCAGATGCGGATGCACTTCCCGCGAATCACACCCGTCGTCAGGTCTTTGCTGATTATCAATTTTGCTGTTTTTTTTGCCGGGGCCCTCTTTCTTCCAAGAAACATTTCAGTACCTGGCTTCCCTCAACCCATAAATTTCTTTGAAAGATGGTTTTCTGTTTTTCCGAATTCATTTGCCTCGGTGCTTCAGGTCTGGCGGCTGATAACGTATCAATTTTTGCACGCCGATATAATCCACATCCTTTTTAACATGCTCGGCCTGTACTTCCTCGGGCCGACACTCGAACGCCATTGGGGCAGCAAAAAATTCCTCATATTTTATCTGAGTTGCGGCGTTGCCGGCGGCCTGTTTTACACCTTCCTCGTCGCCCTCAAATTTTTATGGTCCGTGCCTATGATAGGGGCCTCCGGCGCAATCCTTGGTATGTTGGCTGCCTGTGCAATCCTTTTCCCGCAATTTGTTGTCTTTATTATTCTTTTTCCGGTGCCGATAAGGGTAGCGGCGGTCGGTCTGACAATTATGTATTTCTTCTTTGTAATTACAAGAGGCGCAAACGCCGGCGGCCACGCAGCGCATCTGGCCGGTATGGTGGCAGGGGCCATTTATGTGTTCTCACGCTCCTGGCGCAGCAAATTCAAATTGAAAATCGGAGCCGGCCAATGGAAAAAGAAAATGGCCGAGCACCACAACCTCCAGTTTGAAGTTGACCGCATCCTAAAAAAAGTGCACGACCACGGACTGCACAGCCTCACGCATAAAGAAAAGAAAATTCTCAAGCAAGCCACAAAAGCCGAGCAAATGCGAAACAAATTATAAAAACACCGGTCGTTCACTTAAAATTCAACACCGCGAAATCACCATGATATATTTTTGCCGCTCTGTCATAGGCCTTCGCCGCGTCTATCTCGTTGGTGAAGTAGCCGAGATACCGCCTTCTTTTATCCACCATTATTCTGGCCACCCAACGTCTGTCTCGCCTGACGAAAAATACTCCCTTGTATTTTGACGAAGTCCTTGTATTAACTTTTCGTCTGTTCAGACTGTTTTGAATCTTTGTAGCCAGCCGCAGATTCGCCTTTCTGTTGTCTAATCCATTATGGTTGATATGGTCAGAGAACATGCCATCAGGTGTGTTAAGGATTTCCCGGTGCATCCAGATAATTTTGTTTTTTTCAGGTTTGCTCTTATAAACAACCCTGACGGCATAAAATGTTCGAGAACCTTTTTGGCAATGCCATTTATATTTGCTGAGCCGTTTATAATCTTCCGGATCCACTATGGCATATTTGCCCTTGGTGAGGGGTATTCGCCGGAAAGCATAGCCGTAGCAGAGGCGACGATACAAGAGCGCAAAGAAAACTATCGCTTTTTCCAAACAACCGGTTATGTTAAAACGAACTTCGATGAGCAGGCCCATGTTCTGGAATTGTGAGTAGTGATTAGTTAATTGGTTATTGGCTTGGCCGTCTTTAGGCCGGAGGCCGAAAAACGACCTCTATAATTAGAGCTATCTGCACAAATGATTCGAAATCCGGCTAATTTTTTGGAATGGAAAATGGTCTAAGTACTTATAAAGAAATGATTAAAAAAAAATTCAAAAATTTATATTTTTGCTCGAGGGTATCAACGTTTTTGATTGATTTTTCGCTAATATTTTACCTATTTTAACACTTCTTTGAGTTCATAATTCGATATACCCTATTCGATATTGGATATTCTGTGCGATCGATTCTGGATCCCGGCGCGCCGGGACAGGGTTGCTTGCAGTTATTGTGAGGCCAGATCCCTCGACTTCGTCCCCGTGCTTTCTTGCACGCCTCAACGACTCTCGTCGCAAGGCAAGGCTCAGGCGAAAGTAAAAAACGGGGACTTCGCTCGGGATGACGGTCAAAACCGTCAATTTTTTCTTGACAATCCCGCTTCAATCGTGTAGATTTGTTATTAGCGAGTGACGACGTGAGACATCTTAGATTTATGCTGCTCAGGAATGCCTTGCGGACAGGGCACAGAAAATAAGGTGGAAGATGGTGGCTTTCCTGAATTAACCTCAGAACAGAAATGTAGTAAGAGGAAAAGTTGTTATCAAACATTTCTGAGGAGAGCTGTTGTGTGTAGAAAATTGATTTATTGGATTTCTTTTGCAGTGGCACTGGGTCTGGTCGGCCATGCCTCGGCCGCGATACCTCACGGGTGGTCAAACCGGGATATCAGCACGACCGGCGGCAGCGCCAATGAGGCTAGTGGCACGTGGACCATAAGCGGGGACGGCGCCGACATTTGGGGCGGCTCGGATGCCTTTCACTATGCTTACCTACCCTTGTCCGGCAACGGTCAGATCACTGCACGCGTAGTCAGCCATGGCACCGGTTCAGACAGATGGTCCAAGGGCGGCGTGATGATTCGCGAAACGCTCGCCCAGGGCTCCAAACACGCGATCATGGCCATAACCGGTGGCGAGGGCGGTGGCATAGCCTTTCAGAGCCGGCTGACCACCAGCGGCCGTTCTTTCAGCGCACACGGCAATCCCAGCGGGGCGCCGCCTTATTGGGTGAGGCTGAAGCGCGAAGGGGACAAAATCACAGGCTACTCCTCGGCCGACGGCGTTGATTGGATACAACAGCCCGATGGTGTTGGTACAGACGCGACGCCGAATCCTGTCATCATTCCGATGGCCGCCGACGTTTTAGCAGGCCTGTTTGTCACCTCGCACGCGGCGGGCGAGGTGCGCACGTACACATTCGACAATGTGAGCATGGAACAGCCGGTGACTGCCCACGATCCCGAACCTGAGGACGGCGCCATGCGCGCCGACACGTGGGTCGAACTGAGCTGGGTCTCGGGTTCAACGGCCGACTCGCACGACGTGTACTTCGGTGAGAGCTTCGCAGAAGTCAACAACGGAACCGGCGGCACCTTCCGTGGCAATCAGACCTCGACATTTCTTTTTGTCGGCCTCCCCGGATTCCCATATCCGGATGGTCTCGTTCCGGGCACAACGTATTACTGGCGGGTTGATGAAGTGGAAATCGACGCCGTGACCAAACATAGAGGCAGGGTCTGGAGCTTCTTCATTCCCTCCAGCAAAGCCTATAATCCTGTTCCGGTTGACAGCGCCAAATTCGTGGCCACGGATGTAATCCTCACGTGGACGGCCGGCTTCGACACCAGACTGCACACCGTGCACTTCGGAGACGATCTTGACGCCGTGGCGAATGCCGTGGGGGGAATACCTCAGGTGCACACCCAGTATTACCCCGGCCCTCTCGAATTCGGCGAGACGTATTATTGGCGCGTAGATGAGTTCGATGGGTACACAACACACAAAGGCGATGTCTGGAGTTTCACGACCAAGCCACCGGAACTATCTTTGGCGACAACCTATTATGTTGATGGAGACAATCCCGCTGCCCGTGATACCAATCCCGGGACCGAGACTCGACCCTGGAAGACGATTCGAAGAGGCACGCAATCACTACAACCGGGAGACATACTGTTGATAAAAGCCGGGACCTACAGAGAAACGGTAATCCTGACAAAAAGCGGAACGCAAGCGCACCCCATAAGGATCTGGGCTTACCCCGGAGATGAAGGCAAGGCAATAATCAACGCGGCAGAACCCGTGACAGACTGGCAGAAGTGCGCCGGCCCCGGCGATTGTGCCGGAAATCCATACTGGGAGCACATCTACGTTGCGGGTGTGGCGGCCCTGGTGCAGTCCCACCCCGACAGTGCATTTGCGGTCAGACAGGTCTTTCAGAATGGGGAATTGCTCAATCGCTCTCGCTATCCGGATAGGGGATGGAGTTATCCCACGAGCGTTCCGGACCAGCAGACAGTCTTCACCGACAGCTCTGTATCCAAGCCGGATCGATATTTCAACGGCTCCGTATGCCACATAAAGACCGCCACATGGCAGATGGGTCAAATCCCGGTTGCGGGTTTTTCCAATTCGACGATCACGCTGGCGAAGAGTCCCCGGTATGCGATCACCCTGCGCTTTGGGTACTACCTCACCAGTATAGTGGGCGAGATCAACGAGGAGGGGGAATGGGCGTATGACCCGGCCCGGAAGAAAATCTTCCTGTGGCCCAGAGGCGACGTTGCAGAGGGTGTGGAGTTCACGTATCGGGACTACTGCGTGCGCACCTACGACGGCACCGGCTGGAATATCGTGCGCGGACTGGCAATGCACAACGCGTACAGGTACGGCATCTGGTTGCGCCAGGCGAACGATATGACGATTGAGAACAACACTATTGAGCACACCTATACCTTGGGCATCCATTTGCAGTCCAGCAGCGGACCCTGCAACAACAATCAGATCGTCGGCAATACGGTCAAATATTCCTGCTCTCGTGGGATTAACGTCGATGGCGCCGCTTCCCATAACAACGTCGAGGGCAACTATGTCTACGCCACGGCAGCGGAGCACTTCGTTGGGGATCTGACGAATGGGACAGGCTTTGGAATACACATCGCCGGCCCGTTCACACGAGTGTACAATAACCGGATCGACCGCACGGGCAAAAAGGGTATCTACGTGGCCGGAAAGCCACTCAGCCGCGACATCTCTTACAACTACATCACGAACACCGGTCTTGCCTTGTCGGACAGTTCTGGCATATACAGCGACGGTTTTTGGGATGTCCCGGAAAAGGACCATATCCACCACAATATCATTGTCGATGTGATCGGGTGGCAGACGATGGATCGGAATCATGACAAGGGATTGCCGGTAACCATCGAGAAATACTCCGGCGGCGACGCGGCCGGCATCTGCATGGATGAGTGGGTCAACAACCGAATCATCGAGCACAATACAGTCATCAACTCTCACATGGCGGGCATCATCCTTCACTGGGCGCCCGGCAACGTCGTGCAGAACAACACGCTATATGGCAACAAGGTAGCCCAGATCTGGTTCAGCGGCCACAATCAGCCGGGCGAGAAGCTTGTCGATGAGGTCGTTCTCGACAACATCATGTTCGCGACGGATGCGCAACAGAAAACATTTTGTCTGGCGATAAATTACGACGACGTGCATTTTGGCTGGTCTGACAACAATTATTTTTATAATCCCTATAGTTATAGGCATATCCTTGTTAGTTGTTATAAACCTTACGAAGACAGATGGACAAGTGATGAATTAACACTTAATGGATGGCGTACATTATCAGGGTACGATGGAAACTCCAAAGAATTCTCATACTTAAATCAATTCGATGATATTACCATAGATAGCCCGAAAAAGTCCCTGATTATTTATAATACGTCGCTCGACGTAATTAGCATTGATCTGGAATCAGATAAATATTGCGACGTGCATGGCAACAAAATATATGGGAACGTTAGTTTACAGCCCTTTGAATCAAAAATTCTTATATCATCCGATTTTGAAACCCTGGACCCTCCCCTTGAAGGACATCTCAATAAAGGCCTTAAAATTCGTTAAGATGCACTTCAGCCTATGCTGTTCTTTGGAGGAGATTGCTATGAATCGCTATCCGGTTATACCAAATTTAATTAATGTTTGACAATCGCCTGAGTTTGTCATTCCTGCGAAGGCAGGAATCCAGGTCGAGTTGTATAAATCAAACAATAATGCAAGGAATGTCGAATCCCGATTAAAAACATCGGGACAGGTACTGAAGTGAATTCCTCCCCCCCATTTAACCACTCACTACTCACCAATTACCACTTCTCATGTGTCAGTTAGTGTTGTAAATAGTAACGTACGGTGTGCCTTGCAAACCGTTTTTTGCAAGATTATTGTTTACTTAGGTTTCATTTGAATTGAATATTAACAACGCCGTAACCGATATCACCATCCTGTTTATTCATTCTTTGTACCGGATACTTTTTCCCGTGTACATTAACAACACCATGACCCATATCACCGAATAACGGACTCGCTCTGTATACTGGATACCTTTTCCCGCTTACCTCAATGACGCCGTAGCCGAGGTCACCATCCAGTTTACTCGTTCTGAAAACAGTAAGTAATGCCATTGTTATTTTTCCCTATATCGCCTCTTATATAAAGGCCTTACTCACACCGTTTCATTTTTTGCCCTGATATGTAAGTATCAGCCTTCCGAAGGCATAAGTCTATTAGGGAATCCCTGCATTTAGGGTGCGAAAAATATGGAATCTACAGCTCGCGAAGCGATGCTCGTAATGATGAGGAATCAAATATAAAATCCCCAAATAAATTTTGGGGCTAAATATCGAAAGATATAGAATCGGCGTAAATGTTCTGAATCTCCAGTTTAGTATTCTGCGCCACACCAAAATCGAGAAGTGTTTTCGTCCCTATGCAGCCAATCGGCCCGGCCGTCGAAGAAAAGATTGTTACACCCATTGCCGCGATGTCGATCACGGGAGATCCGTCGAGTCAGGTTACTGCCCTTGGTAGTTTCTTCCGAGGCGGGTAAATGTGTTCTCGACCAAACGTCCAGATAGTTCATCCTTGATAGGATATCAAGCTCATATTTATTCCGCACCACAGGGCGCCAATCTCCTGCCTCGTTATCGGCCATATAAATACGCTGGGCAGGCGACTTCACACTGCTGAGCCTGGTCGGCTCGTCCTTTTGGTTCCCCTGCTCACCGCCTCTTAGACCCGGGTCCTTCATATCCCAGGCGTTCACTACATAATCCACTGTCTGCTCACCATTATTGTGGCCGTATTGACCTACTCCGGCACGAGGAAAGGATGGGCACTGATATACGTCAACCTCCCGGTAATCTTGGATTTCTCTATATTCACTGCCTAAGTACGGAATGAATTCCAGTATCCATTTCACTTCATGGTCCAGGGCGCGGGGGATAAAATCCTCGTTATCAAGAGCGTACGCTTGCATGGCAAGGCCAAGTTGTTTAAGGCTGTTCAGACAATAGACGGTCCTGGCCTGCTTCCTTACCCGCTGAAGGGCCGGCATCAATATCCCCATCAAAAGCGCAATAATTGCAATTACCACCAACAGTTCTATCAATGTGAATCCCCTTAGAAATCTTTCGCTTCCCCGATCAGGGATTCTTTTTTCTAACGGGATGAATCCTTGTCGTTTGTGCATGACTATAACTACCTTTCCTTAAAAAACTGCTAAAACAAAATCCACCCATGTTAATTATACTCTCTATAGGCCCCAAGTCAATAAAAAAGATAGTAATCCGTCAGTTAGGGATGGGAACGGATGGATCATTATGATACTCCATCCGAGCTTATTGTTTTTCCTTTCTTTTTTTGAACAGGTTCCTCACTCTGCCGCGATATTTCCTCGGAGTCCAGGACAAGAGCTTACGTTGAAATAGTATCCTCAATCCCAGAATCTCTAACCCGATGAGTGCCAGCCAGGAGCCCGGAGAAAACGGTGTTAGCGCCGCAAAAATACCCAGGATTATCAACACTATGCCTAAGATTATTCTAAAGGTTCTTCGCATGTGTCAATCCGTAATCTGTGCAATCTGTGGTTCAGAATGGCATTGAATCCGCGTACACGTCCTGGAACTGGGGCTCATGGGCGATTTCAACATATTCAATTTTGCGGGCTAATTCGCGTGCCTTGTCCCGGCATTGGCGATTCAGAAGTATCATCTGTGCACCGGAAGCGGCCGCATTACCGACAAAACGAATTTTTTCCACAGGAACTGTGGGCAACAGGCCTATTCGCAGAGCACTTTCTTTTCGGATGTAATTGCCGAATGCACCGGCTAAAAGGATATGTCCTATGTCACAATCTTCAAGGCCGATTCTCTTCTGTAAAAGCCTGATGCCCGCCCGGATGGCCGCTTTTGCTAACTGCGTTTCGCGGATATCCTTTTGCGTCAGAAAAACCGTAACGGCGCCATCGTTTTCCGCTAAGACAAAGGTCGGTTGGCCCTGTTCTTCACGTATGCGAGAGAAAATAGCTGGCGGCACTTTTCCTTCGAGCTTTGCTGGTTCCACGAAGCGCCCTGTTCGGTCGATAACACCGAAGTTCAGCATTACCGCTACGGCGTCAATCAGGCCGCTGCCGCATATTGAGCGAGGTGAGCCATTTCCTATCACGTCCAAATCTATCCCGATTCCATCGGGATCTTCATTTACAACGACGGCCTCTATTGCGCCTTCAGCTGCTCTGCTGCCGCAGGTTATACGAGCACCTTCCAGAGCCGGCCCGGCCGCGCAGCTTGCCGCATAAAGTTTTTTTATCGTACCGAGTACAAGCTCGCCGTTTGTGCCGATGTCAACGACCAGCGTCATTTCTTTGGCTGAATCTATATCCACAGCGAGCGCAACAGCGGTTGTATCCGAGCCTACGAAGCCCGCTATATTCTCCACGGTATGGATATTGCCGACAGGATTCATTTCAAGATGTAGCTGCGCAGCAGGTATATCGTGTGCATCGAGCGAAAATGCCTTATACGGTGCCTGACCAAGCTGGGTTACAGGCAATTTAAGGAAGATGTGGTTCATAGTCGTATTGCCGACGACACACATTTCGTATATGTGCTTTGGATTGATGGAAGTTTTTTTGCAGAGCTTTGTGGTCAGGTCATTTACGCAGTCTATTATGGCTTTGTGCAGTTCAGCCAATTTTTTATCATTTTGTGCGTATGCGATTCTGCTGATAACATCGTCACCATATCGGCTCTGGGGATTGAGGGTTGCTTCCGTAGCGTTACATTCGCCGTCAGCCATATTGATTAGTTTGGCGACGACTGTCGTTGTCCCGATATCGATGGCTATGCCGAATATCTTTTC
>JBGVTO010000418.1:0-23878 GCA_041862635.1 Phycisphaerae bacterium | reverse complement strand
AAGCTCTGAAAATTGGTGCTGGGCGAGTTTTATTGTTTCGGTACTGCATAACAGTTAACCGTTGATAATCGATTTACCTGCGTCCTTCGGGGCTAATCTTGTTAATATCTTTTAGCTGCTCCAACTGTGATACCAGGTTTTTGGAGCGTGTCGACCAGGAATCGTATAGTAATATGCTGTCCCAAAAACTCCGATTAATCAAGACGAGCACGCTGTCAGTAAACAACGCTTGCCGCTCCTACCGGTATTTTCGGCATAAAACAAAGGACTGTTCGCTGAGTTTTGAATTATCGGCCGGTGGAAATGAGATTAAAAAAAATCGCGATTAATCGGACGATTTGGCAATGTTGGCCTGTCTTTATCGGGAATTAGCGCTTACCACGAGAAAAAAATTATTAGGTCATTGAAAAGGTCCTATAAGTTTACTCTGTTAGAAATCCTTGTCGAAAACAAGAAAAATTCTTGCCGAAAGCAAGACAGGCTTCTGGCATTTTTATTTTAAAGGATTTACCATCTCCTTGCAACGAGCGTGGATAGGGTAACTTCGACTTCGTCGGCTTCGAGTATACTGTTCCCGTTGAGGTCATAGCCGACTGAAATCGTTATCTCTCTCAAGTCGGTACCCTTGGAGGTATCCTTTACATCGCATAGGTATGGGCCGTCAAGGGATGTGGATGTTTCCACAAAATTGCTGGAGTAGTTGTATATTGAGCGAGCCCTTATCTCATCGAGTTTGGCCTGGGCGAGTGTGAGGCTGCGGGTTTTACGTTCGATAATTGTGGTGGTGACGTGGGCGCTGGTCAGAGCTTTAAGAATTGGGACTATTGCAATAATCAGCAGGGCTGATGCGACAACAACCTCTGTGAGAGTGAAGCCCCCATTTCGCATCTCGTACCTCAGTTTGGCGCTTAGTTCTCCGTGCATTTTACCGTGCCTGTTGCTGGAATAATGGTAATGGTAATGCTCTTCCCTCCGCCCTCGACGTAGAGTTCATTGCCGCTTCCTTCTTTAAGATTTCCCAAGGGACCGAACTCAAAAATTGTATAACCTTTACAAGAGACTGCCGGATCAATATTGTACGAATCTTCCACCACCGAAGTATTGAGGTTTATGATTTCGTAGCCTGTATAATTAGGCCCTCCTATCATACTCAAGCTAAAACCCATAGTGTTGTTTGCAGCGTCGGAAATAGCAAGTCTGCGGGTGCGGCGAAGGTCAGTGACAATCTTCCTGGCAAAGGTCTGAGCTTTGTTCTTTGAGATGGCGGCGCGATTGAGTCTCGGCACAGCAATGGCAGCAAATATGCCGATGAACATTACTAATATGATCACCTCGACAAAGCTGAAGGCCCTGTCTTTCTTTGATATCATTGGCACCAAGCAGCTAAAAAGGGAAAAGATGGCTGCCGACCGTCCACAGCCATCTTTGTTGATTTATCTACACACAAACTATGTCCAGTTTTTAACCTGCCCCCGCTTGCCATTAGGGATGGGTATGCTCATCAACCCGATTGTTCGCGTTTAAAACGTAGGGGAAGGCTGCCCCAAATGGGCATGAAGGCGGATCAGTGTCGGGGAAATAGTTTGGGTCATTAACCACATCTGCCACCGATGCAGGCCAGGCATCATTGTTTGAGTAGTACAATTCGATCTGTGTGTTTATCAGGTCGACATTAGTTTTGCAGGCATTGATCTTGGCTTTTGTTGCGCCTCCAATAATCCTTGGAAGAGCAATTGCCGCTAATGCTCCGAGGATCAAAACGACAATTAACAACTCAACTAGTGTAAAACCTTTTCTGAATTTCATTTTTTTGCCTTTCAAAAAGACACTATATCTAAACTTAACTCTTGACGAAACTATCGGCACAAAACACCTGATACATTATCACAATCCTTGAAAAGGCTACTAAAGCAACTTTAAGTTTAGCTCACCAACCGAATACAGACACACATATGGCAGTGTTTATCGGAAGATATCACCTTTTCCTTATTATTACCGAGTATTCCACTTAACAAATGTTACCGCAATAATGGCCTTGGTTAGATTTCCGGTACGATACCACCCTAATTCTCTTTACTTCTCCTGCAGCACGCTGGGGTGTTCCAGACCTACTCTTCAATCATTCCAAATGTTGCATGTAATCGAACATTGGCAAATACACTGCCATGAGGATAAAACCCACGATGACTCCCATAATAACTGTCAAAGCTGGTTCCAATTTCACAATTAAAGCGTTCATTGTTCTTTCAATATCTTTGTCAAGGAAATCAGCACCTTTATTCAACATTTGGGCTACCTCCCCCACTTCCTCACCCGAAATAGCCAATTGTGTGATCATTGGGGGAAAGATGTCGTAGTTCTTCAAGGATTCACCAATACTATTACCTGTCTCAATGGCCCCTTGCAATTCTTTAGCAATTCCGGTCAGTTTATGGTTATGGGCAACCCCGGATGCCACGTCCAGAGCTCTAATTGGTGAAATCCCCACAGAAGTTAGCATTCCAAAGGTCCGCGTAAAATGAGAAATCACAACCATACGATTAAGTTTACCGAGAACAGGCATATTTAGCTTGAAAGCGTCCCACTTTGCTCTGACATAGGGGTTTCTGGACAGCCGACGTAGTATTATCGCCGCTCCCACCACAATAAACGGGATTGCCCACCAATAGTCTCTCAGTAGAGAACTTAAGTTTACAAGAGCCTGGGTAGGACCGGGCAACTCTACATTCAATCGTTCGTACAATTTCGAAAAGACAGGCACGATAAAAGCCACAAGGCAACTAACAACCACAAAGCAGACAACAGTCACTATGACTGGATAAGCAAAGGCGGATTTGATCTTTCGCTTTATATCCATCCGCTTTTCAAGATATTCAGCACTCATCTCAAGAGCTTCTGATAATTTCCCTCCGGACTCACCAGCCTCAAGCATCCCAGAGAAAAAATCCGAGAATACATCACTGTACTTTCCAAACGCCTTTTCTAAACTTGAGCCATTTTCGATGCTTTGTCTAACATCAGCTACTATATACCCAAAGGCCGGATTTTTACTCTGGTCCTCTAATACCTCAAGGCACCTTGTGATTGACAGCCCTGCTGAATACATTTCCGCAAACTTGTAGATAAAAGTAACTACTTCGAACTGCTTCATTCTCCTGCGTCTTCTCGTTGGGTTCCTCCGTTTGCGGGCCTTTATGAGAACATAACCCATCTTGGATAGTTCTTCACGCAACCCACCAACATTATCAATGCCGTCATAAGTACCAGTGAGCGTATCCCCGGTTTCATCTTTTGCCGTGTAGGCATAGACAGCCATCAGTACGTCCTCATATCAACAACTCGCATCACCTCTTCCACAGTTGTGACGCCATTTAAAACTTCATTAACTGCGCTCTCTCGGAGAGTTCTCATACCTTCCTCGATCCCCTTTTGTCTAATTTCCACATCGCCGCTTCTGCTGATGATCATTCTCCTTATTTCTGGAGAAATGCACAGTATCTCATAAATGCTTTTTCGTTCATGATATCCGGTATGATAGCAGCTTTTACATCCTGTTCCCCGGTAATGTCTTATCTTCTTTTCTTGATAGGACTTGCCGAAAAGACACTTTAGTTCGTGCTCTGTTGGCTCATATTCTTGCCTGCACTTTGGACAAGAGACCCTGATAAGCCTTTGGGCTGCCGTTCCCAGAAGCGCTGAAGCGACAAGAAATGATGGTATGCTGAGGTTAATCAAACGTGAAATTGCACCTGCAGCATCATTTGTATGTAATGTGCTTAAGACCAGGTGACCGGTCAGAGCCGCGCTGACAGCTATTTCGGCGGTTTCAACATCACGAATTTCACCGATTAGTATGATATCCGGGTCTTGTCGGACGATGCTTCTCAGGGCCGATGCGAAAGTCCTTCCCGCGACCGGTTTAACCTGGACCTGGGTGATACCATCAAGACGATATTCAACAGGGTCTTCAACAGTAACTATATTCCTTTCGGGCGTATTGAGCAATTGAAGCATCGTATAGAGGGTAGTGGTCTTACCACACCCGGTGGGGCCGGTCAGCAAAAGCATACCGTAAGGATTCTTGACTATTGATCTGAATTTCTGATTATCGTCTGGGGAAGTTACGATTTCGTCAATTGACCACTTATCTACATCCTTATCGAGAAGTCTGATTACTATCTTCTCTCCTCCTATTGCCGGCAAGGACGAGACTCTAAGATCATAATCTTTGCCATCTCGCCGCGTAATCATATGACCGTCTTGAGGAACCCTCCGCTCAGAAATGTCCATGTCCGCCGTAATTTTAATGTGTGATATTACCTCTTGCTGAGCTGACGAGGGTATGTTGAGTGCAGGGCGTAATGTTCCGTCAATACGGTACCTTACCCTCACGTCAGAATCCTGTGGCTCAATGTGTACATCGCTTGCCCGAGAATCGATGGCGCCATTTATTATGGAAGAAACCAGCTTCGCAATAGGAGAACCGGTAACTCTTACTGATTCCTGATCGGCCTCATCATATTGGGCACTCTTGGCAGGCTCTTCCTTCAACCGCATCGAGACTATATCCTGCTTTGTCACATTTGTGACGTTGAAATGATAATGTACAGCCTGTCTTATAGCATTGGACGTGGCGGCAACCGGAATGATCTTGTATCCGGTCTTCATCTCAATTTGATCCCGGATAGACAGATTCAAAGGAGAGCTCATCGCCACCCGCAGTTGATTATCCTCTTTCTTTATCGGAATCACATTGTGTCGACTAGCTATCTCATAAGACACCAAGTGGGCCACCATCGGATCAACCATTTCAGGGGCAAGATTGACAAACTCGATTTTGTTGGCACTGGCAATAACCTTGATTAACTGGTCTTCATCGAGAAGATTTTCCTTTTTCAGTATACTCACCAGACTTTGTCCAGTATTTCGGTGCTGGTCGATTGCAATCTGAAGAGTTTTCTCATCGAGAATTCTCTCTTCAATAAGAAACGAAATTAATGGGTCCTTCTTTTCCATAATATTCTAATATGTCTAAAGACTGCTGAATTAGCCTACAAACAGTATCGACAGCACATTATGACCACTTAATAACAAACAAACTATAAAGCGATACCACCACCCTGCATCTTGTACAAGGACCTATAATAACTTTTTTGTAAACACGCGTTTAACTCTGTGCGCACAAACTCCATAAGGACGAAATCATTGGCACACAAAGGTCTCCAAGAATATCTAAAAAGTACCTGTTCATTTTCGCCGATATTTTACTGTTGCGATGTTTTTCAACTAAATGTAGGTGCCATTGCGATAGATAAGACTTCAGAAGTGTTTCTGTCTAATGTTGCATACCGATCTTTTGAGATTTGCTTAGATGGATGATAGCATTAGCGAACACAAAAGGATAGAAGAGGAATTTGAAGAAGAAAATAACGGATTTGTAGCAATCCCATCAGGTTGCTGTTGACAGAAAAGCAACAATAGGAATATTTAAAATGCGAATAAGTCAAAGATTGATTCTTGGGTTTTTAGCTGTTGCGATGTGGGTTGCAGTTGTAGGGCATATTTCACTGTACCAGCTTAATCAAATTGCCGACCCTTTGAGTAGCGATATACCGGAAAGTGTAGAATTAATAAGTAAGACATCGTATTTGGATAGCTTAGCTCAATTTATACGTTACTATGATGAGGTCTCAACTCAATCTGCGAGGAATTACGCTTTTACTCAGGATAAGAAGTGGGAACAACGCTACAAAGACGTCGAGCCAAAACTGGATAGAGCAATAAAGGAAGCGATTGATAAAGGAGAAGAAAAAGACAGGGAATTTTTCTCAAATGTTAACAAGGCTAATCACGCCCTTGTGGAGATGGAATATAAATCCATCGAACTCGTTAATAATGGACAAACGGAGGAGGCAATCAAAATATTGGAAAGCAACAGATATTGGGACCAAAAAAGGATTTATAAACAAGGTCTTGGAGATTATGTTCGCAGAGGAGGAACCAAATATGATGAAGCACTTTCGAACTCTACCGAAGCGGTAAATTTGGCGACAAAACAAGCACAAAATTTACTTAAAACCAGTACATGGTCAGTCTTAATTTTTGGTGTTGTCGCTTTAATATTAGCTGTAGGTGCAGGATTACTTATCTCCCGTTCCATCTACGTACCTATCCTAAAGCTGAAAGCTGCTGCGGCTGAAATAGGCAAGGGTAAATTAGACACTCAAATAGAGATTAGGTCAAATGATGAAGTCGGCCAACTGGCTGCCTCTTTCAAAAAAATGCTAAACGATTTAAAGAAGACAACCACATCAATTGATAGTCTCAACCGAGAAATCATCGATCGCAAAAAAGCGGAGGAGAGCGTAAGGCTCGCTTACGAAGAACTCGAAAAGTCTAATAAAGAACTGAAAGAAATGCAGTCTCAACTGGTACAAAGCGAGAAATTGGCGTCTATTGGGCAGCTTGCTGCCGGTGTTGCACACGAGATGAATACTCCGGTGGGCTTTGTCGCCAGCAATTTCGAGACACTGGAAAATTACATGAAGAAAATCAAGGAGTTGCTCCAAATGTACGGTGAGCTCCTTGAGGAAATTGATGCTTCTGATAAAACGGAACTATTGGACAAAGCAAACACCATCGGTAAGTCTCAGAATGATATGAAAATCGATTTTATTCTTAAAGACCTCCCCGGACTATTTAATGATTCAAGAGAAGGAATTGACAGGGTCACCAGTATTGTCCAGAACCTGAGAGATTTCTCGAGAATTGACCAGTCTGGAAATCTCGACGAATATAACATAAATGATGGCGTTAAAGCCACCCTCATCGTGGCGCAGAATGAAATTAAATATGATGCTGATGTCAAAACGGAGCTGTCCGAAGTGCCTTTAATTTTCTGCAACGCAGGCCAGATAAACCAGGTGCTCCTCAATATTCTCATCAATGCAACTCAGGCAATCAAATCTCAGGAAAGAGATAATAAGGGGACAATCACAATCAAGACATATGTGACGGATGATGATGTGGTCTGTGAAATCTCCGATGACGGTCCTGGTATCGAGCCTGACAAGCTGCCGAAGATATTCGATCCTTTCTTTACAACCAAGCCTATCGGAAATGGTACGGGGCTGGGATTGAGTGTCTCATACGATATTATCGTAATCAAGCATAATGGTAAACTTATTGCTGATAGTTCTGTTGGTGAGGGGACAAAATTCACAATAAAACTTCCTTTAAGCAAGAAAGAGGCTAAAAATGAAATGGAGGCAGAAAACACTAATAGTGGAAAAGAGAGCCGTATTGTTTGTGGACGATGACGAAATAATCTTGCGGTCTTTGGAAAGAGGCTTCTTAGATGAGCCATACAATACACTATTCGCCAAGAGTGGCCAGGAAGCACTTGAAATCCTCCAGCGAGAAGAAGTACATGTAATCGTAACCGATATGCGTATGCCTGAGATGGACGGACTCGACCTTCTTGAGACCATCAGAAAAATGTATCCCCATATCGTCGGTATAGTACTCTCGGGATATACGGAGATGGCCACTCTCCAGAAAGCAGTCAATCAGGGAAAGATTTTCAAGTTTATTCCAAAGCCGTGGAAGCTTGAGGGAGACTTCAAAAAGGTTGTACGAGAGGCTATAGAGCATTACAACCTCAAGAGCGAAAGCGACACAGTCAAGCAGCAGAATTAGAGTAGTGTAAAGCCAGACTCAGAGAGAAGGTCCAGACAGTAAGCGACGAATATCGCAGCTCCGAGACCAAATGCCTACTGCAGCATCACCTCGAGGAAGCGGTCTCGTGCACTTACACATCACGTTGTATTCGACCAACGCTCCATTGCACGCTAATTGTCGCTGATCATGTCTGCATTGATCTCTGACATCCGTGTAAATATGTCGCCTGACCAAGGTATCTTTCGAGGGTTTTTTTCTTGTCAGTTCCAAAATAACGAATTTTTCCCTTGATCTTCTTGCAGTACTGTCCTGTGGGATGGAGAGTTAAAGGAAATTTGTCCGAACGTGTTTTTCTTTTTGACCTTTTCATCTTTCTGCTCCTTAAAAAAATAGTGATGGTTTTTTTACAGATAATCATGATTTAGTTGTAGTTTCGGTTGTTGTTTTCGAAAAAGGCAACCACACTCTAAATTCATAACTAACTGCAAGACATTAGCTTGTGATTATTATATGGAATGAAATCGAAACGGCCTTTGAATCCTATTGTGAACACTTTTATGCTTAGTTCTCCGAGAACAAACCTCCTTGAGCAGAAAGGATGCTCTTTTTGGGATTTCACCTGAGTTTCTGTCCCTCCTGCTTTTATAGTATTCGGGCTTGCCGAATATGTGGTCTTCACTGATAATCCTGTCTGCCCAGACTCCTTTTGACAGGTCTCTGCCATGCTTCGAGCTGGGTTTTCATCCTGGTTTTTTTTCGGTAATGATAAAATTTTCTCTTGCTTTCTTTCTCAATAACAAGAAAATGATAAAAAACTATGCATTACCCGTAGATTAGGTCGATGTTATAGAATAAAGATGATTTTGAATATTTCACTGAAGCCCTAAACTTAGAGTATTTATGAACCAGTCAAGAAGACTGATAATTAAGGGTTTACCTACAACAACCGCCGGGAAGGTGTCAGTTCCTATTCTGCCCCAAGTTTTTCAGATACCCTCAAAATCTAAAAAGGGTGTGTATCGTCGTACAGAAGAAACAGATCGGTCACTTGGCGAAAAATGCAGAGAAAAACCAGCGATGACGGTAAAACTTGAAAGAGATACCATCGCTGGGTTCTCAATCCCGGTCTTACTGTTTTTGGGATATCTGTCTTAACCTTAACCGACTATAACCTTACAAACTGGGTCAAATGGCTTAGAGACACTGTTACCTGTCGCAGGAGAAAGAAGCTAAGAGATGACGGAACCTGAGCTAACTATTACATCGCGGTCGCAATTAGCCGAAGCAGTTTTCAGCGAAAGCGGCCAGAATGTAAATCTTTGTTATCAATGTAGAAAGTGTTCCGCAGGCTGTCCAATATCGTACTCGATGGACTACAAACCTGCCCAGCTGATACATGCCATTCGGCTTGGCATGGACGATCTCGTGTTTAAGAGCAAGACGATGTGGCTATGCGCATCATGTGAGACGTGCACAACAAGGTGTCCGCAAGAGGTCGATGTCGCGAAAGTGATGGATGCTGTGAAAATCATAGCTCGCAGACAAAGAATAAAGCCCACTATCCCACAAATAGCGTCTTTTTACAGAGCAGCGCTTTCCAATATCAAAAAGTGCGGGCGAATGTACGAGATGGGGATGATAGTGGGTCTTAAAATGAGGACATTCGAGTTCTTCAAAGACGCCGGGCTGGGAATGAAAATGTTCAGAAAAGGTAAGCTCAAGATGATCCCCAGCCTTACCGGCGCATTGAGGACGTGGAAGATCTTTAATCGTGTAAGAAGCGTAGAGAACCTGTCGCGACTTGGCTCCGCCAAGCGAGCCACGGCGGAAAGGAATCGAAACGCATAACGTGAAGCGGGTTTATAGTAATAGTCTTAAGAAACGTGAAGCGGGTTTATAGTAATAGTCTTAAGATAAGTTTGAGAAATCGAAATCCTCTAATTGGCATGTCCAGGGAGGTCAGCATACAATGACTGCGAAGTACGCCTATTATCCCGGTTGCTCACTTCATTCGACCGGCTCCGAGTACGACGTATCATTTCGGGCCGTGTGTGAAAAGCTTGCTATAGATATTGAGGAGATCAAGGGGTGGATTTGCTGCGGTACTTCTCCAGCGCATTGTACCTCCAGGCTTTTGTCACTCGCGCTTCCTTTTGAGAATCTCTGTCTGGTGGATAAAATGGGGATGACCGACGTTGTCGCTCCGTGTGCCGCCTGTTTTGCTCGATTGCGGACTGCGATATATGAAGCAAACGAGGATGCTGAGATAGCCGGTCAGATCAGTGAGGCCCTTGAAAAGCCGCTGCCCCAATCGGTGAATGTATTAAGTCCCCTTGAGATATTCTGCGACCGTGAAGGTATGGCCAAAGCGGTTACAAGGCAGTTGCCCGAATTAAAGGTCGTGTGCTATTACGGTTGTCTTCTTACCAGGCCTTCTAAGGTTATGCAGTTCGACGAGTGCGAGTATCCGATGGCTATGGACGAGCTGCTTCGCTCATTGGGAATTACAACACTCGACTGGTCATACAAAACAGATTGCTGTGGCGGGGCCCTTGCGATGACTCGCACTGACGTGGTTCTCAAGCTGACGCATGATATACTTGAGGAAGCCAAGGCAGTGGGTGCAAACGCTATCGCCGTTGCGTGTCCTTTGTGTCATGTCAATCTGGACACACGACAGGTGGAGGTCGAAAAGGAATACGGTGTTCAGTACGGTCTGCCAATATTCTACTTTACACAGCTCATGGCTCTGGCATTCGGAATACCCCAGGACAAATTGGGATTACAGAAACATTTTGTCAGCGCAGACGAGTTATTGTCCGGCGTTTGCAAAGGATAGTTAGTCTTAAGATAGAGACGGGAGGACGAGTAAGTGGTTCAGGGAAAACATAAGAAGGTTGGTGCCGTTTTAGTAGTTGGAGGCGGTGTGGGAGGTATGCAAGCCTCGCTCGATCTGGCTGAGGGAGGGTATAAGGTCTATCTCGTCGAAAAGGGTCCGTCTATCGGCGGGGTAATGGCACAGCTTGACAAGACATTCCCTACGAATGACTGCGCGATGTGCACCCTCGCACCACGCATGGTCGATTGCGGCGGGCACCTGAACATCGAGAAATTGACCTACTCTGAAATAGAATCAGTCGAAGGCTCAGCGGGCAACTTCAAGGTCCGCGTTAAGAAAAAAGCCCGCTCCGTGGATCCGGACAAATGTACCGGCTGCGGTGAGTGTACTGAAACCTGCCTCGTTAAAAACAGGGCTTATTTGGAACCAGCCGAGAAATCCGAAGTTCCACCTCCACCAGAAGAGTTAGACAAGCTGGCAAGTATTCTGGAAAAATACAAAGGAGGCAGAGGCATAATAGTGCCGGTTTTGCAGGAAGCACAGGATATCTACAACTATTTGCCCGAAAGTGCGGTAAGATATCTCTCTGAAAAACTGGACATTCCCCTTGGCTTGATGTACAGACTCACTACCTTCTACAATGCCTTCAGCCTTACTCCGAAAGGCAAACATGTTATTCGCGTTTGTATGGGAACATCCTGCTATGTAAAGGGAGGAAAGAGGATTCTGAGGGCAATTGAAAAGTCTTTGAATATCAGTGTAGGGGGTGTAACGGAGGATAAGCAGTTTAGCTTGGAAATGGTCAATTGCGTTGGCTGTTGTGGTCAATCGCCTGTAGTAACGGTCGATGAAGATATATATGGATATATGAGGCAAAGTAGAGTTGCGGAACTCCTCGGGAAATACAAACGGTCAGGAGAATGAATATGGCCAAGATAAAACCTGGCGACTTAGACAAGATTGGAGAAACAATCAAGAGAACAATGCTCTTGCGAGAAGGGACGGGCCGGGCTAAGGTCATAGTACACATGGGCACTTGCGGTATAGCTGCCGGAGCCAGGACCGTTATGAAGGCATTAATGGATGAGATAGAAAGCAGAGAGGTCAATGACGTTATCTTAACCATCTCCAGTTGTGCCGGCCTTTGCAGCCGTGAGCCTATGGTTACAGTTGAACTCATGGGCGAGCCGGCTGTGAAATATGTAGACCTCACTCCAGAAAAGGCAAAGAGGGTCTTTGAGGAACATGTGCTCGGCGGTAAGATAGTAACAGAGTACGCTCTGGCTGCCGGGAGCGAAAGGACGCTCTAAGGAGACTATAAATATGCCCTATAGAGCAAATGCAATGATATGTACGTGTACGAACTGCATCTCAAACGGTTCCTTGCAGATAAAAGATGCATTGGAAGCTGAGATACGGCGGTCTGGTTTGGAGACCGACATCTTAATAGTCCCAACGGGGGCGAGCGGTCTTTGTGTGAGAGGTCCGATCCTCGTCGTTCAGCCGGATGGCATCTTCTACCAAAAGCTCAAGAAGGAAGACGTTCCTCATCTCGTTGAGGAACATTTCCTTAAGGGAAGACCGGTAAAAGACTTGATGTATGTTCCACCTGGTGAACAGGCCCCGGTTCCGGAGCTGCGTGACATTCCATTTTTCAAGGACCAGAGACTTATCGCGCTGCGAAATCGCGGTATGATCGACCCGGATAAAATTGAAGAATACATTGCGAGGGATGGGTACAAGGCGTTGGCTAAAGCACTTACCCAGATGAAACCGGAACAAATAATAGAGGAGATAAAAGCCTCGGGATTGCGAGGCCGGGGCGGGGCCGGTTTCCCAACGGGAGCGAAGTGGGAGTTCTGTAGAAAG
Organism: Phycisphaerae bacterium; assembly: GCA_041862635.1. Taxonomy (GTDB): domain Bacteria; phylum Planctomycetota; class Phycisphaerae; order Sedimentisphaerales; family Anaerobacaceae; genus NIOZ-UU13. Next base: position 11,490 of record JBGVTO010000418.1, on the reverse strand, counting down.
TCAAAGGGTGCACCAAAATATGTCATATGTAATGCGGACGAAGGGGACCCGGGTGCGTTCATGGATCGGAGCATCATAGAGGCCGACCCACATTCTATACTTGAGGGCATGGCCATAGGAGGCTATGCTATCGGAGCATCGAAGGGCTACATATATGTAAGGATTGAATACCCACTGGCAATCGAGAGGATGGAGACCGCTGTCAGTCAAGCACGCGAGTATGGCTTATTGGGAGAGGATATACTTGGTGCCGGGTTCGATTTTGATGTGGAGATTTTTAGAGGTGCGGGAGCCTTCGTATGCGGAGAAGAGACCTCGTTAATCGCCTCAATTGAAGGCAGACCCCCTGAGCCACGCATACGCCCACCATTTCCCGCCGAATTTGGGCTTTGGGAAAAGCCAACGAATATTAACAACGTCGAGACCTGGTCGAACGTCCCGGTCATAATCAATTGGGGTGCGAAGTGGTTTTCAGAGATTGGGACTGAAACCTCAAAAGGAACAAAGGTCTTTTCCCTGGCAGGCAACATTAACAACGCCGGTTTGGTCGAGGTGCCGATGGGCATCACGTTACGGGAGATTGTATACGATATAGGTGGGGGCATCCCCTGGGACAAGAAATTCAAGGCAGTCCAGACCGGCGGTCCTTCTGGTGGTTTTATCCCGAGCCATTTGTTAGACATGCCGGTTGACTACGAGCGCCTAAAAGAGGTGGGCGCAATTATGGGTTCCGGCGGAATGGTTGTGATGGATGAGGATACTTGTATAGTTGATATTGCTAAGTACTTCCTTCAATTCACAAATGATGAGTCTTGTGGTAAATGTACCGCCTGTCGAGAAGGCTCAGAGGTGCTACTTAAGATCTTGGATAAGATTTCTAAAGGAGAGGGCGAAGAAACAGACCTGATAATCCTTGAGGAATTAGGTAATGCTATCAAAGAGGCCTCCATGTGCGGCTTGGGCCAGACCCTTCCCAATCCTGTATTGAGCACGCTACTCCATTTCAAAGACGAGTATGAGGCACACATTAAGTACAAACGATGTCCGGCTGCCGTTTGCAAAGGGATCATCTCGTCGCCATGCCAGCATACCTGCCCCCTGGAACAAGATGTACCTTGTTATGTTAGCCTTATTGCTCAAGGGAAGTTCGAGCAGGCCATAGAGATTGTAAAGGAGAAGAATCCTCTGCCTTCTGTTTGTGGCAGGGTTTGTACCGCTACTTGTGAGGCCAAATGTCGAGCCGGTGAGAGGGGCGGAGACGCAATCTCAATCCGGATGCTTAAGAGATTCCTGGCTGATTATGAACGCGAAAAAGGGCTTCATATCATGCCCAAGCCGAAGCAGTCAAGGCCGGAACGGGTGGCAATTGTCGGCTCGGGGCCTGCAGGATTGACATGTGCTTACTATCTGGCCCTTGAGGGATATCAAGTCACCATTTATGAGTCGCTGCCGGTTGCGGGCGGCATGCTTACCGTCGGCATTCCGGACTACCGGCTGCCCAGGAATATTTTGGATTGGGAGGTCGAAAATATCAAGAGTCTGGGAGTGGACATAAAGACGAATACCACTGTCGGTATAGATATACGGCTCCAGGACCTCTGGTCGAAATATGAGGCGGTATTAATCGCAACCGGGACTCACAAGGGACTGAAGATGAACATTGAAGGTGAAGAATCTCCTCAGGTCATCGATGCGGTGGACTTCCTGCGTTCGATTAACCTCGGGCGAGAGGTTGAGATTGGCCAAAGGGTAGCCGTGATCGGCGGAGGAGACGCTGCGATTGATGCGGCCAGAGTTGCCAAGCGCTTAGGCAAGGATGTGAAGATACTGTACAGGAGAACAAGACGGGAGATGCCTGCAGCTAAAGAAGAGGTCGAAGGGGCAATTGAAGAGGGAATCGAAATCCAATTTCTCGTTGTTCCGGTGAGGGTCCTGTCTGAGAATGGCCAATTGAAAGGGATTGAGTGCGTTAGGATGGAACTGGGAGATGTCGACAAAAGCGGCAGGAGAAGGCCTGTTCCGATTAAAGGGTCGGAATTTACAATGGATATTGATACCTTAATGCCGGCAATCGGCCAGCAGCCGGATCCAAGTGCTGTGCCGAGTGATAAACATCTCAAGACCTCCAAGGCCAACACCATCGAAGTTAGCCCGGACACCCTTTACTCAGGGATGAATGGAGTTTTTGCCGGCGGTGATATTGTCAGCGGTCCGAGCACCGTTACATCGGCGATGGCTCAAGGAAAGTTCGCTGCTAAAATGATACATAAGTATATCCAGGAGCTTCCCATGGAGTGGGAATACAAAGTGACTGTGCCGATCGCACACGTTGAAGCCGTGGAGCTCACTGATAAGGAGTTAGAAGAGCTGCAAAAACCTTCGATGCCTCTTCTGTCTCTGGAAGAACGGTCTGGCAATTTTAAAGAAGTAGAATTGGGATTTACTGAGGAGATGGCTATCAAAGAGGCAAAACGTTGTCTGCGATGTGATCTGGAAATGGAAGAAGAGGGCACAACCTCATGAAATTGAAAGATATAGAAAGGATTCTTGGTGCTGAGGTAATTACAGGGGCTGAATTTATGCATGAAGACATAAAGATGGCTTGTGGTTCAGACTTGATGAGCGATGTTTTGGCATTTGCTAAGCATGGAGCTATCCTGTTGACCGGCTTGACTAATCCGCAAGTGGTCCGCACCGCAGAAATGGCAGATCTGCGAGCCATATGCTTCGTCCGGGGAAAAAAGCCCGGTCAGGAAACTATTGAAATAGCTGAATCCAAAGATATTCCTTTATTGACGACGCCTCTGCCTATGTTTGAATCTTGTGGTCGGTTACACCGTGAAGGACTTCCTGGTTGCTCTGAATATGAGAAATAATATCAAATAGGATATTTTCAAGTGACTCCAGACAGCAAAATCAGCAAGATTCAGGAATTAGTCTATGAAATCAGGGTGAGCGATGTAATGAAGAGAGATGTTTTTACGGTTAGTCCACGGACCCATATGAGTGTTTTAAGGGTGATATTGCGGGAGAACCGTATTTCGGGGACGCCGGTCATAGACAAGGGAAAATTAGTGGGCATTATCAGTGTTGAGGATTTTATTAAGTGGCTGGCTAATCGGGAGCAGGATTGTCCTATTGGTGAGAAAATGACCAGACATGTTCAAACCCTTTACGCTGACGAACCATTAACTCACGCCATCAATAAATTTGAACAGCATGGTTTTGGCCGTTTCGTAGTAGTTGAACGTCAGGACAAAAGACTCGTTGGCATTGTTACGAAGGGAGATGTTATTGAGGGACTGCTCAAGAAATTAGAGATTGATTATTATAAAGAAGAAGAAGTATGCCAGTTTCGAGTAAAGCATTTTTTTGAGGATATTCTCGCAGATAAGACAGAGCTCCTTTTTCAATATGATGTGATGGGTCATGATTTCAATCGGGCCGGAGAAAGCGCCAGCCAGGTAAAGACTACCCTGCGACGCCTGGGCCTGCATCCTCAAGTTGTTCGCCGGGTTGCCATCGCCACGTATGAAGCAGAGATGAACTTGATCATTTACACGGATGGTGGAAAGATATGCGTTCGTGTTGAGCCGCATGAAATATTTGTAAAAGTGGAAGATTCCGGCCCGGGAATCCTCGATGTCGAGAAGGCCTTGCAACCGGGCTATTCAACTGCCCCGGAGTGGGTCAGAGAGCTGGGCTTTGGAGCTGGTATGGGCCTGAACAATATCCAGAAGTGCGCAAATAAAATGGACCTAAGATCTACTGTTGGGAAGGGAACGCAGTTGAGTTTTTACATCTCTATTGAAGATGGAGCTAAGAATGAAATTAACTGAATTGATTCATAAGCTCAATCTGAGCGTAAGGTCGGCAAAAGCTCATCTGGACCGCGAGGTTACCGGCGGTTATGCGAGCGACCTCCTTAGTGATGTCCTTGCAAATAGTAAAGAAGGAAACCTTTGGATTACCTTACAGATTCATCAGAATATCGTGGGCGTGGCCAGTATGAAAGACCTGGCCGGAATCATATTGGTAAATAATAGAGAGCCTGAGCCGGAAACACTGGAGAAAGCAGAGTCAGAAAAAGTACCGATTATGGTAAGCGAGTTGCCGACCTTTGAGCTCATCGGCATGCTCTATAATTTGGGAGTTATCGGAACTAAACAATGAGGAAAATAAGGGCTGACCTGCATCTGCACACTTGCCTTTCTCCTTGTGCTGACAATCAGATGCAGACAACGGCTATAATTGAACAGGCCAAAAAAGTAGGTTTGGATATGATAGGGATATGTGACCATAATTCTGCTGAGAATGTAAGCGCAGTGATGAAAGCCGGTAAACGGCAGGGGCTTGCAGTTATTCCAGGCATTGAGATTACCTCGCAGGAGGAAGTGCATATCCTCGGATTGTTCAACACCGAGCAGGACCTGATGCACATACAGGATATAATCTACCAAAACCTCACTAGCCAAAACGATGAGCAGGCTTTTGGCCCTCAGCTGGTCGTTGATGAGTACGGTAATGTAGTGGGTAAGAATCCCAGATTGTTGATCGGGGCCACTAACCTGACTATAGACCGGATAATTGAGATGATTCACCAGTGGGCCGGACTGGCTATTGCCTCTCATATCGATCGACAGCGTTTCAGTTTGATTGGCCAGTTAGGTTTCATTCCCAAAGGATTGAAACTGGATGCCGTGGAGGTCTCGACCCCGCTTCCAGCCGGGCAGGAATATGACTATCCGGTGATTACTTCTTCCGATGCTCATTTTTTGGAGGACATCGGAAAGAGTTATACCTGCTTTATGATGGAGGATACATCTGTCCGGGAGATTGGAAAGGCATTGCGCCATGAGCTGGGAAGGATGGTCGTTAGCAATTGAATGGAAGATTTGTCGCTGCATATCCTGGACATTGCAGAAAACTCGATTGCCGCTGCGGCAAGGAGAATTGAAATTATAATTGATGAAGACAAAGATAAAGACTTGTTGACAATCGAAATTATAGATGATGGTAAGGGTATGGACCAGAAGGCTCTGCAAAAAGCTCTTGACCCCTTTTTCACGACACGCACAACTCGCAAAGTTGGCTTAGGCCTGTCCTTCCTGGCTCAGGCAGCCAAAGAGAGCGGTGGAAAAATTGAGCTGAACTCTAAACCAAATGAAGGAACAACGGTCAAAGCGACATTTCGCATGAGCCATCCGGACTGCAAACCTATGGGTGATATCAATGAGACCATACGCACCTTGGTAGTAGCCCACCCTGAGATTGATTTTATTTACGAGCATCAGAAAGACAATTCTATATATCGTTTTGACACGAGAGAAACAGGCAGAAAATGATTACTCTAACTATTGATAACAAAAAGGTTGAGGTTGAAGAGGGTTCAACTGTCCTCCAGGCCGCCGAGAAACTTGGAATCAAGATTCCTACTCTTTGCCACCATAGGTCTTTGGAACCCTACGGTGCGTGTAGAGTCTGTCTGGTCGAATTAAACGGGTCTAACGGCTCGATCATTCAGGCTTCCTGTGTCTACCCTGCTCAGGAAGGATTGGTTGTAAAAACTGATACGGAAAGGGTTTTGAAGACCCGCCGGATTATGCTCGAATTATTATTAGCCCGTTGCCCGGATTCACCACGGATAAAGGAAATGGCCGGGGAGATGGGTATCGAAGAATCACGTTTCCCCAAGAAGAATGAAGACTGTATCCTCTGCGGACTTTGCACCAGAGTATGTGAGGAAAGGATGGGTGTAGGCGCCGTCAGTTTCGTCAACAGAGGTTCAAAACGAAAGGTCGCTGTTCCTTACGACAGGCATTCTCCTATCTGTATGGCCTGCGGCGCCTGCACAGTCGTCTGCCCGACCGATGCTGTAGACCTCTCCGAGGTTACACTCAACAAACCCAGGCCTATCATGGCAGAGTATGATATGGGTCTTGTCCAACGGTCTTCCATTTACATACCCTTCGCTCAGTCAATACCCAAGGTGGCCGTGATTGACCGTAGTACCTGTATGCACTTTCTTAAGGACGTATGCAAGTCTTGTGAGAACTTCTGTGAAGCTAACGCCATTGACTACGAGCAGGAAGACAAAATCGAACAGATAAATGTCGGCGCTGTTGTATTGTCGCCCGGATTTGAGCAATTTGATCCCGACCTCAAAAAGGAGCTCGGCTACTCAAGGTATCCCAATGTCTTGTCCAGTCTCCAGTTCGAGCGCCTTCTCTCAGCCAGTGGGCCATTCCTCGGAAAAGTGCTGCGCCTCTCCGACGAAAAGTCACCCGGGAAGATTGCATGGATACAATGTGTCGGCTCGAGAGAAGTAGATTGCAACTATTGCTCCTCGGTCTGCTGTATGTATGCAACCAAGGAGGCGATTATTTCCAAGGAGCACGAGCCCGACCTCGATTGCACAATCTTCTTCATCGACATGCGCGCCTATGGCAAAGGATTCGACGCCTATTACGAGCGTGCAAAAGAGCTTGGCGTTAAATATATTCGCTGTCGTCCTTCTTCTGTCAAAGAGGTCCCCGGAACAAAGAACCTCAAAATCACATACCAGGCCGCTGACGGCGAAATCGAAACCGAAGAGTTTGGCATGGTGGTCCTCTCCACGGGTATAAGGCCTCCCGGAGAGGTCCGCGAGCTGGCAGAGAAATTCGGAATCGAGCTCGATCAGCATGGTTTTGCCGCTACGCTACCCCTGGCACCAGTGGAAACCTCAAAGCCGGGCGTCTATGTCTGTGGCCCCTTTGCATCGCCGAAAGATATCCCTGAAACGGTCATGGAGGCATCCGCAGGCGCCGCAAAGGCTATGGCACTACTTACGGAGCAGCGAGGCACTCTAATCACGCACAAGGAGTATCCACCCGAAAAGGATGTCACCGGCCAGGAGCCGCGAATCGGTGTGTTTATCTGCCACTGCGGCAGGAATATCGGTGGAATCGCCGACGTACCGGACGCAGTCGAATACGCCAAGACTCTTCCAAATGTTGTCTATGCAGAGCACAACCTGTATACATGCTCAACCGATACCCAGGATAAGATAAAAGAGATGATCGCCGAGCACGACCTAAACCGCATAATTGTGGCCTCGTGTAGTCCGAGAACCCATGAGCCGCTCTTCCGCAACACCTGTCGGGAGGCCGGGCTCAACGAATACCTCTTTGAAATGGCAAATATCCGTGACCAGTGCACCTGGGTGCACATGCATGAGCCGGAAATGGCTACGAGAAAAGCGAAAGACCTTGTCAGGATAGCCGCTGCCAAGGCAAGAATGCTCGAACCGCTGGTCAAAGGCACTCTCAAAGTCAATAACAATGCCCTCGTAATCGGCGGTGGCATCGCCGGAATGACAGCAGCTCTCAACCTGGCCGATCAAGGCTTTAAGGTACATCTCGTTGAAAACCAGGAGCGATTGGGTGGTAATCTTGTTCATATACACAGTCTGCTAAGCGGCGACGACCCCCAGCAAAAGCTTAAAAGCACTATTGAGAAGGTCAACACCCATCCTAATATAGATGTCTATCTCAAAAGCATTGTATCTGCCGTTGAGGGTTCAGTCGGCAACTTTAAGTCCACAATACAGAGTAACGGCGACGGGAAACAAGTCTCGCACGGTGTCGTTATCGTTGCCACCGGAGCTGAGCAATACGAGCCAACCGAGTATCTCTACGGCAAAAACCCCCGCGTCCTTACCCAGCGAACTTTGGAGCAGTGGCTCTCCGAGGATAAAGCCGAGCTCAAAAACGTCAAATCCGTTGTGATGATTCAGTGTGTTGGCTCACGAGACGAGACGCGTCCATACTGCAGCCGCATCTGTTGCTCGGAGGCGGTCAAGAACGCAATTGTCATCAAGAACAAGCATCCTGAGACTGATGTTTACATACTCTATCGCGACGTCAGAACATACGGCCTGCTCGAAGAACACTACAGAAAAGCAAGAGAAAAAGGCGTGCGCTTCATCCGTTATGAAGAGGACAAGAAACCTGAAGTCTCAGTCAACAATGGCAGCTTCAAAGTCTCCTGTGAAGACCCTGTTCTCAATACACCCATTACTATAGATTCTGACTTGGTCGTACTCGCTCCAGCGATAGTACCGGGTGAAACCCTCAGCGAGGTCGGCAAATTATACAAGTTATCGCTCAATCAGGATAAGTTCTTCCTCGAGGCGCACATGAAGCTCAGACCGGTCGATTTTGCCACCGATGGCGTGTTCATGTGCGGCTTGGCCCACTGCCCAAAATCCGTCGAAGAAAGCATCGCCCAGGCGGACGCAGCCGCTGCCCGGGCGTCCACTATTTTGTCCAAAGAAGAAATCGAGCTGGAGGCTACTATATCAGAGGTGGTAGACGAAAACTGCGATGGTTGTGCATACTGCATCGACCCGTGTCCATACAACGCGTTGACTTTGATTGAATACATGCACAAGGGCGACATAAAGAAAACCGTTGAAAGAGACGCGGCATTGTGCAAAGGTTGCGGAGTGTGCCAGGCCACATGCCCGAAGAAGGGAATATTTATTTGGAGTTTCAAACTTGAGCAGCTCAGTGCAATGGTGGAAGCTGCACTGGAAGTAGCTTAATAGAGGAGTTTGTTTAATATGGCAGACGAAGAAACTTTCGAACCGGTCATTATCGGTTTCTGTTGCAACTGGTGCTCGTACGCAGGGGCGGACCTAGCCGGTGTTTCCCGGCAGCAATATCCTACGAACCTGCGCATTATCCGCGTCATGTGTTCGGGGATGGTGCACCCGAACCTGGTCATAGATGCTTTGACAAAAGGCGCAGATGGAGTTCTGATTTGCGGCTGCCATCCCGGGGACTGTCACTACCTCGAAGGAAATCTCAAGGCCGAGAACCGAAAGGAAGCAATAGAGCTCATGCTCGAAGATTTTGGCATAGAGCCCGAACGGTTCAGGCTTGAATGGGTATCGGCATCTGAGGGCCCCAGATTTGCTGAGGTGATACGGGAAATGACCGAAACTGTCCGAGCACTGGGTCCCAGTATGTACAAGACCTGAGAGCATGTGTTTGGCTTGAGCACTATGAGTTAGGCTCCGAGCGTATGTAGAGCTGTGAAAAGAAAAGACTTGTTGTAGGACTTTAAGATATGGCAGAAAGAACTCGCTTCTTCGAAGGCAAGAAATATATGTGGGACGGCCAAGAGTACGAAAACGAAGAACAAGCAAGCTCGGTAGAGAAGCAGTACACTGAAAAGGGCTTCGAGGTTCAAATGTGGCGCGAAGAAGGGAAAGTGCTTATTTACACACGACGCGTTGTCACTGAGATTGTATTAGAATAAGACCTCAAGTGAGCTAAAGTTAAAAAAATAAATAACTTTAGGCACTTTTAACTTTAGGCACTTTCTAATTTTGATGTTGCGAAAGGAGAAAACATGAGTGCTCCAACCATACTGATTATCGATGATGACCCGGATTTCGTGATGGTCGCAAAAGCGATCCTCGAGACAAAGCAATACAAAGTTCAGTTCGCCTACGATTCGAACGAGGGATTCGCCAAATTGGAGGAGGAAATACCGGATGCCATTATCCTGGACGTCATGATGGGGAAAGGTGCTGAGGGATTTATTTTTGCAAGGAAGATCAGAAAAGACCCCCGGTTTGACAAGGTACCTATATTGATGGTTACATCTATGACCGAGCAGACCGGATTTAGATTCCCCGGCGGAGATAAACATCCTAAATTCCTGCCTGTTGATGAATATATAGAGAAAGGTATTGAACCGCATCTTTTTTTGGAGAAGATTGAACAGCAGCTTGCCAAGAAAAGCAGCGACTGAAGTGGCCTAAGTGCCGCTTGTATTGAAGGAAAAATAGCAAAGTAGTAATTTAAGAAAATGACAAATTGTTGTTAATATTGAGGTTTTTTTAGAAAGGAGGTAATACTATGGCAGTTAAAGTGGCGGAAGAATGGCTGAACATCTGTGGAGGATGTGAGGTCACAATACTGGACATAGGTGAGCCGCTTCTTGATTTACTACCAGAGCTCAATTTCGTCCACATGCCAGTGTTAATGGACCATAAGTATTTTGGCCAAACAGGAGAAAAAGAGGAGATGGAGATACCCGAGGCTGATGTGGGGATAATCTCAGGAGGTGTTCGCAACGAGAAGGAAAAGCACGTTGCCGAGGAAATGAGAAAAAAGTGCAAAACCCTCATTGCTCTGGGCTCTTGCGCATGTTATGGTGGGATTCCTGCTATGGCGAACATGTTTCCTCTTGAAGCTCTGTACGAAAAGGTATTCAGGGAGTCGAAGACTACAGACGCCGCTGATACACCTCAAGAGAATCTTCCCCCTCTATTGGACAGGGTGTACGCCGTAGATGAGGTAGTGCCTGTGGATGTATACATTCCGGGCTGTCCTACGAATCCTGATCTGGTTGTCAAGGCTATCACCGCACTTTTGGAAGGCAAGGAATTCAAGCTTGAGGAGAGAAGTGTTTGCGACGAGTGCCCTGTAAAACGGGAAAAGAAGGCGGCGGGCGGCCAGATCAAAAGAACACTTGAGTCGATGGAATTCGACCAAAACAAGCCCTGGGATCAAACAAGGTGTTATATGGAGCAGGGCTACTTGTGTTTAGGACCGGTCACCCTGGCTGGCTGCGGTCAAAAGTCGGGAGAAGGTAACGGGGTAACAGTACCACGTTGTATCAAGGGGTATATGCCGTGTCGTGGATGCTTCGGTCCGATTCGTAAAGGTGCTAATCCCTTGGTTGACATGTTGACCGCGATTTCGTCCATAGGGCTGGATGCAAAACAGGTTCAGGACAGACGTGCACTACTAAACAGATACATTGGTGGACAAAATCGACTTAGGCCGTTGCCGGTGCGTCCAAAATAGTAAGGAGGTAAATATTTATGAAAACAATCACAATTGCTCCAGTAACCAGAATAGAGGGCCACGCCAAGGTAACCATAAACCTTGATGATAGTGGTAATGTAGCAGATACTTTCGTCAATGTGGTGGAGCTTCGCGGCTTCGAGAAGTTCTGTATCGGAAGACCCGTGGAAGAGCTCCCGCGCATTGTAACGAGTATCTGCGGAGTTTGTCCATGGTCTCACCATTTAGCTTCCGCCAAAGCCAACGATGTGGTATTTGGTGTTACTCCGCCGAGTACCGGCAGGAAACTTCGCGAACTATGCAACGCCGTCGCTTATACAGAGGAGCACATTCTCCATTTCTTCATCCTCGCGGGCGCAGATTACGTGATGGGGCCCGATAGTGACTATTCTGTCAGGAACGTTATAGGTATAGCCCAGGCAAATCCCGAAATAGGCAAGAAAGTTATTCGGAACAGACACCTCGGCGCACAAATGCTAAGCATAATCTCCGGAAAGTCCATTCATCCTGTTACGGCGGTACCCGGCGGATTCAGCAAACCTCTGACCGAGGCCGAACGGGAAAAACTTGTTCCAATGGCTAATGAGGTCCTCGAGTTTGCCAAGTTCGCTATAGCATTCGCCAA
>JBGVTO010000417.1:0-12406 GCA_041862635.1 Phycisphaerae bacterium | reverse complement strand
CTACCCTTTTGGAATCGACATCGCACACAGCGATGACCTGGGCCTGTTTGAAACCCAGAATTTCTCTCAAATCGCCGAGTCCCATACGCCCGACGCCGATACAGCCAAATGTTATGCGATTGCTCGGTGCTTTGGCACCGAAAACCGAAGATGGCACAATTGTCGGCCCTAATAAAATTGTGCTTGTCGCGGCAGCCATTGAGCCTTTGAGGAACTCTCGGCGGGTTATGATGTCTGAATTTTTAGTTTTTCTGTTTTTCATATCTTAATCCTTTTAGCTAATTGGTTAATTGGTGAGTTGAATACTCACTACTCACCACTTATCGCTCATTACTCACCACTCACTTCTATAGACGCCAGGGGCTGCGCATCGGTCGGCTGAGTAGTCTATTGGCGGTGTCATCGTTGATGAACCTTTCAGCGTCCGGGTCCCATTTTAACTTTCGTCCAACCTGGATAGCAATGTGCCCTAATTGGCACAGAGAAGTGGTCCGGTGGCCGACCTCGGCGTCCGCCAATGTCTGGCCGCGCGTTTTTACGGTATCGATGAAGTCTCTTTTTTCACTTTTTAGCGGTAGATGGATTTCGTCCGGGCCAATCGGCGATTTCAGAATTGGCTCGGGATGAGCCGTTAGAGAGCGGCTGTTATAGTCGGCTTCGACCCATCCGTCAGTACCTTCGAACCGCACATAAGGCCGACTTATATCATAGAACAGGCGGACACCGTTAGCGTACCTGTACCTGATTTCAAAACTCAGCAGCACGTTCCACAAACCATCGGAAGGAAACCGGCCGGTGCCCTCGACCTCCACCGGTCCGGTGCGTTCGGTACCGTTGCCCCATTGTGCGATGTCGTTCAGGTGCGCACCCCAGTTTGTAACCATTCCTTCGCAGTAGTCCAGGACGCGCATCCAGCCGGGACGCCCATAGCCGTATCGCGGATGCACGCGTGTCTCGGTGTATGGCGCCGACGGGGCCGGCCCCAGCCACAACTCATAGTCCAGCTCCTCCGGCACCGGCATTGCAGGCTGCGGCCCACACGCCTCGTCACCGGCAGGTACTCCCGTACGAATTGTGTGGACTTTGCCGATTCGCCCATTGAGCACCATCTCACATGCCCGCTGGAAACACGAATGTGAGCGGAACTCACTGTCGGTACGGAAGACGCGGTTGTACCTCTGTACTATGTCGCTGAGGGCCCGGCCTTCGGCTATACTCAGAGTCAGGGGCTTCTCACAGCAGATGTCCTTTCCCGCCCTGGCCGCGGCGACAGCCATCGGCACGTGCCAGTGGTCCGGCGTGGAAATCATCACCGCGTCGATGTCCGTCCGGGCCAGAAGCTCACGGAAGTCCTTGTAAATCGAACAGCCTTTGAATGTGCCGGAAGCCCGCTCTTCGGCGTAGTGCTTCTCCACGGTCTTTTGGGCGTTGTCGAGTCTCCAGGTGTCCACTTCACAAACCGCTACCACCTGCGTGTCCGACGAGTTCAGGAAGAACTTCAGATTTGAGCCAACCGCCTGCCGACCCATTCCAATCATTCCGACCGTGATGCGATTGCTCGGCGCGTAGGCCCCGAATACTCTCGCCGGTAAGATTGTCGGTGCGAACAATACCGCACCTGTTGCCGCCGTCGCAGAGCTTTTCAAAAATTGCCGACGAGTCAGTATGTTTGCATTTTTGGTTCTTCGGCTCATTTGGGTTCCCGCCTTGCGGGGGCCCCTCAGACAAGGTCCCTTGCCTGCCTTTCTTGATGTAAACCTATGGTTTAATATTTGCTCCGTGAGATATTATAATACCAAACACTTCGTGTTGGCAACATGATAACTGTCTTAAAATGTATGTGGAGTAATAAAATAATTGTATCGTTCGAACTGAATCAATATAATACTACGGAAAAAATAAGTTGACCAGCTTAGGGAGTTCTGTATTGGAGGTGGCAGTTCAGGTTTATCTATTTTAGGAGAAGCTTAAAAGGTTAAGAGGAAGTTTGCTCATGGACAAAAATTTAAGCCGTCGTGATTTTTTGGGATTGATGGGGGCAAGTATTTCGACAATGATACTGCCAGGTTGGGTAGCTTGGGGCGGTACACCCCGCCCATCTAATAGGCGGGGTACAGATAAGAAACCGAACTTTATCCTCATTTTCGCTGATGACTTAGGCTACGGAGATATTGGTGGATTCGGTTTTAAAGAATCGCCTTTCGAGACGCCCAATCTGGACCGTATGGCCGCCGAGGGCGCCAAGCTGACTAACTTCTATGTGCCCACGCCTTATTGTGCCCCATCGCGTGCAACGATTCTTACCGGCCGGTATCCCTTCCGAAATGGTGTCGTGTTTAATCCTTCGCCTGATGCCGGCATCAACGATATCGGGCTGCGTGACTCTGAGATTACTATTGCCGAAGCGCTTAAGGAGGTCGGCTATGTTAGCATTTGTATCGGCAAGTGGCACCTGGGACATACGTTCCAATACCTGCCCCGCCGGCAGGGCTTCGATGAGTACTACGGGATCCTGTACTCGAACGATATGCGTCCGGTGCAGCTCGTCGAAAACGAGAAAGTGGTTGAGTACCCTGTCGTACAGGCAACGCTGACCAAACGCTACACGCAGCGTGCGTTAGATTTCATCGAGCGCAGCTTCAAGCGCAATCGTCCATTTTTCCTCTATCTGCCCCACGCCATGCCGCACAAACCGCTGGCAGCCTCAGAGGATTTCTATACGCCGGATACGCCCGATGACCTTTACGCCGATGTCATTCGTGAGCTGGATTGGTCGGTCGGACAAATCCTCGAAAAGCTCAAACAATTAGGACTTGATGACAATACGTTTGTGCTGTTTACCTCAGACAACGGTCCTTGGTACGGCGGCAGCACGGGAGGGCTTCGCGGTATGAAAGGTAAGACCTGGGACGGTGGTCTTCGTGTGCCTTTGATTGCCCGTTGGCCGGGGAAGATTCCTGCCGGTCTTGTCAATAACTCGCCGGCTGGTTCTATCGACGTATTTCCCACTATTCTCAAGGCCGCGGGCCTCGATGGGCCGAAAGACCGCGTTATTGACGGAAGTGACATCTGGCCGTTGTTAACATCCGCCCGTGCCCAGAGTCCTCACGAAGCTATATTCGGGATGCAGGGGACGAACCTGATGACTGTTCGCAGCGGCAAATGGAAACTACACGTTCGCTCACCGGGTGGTTTGCCGAAACGCAGCGAAGACTGGGTGGACCCGCGGAGGCCGGATGGCGTAACAATTATTGCTCCGTACGAACAGGCTCGGCCCAGCGCTTATCCGGGCGTGGTTGGTGGTGACGGGCCGAAAGATATAATGCTGTTCGACCTCGAAGCCGACCCTGCTGAGCAGCATGATGTAAGTAAACAGCACCCAGACGTAGTCAAACGCCTTAAAACCATTTACGAGAAGACCCTTGCTCAGGTACCTGATTTCGAACGGCCAAAGCGATTTAAAGAGCTCCGCCGCATAAAAGGAGGCGACCTTAAATACGACAACTGACCGGATTCGATGTGAAGCTCGCTGGGTTCCCGCCTTGCGGGGGCCCCTGCGAATATCATTTTTCTACTATTAGATGGTAGGGGCACCCATTTTGCGACTTATTGCAAAATGGGAACCCAGCCCATTGGCTTGAGCTTTTCGCCGTTGGGCAAGAGATAAGGTTCGTCACCGAAGTTGACGGTGATGGTAGTGCCGTTCGCGAACTTCGTTTGCTGAACGTTTCTGTCGGCCGTGAGAAAACTATGGTCGGTCATCTCAGCATAACCGACAGCGCGAGCAACGGGACATACATTCTTATAGCTTTGAGCAAAGCGCTGTTTGTTTTGGTTCCATACCTGGCGATTGAACATAAACATCGGCGGCGTGCCGTAGAGGATATTGAAAAGGTCCCGCTTATCCCATATCGCAGGCAGTTTGTTGTTGTAGTCGCCCCAGTACCACTGTGCCACGACGCAGTCGTGATAAACCAGCTCCCAGAGCGGCAGCCGGTACTTGTGCCCCACCTGAAACTTGGCTACGCGCTCAGGGACCTCATCCCAGATTTCTCTCATATTTCGTCCGGCATCCGGAATTCGATACGGGCCGAGACTCAGCATACCTTCGAAGTAATGCACATAAGGCACAGCCGCATCGTGCCCTGTCTCGCTGCCCGTTACAAGTTTCATATCTTCACAAATAACTCGCAGCAGCTCCATTTTCCAGTGCCGGCTGTCGCCGCGGGTCATCGGATGGTCGGGATGGTAGCATTCACGCCATGGCGAGGCCGTTGTTGTGTCGATAAAACGACAGCGGTAAGGATGCCTCTTTAATTCGGCTGGGACGCGCTGCCGTGCATACTCCGGTGCCTGTCTGTCGCACAGCACGCCGCACGGATACATCTGGCCGTCTTTTCCCTTCACTCGCCATCCCTTGCGCCAGTCGCCGTTCTTATCTAACATAATGTCCTTCGGCCAGCCTGCCTGGGTCCAGTCGGGGTGCGCCCGGCGAAGCTGTTGTTCAACGACCTGCGGGTCCATCAGGTCCTGGTAAATATCGTAACGGCTCGTGAGAACGCCGTCCATTTCGTTCATTGATTTGATAACATCCGGCTGCTCACGATGGCTCCACAGGATTCGCTCGATGCCGAGAGATTTCATCTCGCGAACAATGGCAAGAGCATTCTTTTCCCAGCACCAGACATTCACCGCCCCGATTAGCAAATCCACGTTCGGGTTTTCTTTTCGTTTCTGCTGAAGTGTTTTGAGTAAGCCCGCCTTCTGAGCGTAAGAGCGATACCGTTTGCAAATGGCAACGTGCCCGCCTTTATCGAAAAAAACATAACGCAGCCGGCGGGTATAACCAAATTGTCCTTTTTGCGAATCCCACTCAGGCTCGATACAGAGCTTTTCATCTGTTCGCTGAATCCGGATGGAGGCATCATCCGGCGTTTCAATGATTGCCATATGTCCCTGCCGGCCGTCTGTCACTCCCCAGAAGGGCATACAAATACCGTGCCCGCCGTAGGCAACAAGTCTCCTTGGGCTAATCGTCTTGTCCTCGACAGGGTAGGAAATCCCTTCGTTCATTGGCACAACAAGATATGTGCCGGGTTCTGTTACGAACGGATGCGGAAACCGCAGAGACCACTTTAGTTCGCCTTTTGTTGTGAGCTCAAGTGTAAACTCAGGCAAATTATTATCGAGCAACAATTCGGTTTCAATGTCCATATCCAGTCCCGGATGATGCCAGGTCATTTCAATGCCATCTCCGGTCCTGGCACTTTGGATTATTTTACCTTTGGTTAGAGATTGTTGTCGCCAGGTGTATCCTGTGCGTTTATCGGTTACAGACAGGGTCGCATCGTCGGTATTGAGCGTAACTGAAATCACGGTATTGCTGATAGTAAGTTCCTTCGGCTCAGCCTGACACCAACAACACACAAACAATCCGGCCAGCAAAATAATCGCCACCTCGAATGGAGTTGCAGCGAACCGCTTCTTATTCTCTGAAGCGAGTATCATTATATTCCTCCTAAATCAATCCAGCTTATCTTTTCGAGCTGCGCTCTCTGCGAAGCTCGTTTTGCTTTTTGGCTTTTTCGATGACCTCTGCGATAGAAACGGCGGCCCCGCCTCTTGCCTTGGATTCATCGGCGGCGGACATAAAGGCGAAGATTTCGATAGTTTCTTCCGGCGGTACAGGTGCGTTGCCCGTCTTGAAGAATTTGATGATTTCGTCCACCAATGGCTCATAGCCGCCATATCTTCCGCCCTGGGCCATGCCTTTTGTGCCGAAAACCATTGCACCGTACCCGCTCTTGCCCGTCCGGATACCCCTGTATGTCCCGATTCGTCCGCCTTTCCAGAGGCCGGTGACAAACTCATAATCCCTGGTTTGCACCCGGGTGACACTTTCACAGCCGGTGCCCATAATGGTAAAGAGCATTTCAACACCATGCACACCGTACCAGTACAGGTCGGGGTGATGCTCTTCGAGACTGCACGGACTAAAGGCGTCGCAGCCGAGCACCTCGCCGACTTTCTCATTGTCTCTCATGCCGATAATGTCCGGACTAAAACGCAGCGAAGAGCTCGACCAGCACGGCACGTTGTTTTCTTTGGCAAGCTGAAATATTTCGAGCACGTCCGCCAGATTGCCGGCCATAGGCTTGTCAATAAAGATGGGTTTCTTCGCTGCAATTACTGGCCTTGCCTGTTCCAAATGAGGCCGGCCATCGACACTTTCAAGCAATACTCCATCAACTTTTTGGCAGAGCTCCTCGATAGAGTCAACAATTTCTACCCCGTACTTCTCACGGAGCTGATTTGTGAATTTCTCGACTCGATTGGCGGAAGAAGGAATGTCCGGCGAGCCACCGGCATAGCCGACCACGACCTTACAGCCGTAGTTCTTTGCGGGGTCGTTTATGACTCTCGTAAAGGCGATAACATGTGAGGTGTCAAGCCCTATCATACCAAGGCGCAAAACCTTTTCCTCGGCTCCGGCCTCAAATGGTAACATCAGAAGCATAACCACAACAACTGTCAGCAAAATAGTCCTGTTCATAATTAGTTCTCCATCTTAAATTTAGATTAATTGTTCAATGTTCATTCTCTGCAACTCAAGCCTTTCGGTGGTACTGAGGAATTTTCATTAGTTCGCCTTTTCGCAGTGTCGACTAATGCGCAACAATGCCCATATCACCACCGCTCTTAATAAAATCACGCCTTGAAAAACCCACCTCTAATTTAGCACGGCTCCTTTTGGATGGAACCTTATTTTCATCCATACATGTGCCCTCTTTTTTACCATTTAATAATAAGGAAGCTTCCATGTTTGCTTAGTTTTCTCATTTCCCTTTTTTTATCAATGCGTTGATCTTCCTATCGTACCTGGGATTGTATCCATCTTCGTAATACCATAGCCCGTCAATAATTTTTTTGTCCCCAAACTTAAAACTTTGGGAGGGCTTTTCATAGTTCTCAGGATATGCCGTTACACCATAATGGTGAAATCCTCCCAGCATTCCCACCCCTACGCGCCCATCACTGGCTGTTTCTATGAACATTGGATCAAGATCCAGAATCAATTGAGGGAATTGTGATACCTCCGGATGAGGTTTGTAGCAGACTAAATAGCGGTTAGGCTCCAGATCCCCTGCGGAGACTCTCCTTGATAATTCTCTACAAGCCTTCAACAGGGCTTGAGGGTCCGTTTCAGACAACAGGCGTACTTTTCTCTGTTTTTCCACTTTGATTTCTTCTTTCATTAGTCTGAGAAATTTCCCGCCAGGCGTTAGATAAAGAAATACCAGACCAAAGGCGAAAGCGATGACCAAGGCAATGACAATTTTAAGAACTAAATTTTTTCTTACTTTTATCTTCATATCCTTCCTGCCAAGCTGTGACAGCAAAGGAACTTAAGCTATGTGCGTTAATCGAGTTCCTTTATGTAAATATTTGCAAACTGGATATGGTCGCCGTGGTGTTGCAGGGCGATTGGGCCGCGTTCGGGCAATCCCGGCAGGCGGGCCTCGCGAATTACTGTCTTCCCATTTAATACAACAGTAACCTTATCATCGATAGCGGTAATCTCGAAGCGGTTCCATTGCCCGACAGGATTGTCCGCATTGAGGATTGGTGTTGCGCCCATTCGCACTTCCGGCGGCATATTCCTGTCCCTGCGGTATGCCCAGATTTCACCCGAGCCGACCGGCCAGTTCCAGATATTTATCTGGCTCTTCGAGACCCCGCGCAGATAAACACCGCTGTCACCGGCGTCCATCACCGGGATAGTTAATTCTTTGCCGTTCGCATCGGTGGCCTCCGAGCCGTCCGGCAAAATCACAGGTACATTTTCAATTTTAGGTTTGTCCGGCAGACGCCAGTCAACAATAAGAACGAAGTTCCCGAATTCCTCTTCAGACCAGAGGTTTCTGTCATCTCCGGACGCCTCACTCTTGCCGTCGTAATCTAAAATCCAGTCCTTTGCGGTCCAGTGTCCCTTATTGCCGGGGACCTGTTTGAAGCCGCGAAGGTCAAGGCCGTTATACAGGCAGCGGAAGCCCCGCTCCTTTTGTGCAACTACATCATCCGGCGGCTCGGTGCCGGGCAGCTCGCAAATTCGGATATTTCGAAAATGGACCAGGCCGCCTTCGGATTCGAGGCAGATATATCCTTTACGCGGATTAGCGTGGAGAGCGCGAGTTACTACCTTGCCGTTGACGGCCAGGTTAATCATTCCGCTGCGGCTCTCGACGCGGTAATGGTTCCACTCACCGGCAGGGTTGCATCGTCGCTCGCTGGGCAAAGAGCGCATCCAGCCGTTTGGATGGAGTTTGTCCGGTGTCATAGTGGCGCCCTGAATACCAAATACATCACCATGACTGGTGTAGCTTCCGCTATTGCGGCCGTCCAGTATCTGCACTTCGATGGCACGAGTGAACGGCTTTCCCGTTACCGGTAAGTCACCGGAGTGGATGAATAAGCCGGCGTTGCCCTCTTTTTTCATGTGTCGCCACTCTAATTCCAAAATATAATTTTCGTATTGTTTCTCTGTTCTCATCACACCGGTCGGCACTCCGCTGCAGATAATCATCCCATCCCGTACCTTCCAGGTTTCCGGCGCGCAATTGACATTCACCCAGCCGTCAAGGTTCCTGCCGTTAAACAGGGACACAAATTTATCCTCAGCCCCATCAAGCTCCTTAATCATCATATTCCGCAGAGTGATTGTGCCGTTGAGGTTCTGAAATCCGATATGTCCTCTGAGCGGCCGATTCGCCAGTGGCGGCCCTTTTTTCTGGCGAGCTTTGGTTTCGCGGGAAAGGTCCGCGTCGATGACCTTTTGGCCGTTAAGCATAATCTGCACCTGGCTGCCGCGGGCGGTAATTTCCCACGAGTTCCACTGGCCGACGGGTTTTGTGGCGTCTTTAGCGGCTATCTCGTCATAAATCGAGCCGGTTCGCTGCTGGGGCTGGGAGCTGCCTCGGTAATAGACCTCGTGGTCAACAACCTGAATCTCCATTCCTGTGTAAGCCGGGTCGCCGTCGAGCGGAAAACGCAGTCCGATACCGCCGTTGCTGCCCTTGCTTATCTTAGAGTCGAGCTTCAATACGAAGTCGCCGTATTCCCTCGGAGAGACAATCCAGGTCCGCTTATTCAGGCCGTATAGAACACCGTCTTCAATCCTCCACGGCGTACCCTTAACCCTCTGCGGCGTGCTGATATTCGACCAGTCGCTGACCTTCCAGCCGGCCAGATTGTCACCCGCAAATAAAGGCCCGAATCCATCCTCAGCCGCCTGCAAAGCCGTCATGTGACCTGTAAGCAGAACAGATACAATAGCGACGGTCGATAATAAAAAACGTAACTGTTTCATTGCAATGCCTCCTTCATCCCGTCCCGTCTTTGCCGCAAGGCATCCTGCGGACGACGGGCGGGATTCAATATAAAAATTGGTTATTGGTAACCGATAACTGCCTCCCCGCCCTTTTGCTTCGCTTTGCGAAGCAGCGAAGGATGCAAAATTTTCTAAGCCGTATCATACTTGAATTGCTCGCCCGATGCCAGCAGATTTTGAGAACATCAATTTAATCGTGGGTGAATGACCTTCGGAGGTCAAGTTATGTAAAGCACTGATTCCCTGTCTTTTAAACTACTTCCACCGTAGCTGCTGGAGTTCTTCTTTGGTGCGAATGAACTTCACGGTGCCATCGTTTAAGAGAACACAGCCGCCCTTTGGGTTGTGATTATCGAAGGTAAACAGCTCAGTCCCACCGTGTTGATTCCAGCCAGCTTTAGTCTCAAACAAAAGCACCATATCCGGCGGAGAATCTGGCCTACATTTGGAATTCATTGCGTAATGGTTTTCACCTTCGCCTACACTTGGACAAACATGAAATTTCATTATTAAATCAACTTCGTGCCGTCTGCTTCTAACTCTTGTACCGGCAAAAGCCCATTCCAGAGCATCACACCATCTTCTTGGTGCCGGAAAAATAAGTTTTATTTTGGGATATAAATCTGCCATACGTTTTTTCGCTGCTTCAAAGAATAACTGGGCCTCATGAAAAAGTTCTTCTGTCTTGTCCATAACACTCGCATCTGGATCATCATGCTTGTTCGAGTTATCAAGTTTATTTGTCTCATCAAGCTTAATGCTACTATAAGATTGCACACGAGTCTTTTCTGCTCTATCATAGAATCGCAGTCGATACCAAAGGTTCTTAAGATTAGATGCGCATTGTATTCGCAATTCAAACGGCTGTATTTGTGGTGTAAGCGTCCTCATGCTTGTCAAGCCATTGAAATACTTGATCCTCTGCTTTTGTTTAGTCTCAATAGATGAATTGTCATATACGATAAATGACGTTACGCGTCTACCATCACGATAGCAAATCACATTAGCCTTATTTTTCTCAGAAACAATTCCACCTGTACCATATTTTTCTTGTTTTATTTCATTTGCGAAATCATTTATTTTTTGCGAATCTTCTACAGAGATACTTTTTTCTGATTGGAGGTACTCCATCTCTTCTTTACTTAACAGAGCTTTTTGGCTTTGGTATGGATAGAAGTATTCAAGCATTGAAGGTTCACATTGAATCTCTACCCGTGTACAGGTGGTCAGGTCAGGGGGA
Source organism: Phycisphaerae bacterium (assembly GCA_041862635.1). Classification (GTDB taxonomy): domain Bacteria; phylum Planctomycetota; class Phycisphaerae; order Sedimentisphaerales; family Anaerobacaceae; genus NIOZ-UU13. The sequence continues at coordinate 1,778 of JBGVTO010000417.1, read as the reverse complement.
ATGTATTTTGGCCGTCTTATTGTTTCTTTATACGGAATGCTGAGATCATCAATGATAATGCGTAAAACCTTCTCATTATCTAGTTTCTGTTGTGTATAGGGAATCAAGACCTCTTCATCCCTATGTCTTAATTGTTCGTTTTTATAATTGAAGCCCAACACTCCTCCAAACCAATGATTGAAAGTAATCATTTTGTCAAGGTCAGTCTTTTCTGTTTCTTTGAGCATATCAAAAAACATTTCAGGCAGTTCGCCGACGTAACAACCGATTTCGATAGCAAGGCGCTTTGCGTTAACAACTCGGTGCAACTGTTTGCTGCCTTTGGACTTATATACATTCACGGAATTAACAGGTAAAGCAAGCACCAGTGATTCAGTCCTTTTCTTCCCTGGACACAAGCGCATATACTTCCCGGAGGGTTGGCTATACCAATGGATTAATGATGGTACACCTAATAGCTTCCGTATCGTAAGAATCTGGCTATCTTCTTCCAGATAAACCTCGAAATTATATCTCTCATGAACGCTATCACAGATCCAGACCTCCTTCTTTGAATCGTTTATTATTTCATAGCTCAATTTCAGAGTCTTATCGTTTACATCCAGATTGGTCACGGCAATTTTCCGTGTGCCAATCTTATTATCGACAGCAACTTTATCCTCGGACTGAGCCTGTGTCTGCATTACCGTCAGAACACAAAGGAACATCGCTATAACTGTGATTTTAAACCTATACATATCTAATCCTTTCGTTCTAATCCTAAGTCCGACATCGAAAGGAGCAACATCCCCGGTTGCCACATTCTATACTGCTGGTTCCTCTTATATATAACTCCCCGGACCTCTGCTGAGAACGGCTGTGATAGCGATACGGGGTCGGTTTTTCCAATCCATATAATAACCGAATATACACCCGATGCCAACAGATTTCGAGCATCGAAAATCAAGCATCGAGTATCCGACTTTAGCTCACTTTAGCCACTTTAGCTCACTTTAGCTCACTCCTCATTATTAACCATACAGCTTTGAAACAAAAAAAGCTCGTAGTCATTTGACTATGACTCGTTTCCCAATCTTTCACCGCTCGGAACGTTAAAAAGCCCGTAGTCATCTGACTATCTGCAACCGCCCTCTGCACTTCATCATTCAGATTTCCTTGCTCGATACTTTTCCTGATTTGAGCCTGCCCTGAATTAGCCGAAGCCCTGAGCGTAGTCGAAGGGTCAGTCGAATGGGTCGAACGGGAGGGTATCCGTGCTAATCCGTGGTTAAATATTATTTAATTCTCTGAGTCCTCTGTGCCCTCTGTGGCTAATTTTTCTGTCATTTTTTTGTTGACATTGTTTGAAAATATGTTAAAATACCCACCTGTTAGCCAGAAGGCTAACATAAACCGCCAGCAGGCGCCGGTTATATAGCGGAGAACCGCACGTTTTCGTATCAGCAGATACACACCAAAAAGCATTATCTGTCAAGCCAGACAAGGTTTTGAACATTTAAATTTATGTAATTTGAATTTGTTTCGTATTTCGATATTAGAATTTAGTATTTCAAACTACCAGATAACTCTTTATGCAACAAAAACTTATCATCATTCGTCTGTATTCTGTAGTCTGTCATCTGTCCTCTGTCGTCTGTCCTCTGTCGTCTGCCCTCTACATCTGTCGAGAACCCTCTACAAATCAGCTCTTTTTATGCAAAACAAACCCAATCTTGTCCGCCGTAGGCGGATTGCAAATGAATATAAGTATTTATTCACAAACAGCTTATGAAAATAAA
>JBGVTO010000416.1:0-8614 GCA_041862635.1 Phycisphaerae bacterium | reverse complement strand
ATTGACCCCCCTGACCCGGAGAGCAACAGGATATTTGAAGCGTGGCTGGACGGTTATGAAATCCCGACAAATGGAGCTCTCGTTGGTAATGAGCTTCCTCCTTATGCCGAGCAAAGGATTGTTCACGGCGGCGTCCAGTCGATACCGTATTTCTACGACAACAGTGTTGGGTACTCTGAGGCAACTTTGACGTTGATTTACCCGCGTGACTGGACCGAGAATGGTATTAACACGTTATCGATTTGGTTCAGAGGCGATTCGGATAACGCTGCTGAGTTGTTGTATGTTGCCCTCGATCGTGGCGCTGTCGTCTCTCACGATAATCCTGATGCAGCGCAGATAACTACCTGGACACAATGGAATATCGACTTGCAGGCATTTGCAGACCAGGGTGTGAACCTGGCCAATGTCAATACCATCGCTCTCGGTCTTGGTAACAAGAAGAATCCGGTAGCCGGTGGTTCAGGTACGATGTACTTCGATGATATTCGGCTGTATCGGCTGACTCCATAACCAGAACTATCGGTTGTTCGTTTGCGGTTACAGACGATAGTCAAACAAATTTGCATCAATTAGGGGGCTTATACTTATTAGGTATAGGCCCCTTTTAAAATTGGTGAACGTTGAGGTATGGAGACAGGATACTTTTCAATTGATCCCATCATGACTGGAGCTGCGATATTGGGGAATGACAGTAAATAGTCGCATAGATTGCTCAAAACAGAGAACCGGCCCTTTGCCTGGTATCAAGCATTACCTGTTTTTCCAATTGGCCCCCTTTGTTTTTGTTTTCAGCCGACACAGACAATCGTCAACTGTCATGTACAACACTGAGCCATCGTTGCCCCAGGCGCAATTGGATGTGGCTTTACCAGTATGAATTCGGCCCAGAAGCTTACCTTTAGGTGTAATAATGTACACGCCTCCAGGCCCTGTGGCGAACAGATTACCCTGCTGATCAACCTTTAAGCCATCAGGAGAACCCGGATATTTTCTTGTCAGACTCGCAAAGTTATATAAAACCTTTGCTCTTCCAAGAGTGCCGTCCGGTTTGACCGGGAAAGCCTTTATGATGGGATTTTTTGAATCTGATTGTGCAACATAAAGGACCTTTTCTTCCGGAGAAAAAGCGATTCCATTCGGCCTTGTCATTTCCTTTGTAAGTAAAGTCAGCTCTCCGGAGGTTGCGAGGCGGAAAACTCCACAGAAATTAAGCTCTCGCCTGTGGTCCTCATATCGCTTTGGCAAACCATAGGGCGGGTCGGTGAAATAGATATCACCATTCGATTTGACAACAGCGTCGTTTGGGCTATTGAGGCGCTTGCCCTTGTAATTATCGACAAGAGTTTTCTTGCCGCCGTCCTTCTCCAACCTTGAAATACGCCGATCTCCATGTTCACAAAAGATGATGCGCCCTTGAAGATCCAGGGTCAATCCATTACTTCCTGGTTCACGACCATAATCAGTGACACCGGTGTAACCTGAGGGCTTCATGAACAGGGTAACACCTGCACCTTCCTGCCATTTCATGACAGAGTTGCGTGGTATATCGGAAAACAGGAGATACCCCCCGCCGGCCTCTTGAATCCACAGCGGCCCTTCGGACCATTCAAGACCTGAGGCAAGAAGCTCAACCTTCGCGTCAAGTGGAATCAATTCGTTTATGCGGCTCTCAAGTCTAACAATCTTACCGACCGTTGAGAAACTCGTTGACTGCTGTGATAGTATTTTCGGAGGACAGGCCAAAACTACAGTCATAGCGATTAGAAAAACAATTTGGAATTCCAGTATCTTTCTCACGTTATAGCTCCTTACTTTGATTATCCGTTTTCTCGTTTCAATATGATAAATATCACTGTTTGAAACTATCAAACAAGTGAATAAAGATTGTTTTGCGTGTGCTTATTTTAAGCGATGAGATGAAAGAAGTAAAATGCTTTTGAACCGGAAATTCCGGGGGACATCTTATCTTGCTGACAATTGTCAAGCTGAATGGCACCGGGTATCTGTTAGATGTTGAAAAGAGCCAAACGGGCAGTTGATTTCTCCTAAACAATATATTATAATCTCAACCAGTGAGCTTATGAATTTCAGGACATAATATTCATAAACCGACCGAAGGAGCAAGGAGGAACGAGAAAACTTAGGATAAAGTCAAACTAAAATCGGAGGTAAATACTATGAAAGCTAAATGGATGCTGCTTGTAGCGTTTACAATGGTAATTATGGCTGTCACTTTGAATACCATATACGCGGCAAAGTCCCGGCAGCCGAATCAAAAAACTAATCAGCAGCCTGAGCGCTCCCGGCAGGTGCAGATTCCGGCCGGCACAAAGGTAGAGCGTGACATCGTCTATGCCCGAGTTGGGGACAGAAAACTGCTTCTTGATCTCTATTTGCCTCCAAAAGGTCCAGCCCCTTTACCTGTGATAGTCTGGGTACATGGCGGAGGTTGGCGGAGCGGCAGCAAGGGCTCTGCCGGCCGGGCCCGTCCAATGCTCAATAGAGGTTATGCAGTAGTGGATGTTGGTTACCGCCTTAGCGGCGAAGCTATTTTCCCCGCCCAGGTCGAAGACTGCAAGGCGGCAGTACGCTGGGTGAGGGCAAACGCGGCCAAGTACAGTCTCGACCCCGACCGGATAGGCGCTTGGGGTAGTTCGGCCGGTGGGCATCTGGTTGCATTCCTTGGTACAGCGGGCGATGTAAGAGAATTCGACACTAAGGCAAACGCCGAATACTCGAGCCGAGTGCAGGCGGTATGTGACTGGTTCGGCCCGACGGATTTCCTGCAGATGGACAAGCATTCGCTCGAAGGCAGCCGCTTGATTCACGATGCACCTGATTCGCCCGAGTCACTGTTGGTTGGAGGGCCAATTCAGGATGAACCGTACCGAGCAATAGCAAGAAAAGCCAATCCAATCACGTACGTGACAAAGGATGACCCACCCTTTCTTATCATGCACGGTGACAAAGATATGTCCGTGCCTCTCCATCAAAGTGAGCTGCTGTATGATGCTCTGAAGAAAGCGGGCGTTGAAGCTACACTCTATGTTGTCAAAGGCGGAGGACATGGGCTGCGCGGCGGCGAAGAGAGTTCCGAGAAGCTCTTTGAAATAGTGGCTGACTTCTTCGATAGGAATGTGAAGACACAAAAACCAAAAGCCGACATCAGAAGTCAGAGGGGAGTGAGAAAGAGACCTCAATTGAGGCCGCCAACCCATGCAGATGTCAAATATGGAACTCATGAGCGTAACGTATTGGATTTCTACCAGGCCGAATCCAACAAACCTACGCCGGTAGCGGTGTTTATTCATGGAGGGGGTTTTCGAGGAGGCAGCAAGAGGAATTTGAATGCCGGTACTCTGAACGAGCTGCTGGATGCTGGAATCTCGGTCGCGGCGGTGGAATACCGGTTTGTCTCGGATAAGCCTTTGCCGGCGGCACACCACGATTCGCTGCGGGCGCTTCAGTTTATTCGCTCCAAAGCAAGTCAATGGAACATCGACAAGGAGCGGATTGGTGCGTTCGGCGGTTCGGCGGGTGCTCAGATATGTATGTGGCTGGCTTTTCACGATGAAATGGCTGAGCCATCGAGTCGTGATCCGGTGGAGCGCGAGTCCTCACGGCTTACCTGCGTGGCGACTAACGGCGGCCAGACCACCATGGATTTTGAGTGGTGGATGCGTTGGATTCCAAGCTATGACGAACCACATCGCATTCGAGCCGAAGTGTTCGGCGACATTACGGATGAAGAGCTTCAGAAAGTCACCAGGGATATTTCAGCCCTGTCCCTTGTTACCTCTGATGACCCGCCCATCTTCATGAGTTATGGTATGAAGCCGGACGCTCCGATACCAACCGATCCGAGCAAGGTACAAGGCTGGAAAGTCCATCACGTGACATTCGGTATCAAGCTCAAGGAGAAAATGGATGAGCTGGGCGTAGAGGCGGATTTGAAATACCCGGGTGCCCAAACAACCTATCGCTCTATTGCGGACTTTTTCATTAAAAAGCTCAAACCGGACAATGAATGAGACTGCTTTTCTCCACTGTGAGCAGGTAAATTCTGCTTGAATGGTAAGTGGTTAATTGGTGAGCTGAATACTCACTACTCAGCATGTCCTAATCTGTCGTTTTGCAGACAGGATTATTCAATCCGCCTGGGGCGGACTGTATTACTGACCTTTCAACCACAGTTCGATCGGTTTTTTAATGCCGTCAGCTCGAAACGGCAATTGAACCTTGCTGCCTGTTGAAGCCGACTTGTACCCTGCATAAAGAACTTCCTGTACCAGGCGGCCATCCTCGCCGGTCGCCTGGGGCTCGTCCTTGCCGCGTACACACCGAGCGAAATGATGCATTTCCTGCGGGAAGCCGTAGTTCCACAGCTCTTCGAAGACCGGATATGTCCATCCTTTGGTTGTAGGCGCCTTCTCTACCGCATAGCCGTAGCCATATTCGCTGTAGGTAGGCAAGGCATTACCCATATGCAAATCGGCATAAGTAACTCCGCCTTCTCCGTACACCTCTATACGGTCCTCCATACCGCCCCTCCGTGCCCAACTGTCTTCAATCAGTCCTACCGCGCCGTTGGCAAACTCGAGAATACAAATAGAATTATCTTCACCTTTTGTCTTGTCACTGTGAACGTGCGTTGCCATCTGACAATATACCGTCTTAATCTTCGGCCGGCCCAGAAACCAATAGCAAAAGGCAATCCCATGACAGCCCATATCCATAAAAACTCCTCCCCCCGACTTTTCAACATCCCAAAACCATGGGGCGTGCGGGCCGAAGTGCTTTTCCGCCTGTTTCACCATATAAACCTTACCAAACGCACCCTGGTCGGCCATTTCCTTGGCCTTGACATACTTTGGTGTGAAAAACAGCTCCTCCGCATACATCAGTAAGACGCCTTTGCGCTTGCACGTTTCAATCATCATATCCGCCTCTTCCAGGATCATGCAGAGGGGCTTTTCACAAACCACATGCTTGCCGGCATTGGCAATATCAATGGTCATCTGTGCGTGTAAATAGTTCGGTGCCGCAATCGTGACCATCTCTATATCTTTCTCTGCGAGCATCTGCTTGTAGTCGGTAAAGACGCGGGCAATGCCGTACCTGTCCGCCAGCTTTTTTGCGTTTCCCGGTGTAGGGGAAGCAATTGCCACTACTTCCGCCTCATCAGGCATAATCCGAAATGATTCGGCGTGAATTTCCGCTTCAAACTGCGAGCCAATAATCCCGACTTTAACTCTTCCTTTGCCCGGCATAATAATTCTACCTCCATATTGTCCTAATCTTTACTTCGTAGCAAAATTAGACTTCCATGTCCCTACAATGTCCATCCCTGGCGATATTCATAATGCAGATACTTATTTGCATCTGGCAGGTTTGTAATCTTAAAGTTTTGGCTGTCCCAGGTCAATCTCTTTCCGCCCATCCGGACCGAGACGGTTCCCAGCAAAACCGCTTCCGTCAGAGGCCCGGCAAAATCAAAATTGGAGCGCGTTGGAGTGCCGCGTTTGCAGGCCTCTATCCACTCTTTGTGATGGCCGATTGAGCGGGGAAGTGTCTTCGGCGGTCGTTTGTAGGCCTTCATTTTTGCTTCGGGTATCAACCGGGGGCTGTTACCACCCCAGCCTTCAACATACATCTTACCTTTGTCCCCTACGAAAATAAGGCCATCCTCACGCGACAGCTCTCTTGTATCTTCCAACTCCTCAGGACGAGCAGGTATAATCCCACCGTCGTACCAGTGCAGCTTTACCGCCGGCATGTCCTCACGGGCCGGGAACTCATAGTGGACCGTCGAAGCCAGAGGTAAAGTCTCCTTATAAACCAGGGTCGAACTGGAATGCACGCTGGTGGGAGCTCCGAGTTTCAATGCGGAGAAAACCGGCGCCAAATTGTGGATGCCCATGTCCCCTAATCCTCCCGACCCAAAATCCCACCACCCACGCCATTTGAATGGTACATAGGCTGGGTGATAAGGTCTGTAGGGAGCAGGACCCAGCCACAAGTCCCAATTTAGGGTCGAAGGAACAGGCGGCGTATCTTCAGGCCGTTCAACTCCCTGGGCCCAGAATAGTTGTCCATTATGTGTTGGCCGGTCGGACCAGGCGTGTACCTCACGTACAGGGCCGATTGCTCCATCCCAAATCCATTCGTTGATAAGGCGGTTTCCCTCGAATGCCATGCCCTGGTTTCCCATCTGAGTCGCGACTCCGGCTTCGCGGGCAGCTTCAGCTATCGCTCGCGCCTCATATACCGTTCGAGTCAGAGGCTTTTCGCAATAGACGTGCTTTCCCATTTTGATGGCAGCCATTGTGGCAACAGCATGCGTATGGTCGGGCGTGGCAACTACCACCGCATCGATGTTTTTTTCCTTTTCTAACATCTTTCGAAAATCACGATACCTTTTTGCTTTCGGATATTGTTTGAAAGTGTCCGCTGCTCGCGCCCAATCCACATCACATAATGCTACAACGTTCTCGCTGCTCACGTTGTCCAGGTCCCATCTCCCCTGTCCCCCTACTCCGATGCCGGCTATATTGAGCTTTTCGCTCGGAGGTACATTGCCCGAACCTCCTAACACATATCGGGGGACAATTGTAAGTGACGTAGCAGCCGCTGCGGAACCGCTTATGAAATCTCGGCGGGTGATTCCGCCTCTTTGCTTTCGGTTATTCTCTTTCTGATTCTTCATATCATTAGCCCTCGAAAAATGAAAACCACTATTCACCCCGTCCCGTCTTCGACAGGCGCGGTTCACCAACCAACCAAAATTTAACCCTGCTAAGTGGCTTTTGAATAGTCATAATACTTGAATTAGCCACCCACTTCCAGTCTGTTCTGTATGTATTTATCACTAACGATGGGATATCTTAATCTTTTTAATCTTTCACTTACGGCTGGAATTGCAGAGAATAAAGGTTCGCATCCTTCATAACAAAATGAAGTCGAACCGGACGGCCCGAACCGATGTTTATGTACCCAGACTCTATTGCAAAAGATGGCACCCCAACGAAGAATGGACTGATTGTCCACTGAACTATAGTCATCAATATCAGATGTTTGTTTCTACTCATTTTTAGATTCTCCAAGACCGTTATGGTTCTATTCACCTTACCGGTTGTTTTGAGAAAGGCAATCCCCACTATAAGCTGTTCCCTGTGCCCACCAAAGAACCGTTGTAGTAAAGCTTTTTGAACAAACCAGTTTCTTACCGTCACCTCGATATGGAATGATCGTTGTCAAACATTGCTTTTTATTTGAAGATTTTTTTCATAGCTTGCGCTGTTTTTTCAGGTCTGCCCGGCTCAAAAGGTAACAGTTCAGCCGTAACATAGCCGTCATAGCCTATATCAAAAAGAGCTTCTTTGACCGTCTGGAAATTTACGTCACCCTCTAATAAATCGACAAAGCCTTCAACTGTCCCTACAGAAAGCTTAAAGTCTTTTACATGCACACGTTTTATCCGCTTGCCAAGAATCCGTATCCACTGTTCCGGATAACCCGTTAGCAGAACATTGCCAACATCAAAGTATGCACCTACCATTTCTGAGTTGAAGCTATCGATAAAGTCCCTCATCTCCAATGGGCTTAACAAGAATTTGTTCCAAACGTTTTCAATACATATTGCCACGCCGGTCTCCTTGGCACTGGGAAGAATCTGCCTAACCGCTTCACATGCCCTTTGGTAGCAGACATCGTAGGGAATCACTTCGGCATCAGGTAAAAAGAACACATCTACAGCACCTGGAACGAAAAGATATGCATCTGTGCCGAGCCATTTTGCTATTTGCAGAGCTTTTTGGGTGAGCTCAATAATTCTCGCCCTGTGCTCAGGGTCATTCGCGGTAGGCGAACAGGTCCAGCTTTCGCCGGAGGCAAGGCTGGAGATTTCAATGCCAATTTTTTTGCCTACCGCCGCAATATCTTCACACTGGGCCTGGGTGGTTTGGTGAGTTAAAACACCTTTGCCGGCAATAGCAAGCTCGATGGCATCGAATCCGAGCTCTTTTGCCTCTTGCATTGCTTCGGTTATTGGCTTTCTGGCTTCAAGTCCACCTTCGAACATCCAGTAGCTTGCACTTATCTTCATATTCGAACCTATTCAACAATTAATATCTGTTTCAAAAAACTGTTTCGCAAATCTTCACAATATAACGGTAACGCTCAACAAAAAGCCAAAGTAATGTCAGGATTCTTTACATATAAAGGAGCAATATCTATGTGGTTGTTGAGCAAGCGAGTAAATCGATTAAACAATATTTGAACCGGATTTAGTCGTCATCTTTGTGGGGGGCTTCTTCCTGCTGGTCAGCTCGATTTGTCAGGCCTTTAAAAAGTGAGCGAATGTTAAAAAAACCACCAATAGAAACGACTATAGCCATGCCGGCAAAAAGGGCGAGACTCAACATAAAAAAGATTGTCCAGAAGTTTATCCAAAAATTCATATCTGTTTACTCCCTATGTTATGATGGTTTGCTGCGGTCGGGAAATAACAAAGAGCCGACCACCATTACCACTATCGCAAGCGCTATAACAATTAGTCCCACAACCGCACTGGATTGGTCAATACCCACCAGAGCTTGAACGGGCTTTAATC
>JBGVTO010000415.1:0-7766 GCA_041862635.1 Phycisphaerae bacterium | reverse complement strand
CAGCCGTGGAAATTCACCGATGGTATTGACTTTACATTCCCGGAAGATATGCCTGTTACGATACCTGCCGGCGGATATTTGTTATTGGTTAAGGAGCCGGAGGCGTTTGCCTGGCGGTATCCGGCTGTCCCGATTGAGAAGATTCTTGGCCCTTACAAGGGCAAGTTGAATAATGGCGGCGAGAGGTTGGAACTTTCGATGCCAGGAGACGTGGACGAGTTTGGGACACGTTATTATATTCGCGTTGACAGGGTCGGTTACAGCGATGGTTTTCATCCTGAGGATTGTCCCGGCGGCGTTGACCTCTGGCCGACCACCCCAGACGAAGGCTGGGTATCGTTGAGTCGAGTGTTCCCGGAGGGATACGGTAATGACCCTGACAACTGGACTGCCTCTGCACCTTCACCCGGGACTATCAATCCATAAAATCCTAATGTTGTCTCGTGAGAAATTCTTGCATTATTCATGCTCGTAAGGTATTATTAGCTTTTGATTTGGCGAGCCCCGTTAGAGCCTTTTCCTTCCCGTCTGGCCGCCGGACAGGTCGGGCCTCTAACGGGGCGAGCAGTAAGAAATAGAAATCGTTGTGGGCTGCCACCTCGCATGACTTTTTCAGGACGGGGTGACATAGCTACCATCAATAACCCGTTAAACTTATTTATTGGAGGAAGTACCATGAATCAAGTGATATGCCACAAGAGTACAGGAACACATCTGCTTTTGGCCTTCGTTTTCGCTTTCGCCGTCGGGTCATCACAGGTGTTTGCCGCCGAAGAGATTACAGGTGATTGGGAAATCACGATGGATTTCAACGGTCGAGAGAGCTTTGCCACATTGTCTATTTCCAAGAAGGCAGACGACACTCTGGCGGGCAAGTGGGGCTCCGGCGAGCTGAATGATGTCAAATTCGAGGATGGAAAGCTCACCTTTGTTCGAAAACTGACGTTTGGCGACCGAGAGCTCATAATGGAATACTCGGGAACTTTAAGGGACGGTAAGCTCACAGGTACACTATCAAGCGACCGCGGAGACGCTCCCGCCAATGGTGTCCGGAAGAAGCCCAAATGCCCGGCTCTCGGTCAGTGGGACATGAAATTTAATGTTGGAGATCGGGAAATCACCGGCAGGCTGATACTCTCTGAGAAGCCGGACAGTACACTGGCGGGCAAATGGGACGCTGATTATGGAGAGCACACAATATCGAATGTCAAATTCCAGGATGGAAAGCTTACCTTCACTCGAAATAGCAAAATGAACGACTTCGAGATTGAAACGACTTTTGAGGGCGCAATTAAGGGACATAAGCTAACCGGAGTATTCAAGAGCCAACGAGGTGAGTTACCGGCAACCGGCGAGCGCGTGGGGGCAGACCTTGTCGGAAAGTGGGAACTGACAAGAACCTCCGAGAGAGGTACGCGTACGAGCATGCTGACGATCTATGGAGATATGACCGGCAGGTATGAATCCTTTGGCGGAGAGATTCCCATTAAGGACCTCAAGCTCGAAGGCAACCAGGTGACATTTTATATCGAGATGGGATTCGGTGACCAGACCTTCAAGATGGACTTCAAGGGCAAGCTGGACGGGACGTCTCTCAACGGAGAGCGCACTACTTCCAGAGGCACCAATGAGTTTACCGGTAAAAAGGTCGAGGTAGCCTCACCTCTTGTTGGCACGTGGGAGATCACAAGGGAATCCTCACGAGGCACACGTACGAACACGCTGAAGATTAAGGCGGACATGACCGGAACGTACACATCTCGGGACAACGAGATAGAAATCACGGATCTCAGTGTCGATGGAGACCAGGTGAGCTTCAAGGTAATCATGAGATACGGGGAGCGCGATGTCCCGATGGAATTCAAGGGCAGACTGGACGGGAAGACCCTCAATGGAGAACGCACCACGTCCAGAGGCACCAGCAACTTCACGGGCAAGAAGGTTGACTGACCAGTCTTTTTAGTCAGCAGTCGCTCAAGTATCAGAAAGTGTTGTTGGATTCGGCCGTGTTAAGCTCGGAGGGGTGAGAAAAGGTACAGATCCCCCAGTGGGGTTGTGCCGTTTGTGTACACCAGGACGTGCGACACGTGCCCGGTATGATGCATCAGCTCTATCTATCAAGCGGACGATAATTCACATCTATCTCATCGAGCCGCTTTAAATGTTTGACCAGGCGGTTCAGAAACAACTCATAGCTGCGGGCTTCCATAGGCGACCAGAGCACCTCACTAAGGGCGGCGGCACGCGGATAGGCCATATACTCGCGGTGCCTGCGGTCGGCAATGTATTCGCCCCACAGTTGCCCTTGTCCACCGAGCACGCGTTTGGCTTGCCCGGTGTCGAGCGCCGAAGGGATCGGCTCGAATTGGTAAACCTTCTCCAGCGGTATATACCCGCCGATGGCCTTTGGCTCGGTCTTTGCCGGCCCCTGGTAGTAGTCGAAATAAGTGTGCGAGGTGGGGGCCATAATGACATCGTGGCCAGCTTTGGCGGCGGTGATGCCACCGGCCTGTCCACGCCAGCTCATTACCACCGCCCCCGGTGCCAGACCACCTTGAAGGATCTCGTCCCAACCGATCAGCAGCCGACCGTGACGTGTCAGGAACGCATCCATCTGCTTGATGAACCAGCTATGGAGCTCGGCCTCATCCTTAAGGCCCAACCGAAGGATCAATGCCTGCATTTCCTCACTTTGTTTCCAGTGGTCCTTGTTCGCTTCGTCCCCGCCGATGTGAATATGTCCGCCTGGAAACAGCTCCATCACTTCGGTGAGCACATCCTGCATGAAAGCAACGGTCTGCGGGCGCGGCGCAAGAATCCTCTCGTTGGCAGTCCAGCGTTTTTGCGGCGACAGGTTTTTCAGCTTATCGGGGTACAGGGCGATGTCGGGGCAGGACACAATCGCAACTCCAGTGTGGGCGGGCATCTCGATTTCGGGCACGATGGTTACGTGACGCTCTGCAGCATAACGGACCAGCTCGCGGATATCTTTCTGAGTGTAAAATCCGCCCGGATGCTGGCCGCCTGCTCCTTTACGCGAACCGTTGCTGCGCATAGTCGTGAAATCCATCCACGCACCAATCTCTGTCAGTTGCGGGTACTTCTTGATTTCAATCCGCCAGCCCTGGTCGTCGGTCAGGTGCATCTGCAGACGATTGAACTTGTGCAGGGCCATCGTGTCGATGAAGCATTTGACGTCCTGCTTAGGGATAAAGTGCCGGGCCGGGTCTATCAGCAGCCCGCGCCATTTGAATCGCGGATAGTCGGTTATTCGTAAACACGGCACTGCCCATTCGATTCCCTCGACTTTCTGTTTGTTGAAAATAGCCGGCGACAGCAACTGCCGCAGCGTCTGGATGCCGTAAAACAACCCGGTTGGCCCGGCGGCGCGAATGACGATAGACCGGGTTGTTACCTCAAGCTGGTATCCTTCTTCGCCGAACTGCTCTTTTAGCGATGATTCGATTTGAAGTCGTATGACGTTTTCCACTCCGGAGGAATCTTCGAGAAGACTCGGTCTATATCCCATCGCCGGTGTCAGATAATCGAGCAGCTTAACCGCTTCGGCTTTGGCTTCGGCACCCGCAAGCACCTGCGTCCCGGTGGTAAATCGAAATTGGCCGTTGTGGACTTCCAACACTACCGGGTGGGGAATGATGTGGACATTCGATTGCGGGTTTGTCGATTTCGCCGCAAGGCGTCCCCGTATCAAGTACGGGGCAGGCTCTGTGGACTGTTCCGCGGCACTCAGAGGGACAGCCCCAAGAGCCATTTTGGATCGCAAGTCTTCGATATGCACCGGACAATTCTTAAAAGTATTGCCTTGCAGAATGGTCCGCTCAGCCTCTTCGCTGATACGAATGCCTATTTTCTGGTTTTTACCTTCCGTATTTTCAAATCTTGTGTTGCGAATAGTGACGTCCTGAGTTTTTCCTTGAATATCGATGCCGATTCCTGATTCTTTCGTACCATTGTCACGAATAATACAGTTCTCTATATGATTGCGGTTGCCGCAACGGAATTCATTGGCCTCCTTCCGAAATAGGATACCCACCTCACCATTACGTTCGATTGTACACCCCGTTATAATGTTATCCGTGTCACGGTGTCCGATACTGATTCCATATCTTTCGTTCCGGGATAAAATACAATTCTCCACAAGCCCGTCAGAAACGCTCCAGCAAAAGAAAATCCCCTGACTATTTGCCTGGGCTACGCATCTGCGGAAGACAGGCCGCTGGGAGCCGCTTCCGGGATGGAATCCGAGGTCTCTGTTATTTATTGCCTTGCAGTTCTGAAATTGGATATCATCGCAGACCTGGAAGCTGAAACCATCTCCATTATAGTTTCGGGAAATAACGTTCTCGAATCGCCACCCATTGCAATATTGGATGAAGACAGCACCGGCGAAGTTACCGTTGATGTGCTCGTTGTTATCACGGCTGCCGTCGAGCACTATGTCCCGGACAACAACATTGTCCACGTTCTCAGCAGTAAGGATTGGAAAAATAGTCGCAGCGGTGGCATCTTTATCAATCCAAAAGTTCTCTTTGGTCAGCCGGTCTAAAAAGAGAACATCTCCATGGATGGCAGTGACCGTGGCGCGCAGCACATCATACTGCCAGTCTCCCGTTCCGGTTTTTGAACGGAGCATGATACCTCCTCCGGGCGTAAATCCTTCTATGTCATTCACCTGAACGCCGTACTCAAACCAATCCGAATCCCTTAAGAGGGCCGTCACGACGCTGCCGGCTTTTCTGAGTACGGTCCTCTCTCCTGAGCCTCGCAGGGTTATGTTAGGGCGCAGATAGATAGCATTTCGCAGATTATATACACCCGGCAGAATGTGAAGCGTGCCTCCTCCCAAACGGTTCAGGTATTCTATGCCGGCCTGGATGATCTTGTCGTCCCTGCCTTGCAGGTCACCTTCGGTCTGACCGACAGTCAGGACCAAATCACGTCGGTTTCGCATTGGACGGTTGGTGGATGTCACAAGCTGTTTGGCTGCTGTTTCTGGTTCGCTTATTCTTACACCGGCATTTACACCTACTGTGAAATAAACGACCATGGTAAGAACAAAGAATGGTATCATAAGCCCTTTTAAGAATTTTACTCCACAGGATGCCTTACGGCAGTTGTTTTCCCACATCTTTAAGCCTTTCGTAAATTGAGGGTTAGAAGAAAAGAGTAAGCTCCACACCAAAATTCCTGGTTGGGGACGAGCTGTAAGGCAAATTCTTTGGCATATTTTCGAGCTTGTCAGCAAATTGTTTTATCGTTTTGATATTATCTGAATTCAATGCCATAAGATTTCCTTCAATCCGGTCCATATGAGTTTTTGGACGGCACACGGGCTTATTGGCTCTTCTGGTTCCGTTAGAAATTTCGTTCCGGGGGCTGCTGTTCTTTCAGTATGGCTTTTTTCTAAGGGGGCGAGTCCTTTTTGGCTCGTCTTTTCAAATTCCTGTACGGGCCCACAGGCGGAAGCAACGGCTTAAGCCTTTCTACAATATCGGGATGTTGATTTGAAATATCGTGTACCTCGACAGGATCGGTCTTCAGGTCGTAAAGAGTCAGCTCCATGGTCGATTTCCTCTTCTTCGATTTCTTTTCGTTCGGCCGGTTCGCTATGAGTTTATACCGGCCGTCAAATACGAGCGACCAACCGCCCAGTAAGCTGGTAGCATACGTTCGCGGCAGAGCACCTTGTCCTTCAAGGAACGGACGAAGTGACCTCGAATCCATTTCTTTCGGGATTGGAATCCCGGCATAATGCAGGAACGTGGCGGTAAGGTCCAGCGTTTCCACAGGCCTATCGCACACCACATTCTTCCGGATTCCCGGCCCCCCTATTACCAGCGGCACACATACCGAAGGATGATATGGCTTCGACTTGCCGCTCATACCGCGGTCGCCGAGCATTTCGCCGTGGTCCGAACAGTATACAATGAGCGTGTTGTCAAGCTCGCCCCGCTTCTTCAACACGTCCTGAAAAACTCCCAGCCACCGGTCAATGTTATATATCATGGCCCCGTAATTACGCCTTTTCGCTGACATGTCACTGCCTTTAGCCGCTTTTGCCGGCGGAAATTTTGTATCTTTCCACCTCTCGTACATAGATTTGGTTATGTCCATGGGCGGGTGCGGACCGTTGAAGTTGATTTGGATAAACCACGGCTTTGGCCTCGGAACCGAACGGATAAGGTTCAATCCGTTACTCGCTATCCAGTTATCGCAGTACGCATCATCCGGTATTATGGACGGCCCTGCATAATCGTGGTCCAACGTTTTGAAGTTCTTTATATGAGCATCCACAAGGTTTCTACTCTCCAGGTGTGCAAAGTATGGCTCTGGCCTCTTCAGGTTTTTATAAGCATTCACTCCATCCTGCTTTCCGGCGTTATCGATACCGTCCGAAAAACCCCAGATTTGCAGCAGGGAAGGTTTACCTTCCCTTTGATGCTTGCCGTCAACTCCCCAGCTCTTGCCCGGCTTGTCCAGGTCGAATTTGCCGCATCCGAGCACCTGATAGCCAGCTTCGCGAAGCAGGGAATAGAAGGTCGTCTGATGTAGCGGATATGGATTGCCGTTACTGGCTACTCCACAGTTCGCGTATGTTTTGCCTGAAGCCAGACAGGCTCGTGACGGGGCGCAGACAGGTGAGGGGCTGAAAGCATTTGTGAAATGCACGCCCTGTTTAGATAGTCGTTTAAGGTTCGGCGTGATGTCCGGCAGTTCAGGATTCATGCTCGTCCAATCGAATCGATGCTGATCAAGGTAAAAGAACAAAATGTTTGGACGGGAAGTTCTATCCCTCGCCATGACACAATCCAGAGTCATCATAGCCGAAAGGCCCGCGCACGCAGTCTTTAGAAACGCTCGTCGATTAATCTTCATCCGAGATTTCCTAAATAAATCACTTATTAATATTCCAATATCTTTCGATGCATAATTCTACCAGATTGACCCCAAGACTTATACTGGTTTTTTACTCCTCCGGCTGCACCTATTATAGTCATATGGAATGGCCGTTAGAGGAGCAATGGGACCAAAAGCATTAAAAGATCCTGCCTTTCTTCATTTCTTAAACCCTTCTGTCTTTTGAGACGTTCACTTGTGTCTTGCCGCCCATAGTTAGGTCAACGCCGTCCTTGCGCAAGGCATCCTGAAGCTGGGCGACTTTCAATTCGCGCGGCAGGATCCCTTTCTTGGCGGACATCGCCGCGGCCAACCCTGCGGCATGGCCGGTCGCCACACAGTTGCCCATGCTCTTACCGGCGGCCATAGCCACGTGGGTTGCGGAGATGCAGCGTCCGGCTGTTAGCAACCCGTCCACCTTCACGGGCAGGATAGATCTGTACGGCACGTCGTGAATCTTCATTTCCGTGAACTTGTATCCCATAAGGTCCAGGTATCCGCTCCGCCACGCGATCACATCTTCGAACGTGCGACCTTTGACTGCATCTTCTTCGGTCAGTATGTACCCGCCCTTGACACGTCGCGTTTCGCGGACCGCGATCTGGCCACTGGTAGCGACCAGCTCTATGTCCTTGAGTTCTACACCGCCGAACTCACGCATCGCTTGGGTCATTTGCAGCGCCTGGCGCCGGCTCACGCATTCGGCCTGCGAACGCTCGAACGGATCAGTCATATCGAACTGTCCGATGTCCCGAGTTCCGGTGTGATTAACGTAGTAATGATGGCAATTGGAAACCGGGCGCAATCCCCAGCTCTTCGGGATCAGTGGATATCTGGCGCGTGCGCTG
>JBGVTO010000414.1:0-12517 GCA_041862635.1 Phycisphaerae bacterium | reverse complement strand
AGTAACGATCGCATTGCCATTGAGAGCAACATACAATGTCTCAGCAGCGTTATCCGAATTGCCTCTGAACCAGACCCTCAGTGTGCTAACACCATTCTCGGTCCAGTCACGCGGGTAAGTAAGCGTTAAAGTCGCCTCAGAGTAACCAACACTGTTGTCGTAGTGAAGCGGCATCGACTGACTGCCTCCGTGAACGATAGTCTGCTCGGCAAAAGGAGGAATTTCATAACCAACGAGAGAGCCATTTGTCGGGTCGCCATATCCATCTATCCAGGCGTTGAATATCCTGTTGCTCTCGGGGTCGGCAGGGTCAAGGTCGTTGTATGATTCAAAATCGTCCACGATAAGAAAGTTGGCCGTCGTAAAGCTCCAGATGTTGCCTTTCCACGGACTGTCTGGATTGGTGTTATTAACCTCGTCAACACGCCAATAGTAGGTGGTATCCCACTGGAGCATTCCGGGGTCATAGCTCTCAGCACCAAGGTCCCTGGTGCTTTTATACTCCGGCGAGCCGGTATCGGCATTTCGTACGGCCTCTTTATCTGCTCCGAAGTACACCTGATGCAAAGCGGCATAGACTCCCGGTGACCATCTAAGAATCTGTGTCTGCTTTACATCCACAGCACCGTTAGACGGAATGGGGCTCCCGACGGCACCCTCAGTCGTAAAGCTCCAGACATTACCTTTATGCGTGTTAAAGGCATCAAATTCATCGACCCGCCAGTAGTAAGTCTTACCCAGTTTCAGTGGGCCCGGAGTATAGGTTGTAGCCCCATGAGGTAGTCCTACAGTTGCATTGTTCACATCGTCAAAATTGTCACCAAAGTAC
This sequence comes from Phycisphaerae bacterium, assembly GCA_041862635.1. GTDB lineage: Bacteria > Planctomycetota > Phycisphaerae > Sedimentisphaerales > Anaerobacaceae > NIOZ-UU13. Next base: position 11,688 of record JBGVTO010000414.1, on the reverse strand, counting down.
ACAGTGTGCAGTTTCACACCAAAACCTCCCTCCCATTTAAGCTTCACATCCGTAGCAACAAGCTCGGCACCATCAGCCGGCTCGGGCTTATAGGCGGTCCTGGGTGGAACCGTAAAGCTCCAGACATTGCCTTGGTATTTCGTAGTACCGTCAGCCTCAAGCTCATCAACCCGCCAGTAATATGTCGTGCCGGGAGTAAAGCCATCCGGAAAGACAAATCCGGGAAAGCCGGCAAGATAAAACACCGACGTCTGGTTGCCCTGGAACGCACCCTCAGCACCGGCCTGAACATCTTCAAAATTGTCGCTGAAATACACATCGTGCGAGGCAGCAGAATCTCCCGGCACCCAGCTTAGATTCACCCATGTATCCAGATGGTAAGCACCATCTCCCGGCGTGGGATTAAGGGCCTTTGTAAACTCCGGAGGGATACCGTTAAACAAATCCCTTATCTGCCTTTGCGTGAGAACCCGGTCGTAGATGCGGAAATCATCCAGACGGCCGTCGAAGAATCCATCGGCCGCGTACTGCGACCTACCAAGCCAGTTTTGATTAGTCTCGCCGAGAGTGCTCGGCGTGTGTCTGGCTGTAATATTCTGGGCTGCAAGCTCTCCGTCGAGGTACAGTGAGTGGAGGTTTTCGTCTGGATTTATCGTTAAAACTACTTGATGCCATCCGCTGGGCAGGGTCGCCTGGGCGGTCGTCTGATCCTCGTCTCCGCTACCACCAATTGTAATGGCGAAACGCATTGAGCCGCCCGTGCCCATACGCGGCGTAAGGAACATGTTGACTGTTGTGCCGGTTCCGAAGTCGAGAATACGCTGCCAGCCGCCACCCTCATTAGAAAAATCCACCCATGTGGCGAAAGTGGAGCTGGTCAGCGAACTAATTAGCGAGCCGATAGGCAGCTCTACATAATCGTTGGTGCCGTCAAATTCCAAAGCGCCGCCAATTCGCCCGGAAATCCACTTCGGCTCACCAAATAGGATGCCATCATAACCATTGCCGGAACTGTCCTGGGCGGTTGTGCCGGAACCGTCATCGAACTTCCAGTGAGCCACCAGATTAGCCGAGACATTACCCGCTATGCTCAGCACCAAGACAAAAAAAACCAAATTCATCAATTTTTTGCACATAATAATCCTCCTTTACCCCGTCCCGTCTTTGCCGCAAGGCGTCCTGCGGACGACGGGTGGAGTTAAAAAATATAGGTTGATAATTGAAATGTAAAAAATCATTACCTTCGAAACACAAAGTTTCCGCTGCAACTCCGTGTTTTGCATAATAATTCCTCCTCTGTCGAGAAACTGCAAGAAATACGCCCGCTGGAAGACGAAAAATGCACAGATACCCGATTCAACGAGCATAAACTTAACCGATTTTATTTATACCAAATTTGACACTATCTCGTCAAGGTAAATCATTGGATAATTTGCACAGAAAATCTCTGAAGAGAATAATAAGGACTGTTTTTTTAAAAAGCACGACAACTATCTAATACGGATCTGGAAACAGAACTTTTTGTTCCAAATCCCTTGTACACCCAGATTGCCGATTGAATAGGCGGCATGTCCAGCTCAGTTTAAGTTACACCATAGATATCGGCCATCGATGTTGCGGTTACATTCAGTCGCGTCCATGCCGGGTGGTTTTGTTCACCGGTCTTCTCTTCTGCGAGAGGAACGCTCCGGCGGGAAGAGGTCTTTCTGAACAAAAATCGCAATATAGTGGTACGTGCCGGTCATTAGCTCATAGCGGACGGCAATCCAGCCGGCTTCCTCGGCCTGTTTTACCAGTTGGCTCAATAGCATGTCATGCGAACCACGCTGGCCGGCAATATTAGCGTATCTCTCAATCACACACAGCCGACCGGTGGGTCTGACGACCTCGCGCAAATGGCGCAGGTAATCGACCCGACCGTCTTCGTCCAAATGATGATAGGTCTTGGAGAGGAAGGCCAACTCGCAGGAATTCTCCTGCAACCCGGTACCATCGGTCGGACACAGGTAGGGCCTGACTTGCGTCAGGTCGGTGAACCTTTCCTTCATCCTATCGACCTTATTCTGCTCGACTTCCGAAGCATGGATAGTGCCTTCTTTTCCCACAACCGCAGCCATCCGCTCTGCCCAGAAACCGTCACCGGCCCCTATGTCCACAACGACATCGCCGGGCCTAAGGTCCAGTTCTCTGAGCACATAATCACTTTTGGCCCGGTACGGATATCTGTTGGTGCCGGCTGGCTGATGCTGGTCGGAGTCTGTAACCCGGGTGCCCTGCCAAGAGTCCGTGGACGTTGCCACAGGTGAACCGCCCGCAGCAACAATAAGCAACAAAATTGCCATTAACAACAGACTGATTCTTCGCATAGTGAGCCTCCTCAATTATGCTATAAAATATTATGTTGAGCCTTGGATTTTAGTTTCATTTGCTCCTTACCGAACCGCGAACGTCGTTCAGCCAATAGATAGCCGTCCCGGTTGCACACTAAGCAGGACGATTATGCTGACGCGCCGGATTGCCTCGGACCAACGACCAGACGTAATAGACCGGGATACCCAGGAGGATGCTGCCGAGGCTGAAAGCCGAAGGTTTCGGCCACTGTATGAACGCAAATACAGCCGTGAAAAGAATCACGGCCATGAAGATCGCCGGAACAACAGGATATACGGGTACGCGAAACGGTCTTTCCATATCCGGCCTGCGCCATCGAAGGACATACACTGCACCTACAAAAAGCAGTGCAAAGAGCGATAACCCCACCGAGGCATACTTATACAAGTTCTGAAAGTCCGTCACGAACAGAATAATGACCGCGCACACACTCTGCAAGAGCATAGCGTAGGTAGGAACCCGCCCCTTCGAGCTGACATGCTCAGCTATGGATGGAAACAATCCGTCCCTTGCCATGGCGTAGTAAATCCGCGGGCCGGTGATAATGAAAGCGCTCACTGTAGCCAGGAAGGTCAATCCAAGCACAACGGAGAAAACGCTGGAGGCTCTCGGCCCAAACAAATTTTCTACCGCGAGCTGGGGAACCCGCTCAGCGTTGTCAAATCCCACATCGGCCAGAGGTACTGCGTAAGCGAAAACGAGATTGAGTAACAGATACAAAACGACTACCGATCCGGCGCCCAACAGGAGCGACCGTGGGAGAATCCTGGCCGGGTTCTTAACCTCACCGGCCAGATAGGTGGCGGCGTTCCAGCCGCTGTAGGCAAACATTACGTAGAACAACTGAGTAGCTGCGGTCCCTAACTCGACCTTGACTATCGACTGTCCTCCAGCAACGTTTGCCAGCTTTCCTCCGCCGAACAGAAATGCCATCACTACAAAGACTACAAACATGCCGAACTTAAGAATCGTGGTGAGATTCTGTGTCCAGGCGGAGTGACGAAGACCAATGAGATTCGGCAGCGTGATTGCGACGATAATGAGCGCGGCAACGGTCTGGACAAGGTGTCCCGATTCCTTCTCAGCCAGTCCGAACGGCGTCAAAAGGTATAAAGCCGATATATAGCCGGCTACAGCTAACGGCGCGGAAAAGCCCAAAAAAAACGACGTCCAGCCGGATAGAAAGGCAGGCATCGGGCCGTATGCTTCGCGAAGGTAAACGTACTCCCCGCCTGCCCGGGGCAGAGCGGCTGCTAACTCCGCCACACAAAGAGCACCGCATATCGCCAACAAACCACCAAGAGCCCAAAGCCCAAATATTACGGGGTAGTTCTTGAGCGAAGCCATCATGTATCCGGGCGAGACCAGAATTCCTGTCCCCACCATGCTGGCAATCACCACGTAGGTCGAAGTTGATAGACCAAATCCTCGCTGCAATTCTTCCTTTGGCATTCTTATTGTCCTTACAGTACCCCCATCTTCAATGGATGCACGCCCCGACAGCAATATCCGTCTTCAGCGATGTCCGGAGCCATCTGGTAAATTCCGGCGCCGATGATAATGCCGACGATGATGCAGGTTGAATCGAAAAGCGACAGTTCCTTCCCGGGGGCTATTTGCATACCAGGTCTCGCCGAATCCGGCGCCTCCGTTTCACCACTATTTATCTGTGCCTTCTACTCATACGTTTAGTGAATTTGCCAGCAGCCCATCCCAGATCTGACACTGTTCAATCAGGGCCTGGATGCGGTCCGGTACCTTATGGCTTACTTCCAGCATTTGCCAGCCGATCCAGCCCATTTTCACAAGCAGGTCCATTTGAAGCTGATACGGAAATCCCGTGTCTTTGAGATTGTGCAGATGCAGCGTATCACCCAGCAAATCCTTGACCAGGTTGAAATTGTGCTCGAACCCTTGACCTGCGTTGTCCCTCTTGTCGGAGTTGAGTTTCACTCGGACGCTCGGCTGGTCAACCCTGTCCATAATCGCCCTGATAGTCGGCAGCTCGCCTGCATTGCCGTGCGCTTCGAGGCGAACCTGCTGGCCATAATCGGCGGCAAAAGCCCCCAGGATGTTAAGGGAATTGCTTATCTGCTCGATAGTTTTCTCTCGCGGGACACCATCGTGAAAGCTGTTCGGGAACACTCTCACACCACTGCTGCCTGTATCATGGCTGAGCTTGATGTAGGCCTTGCTATTTTCAATCGCTGCTTCGAGCCTTTCAGCATCCGGCGAATCATACCGCTCACTGGTCGCAAGCCCCACCAGAATAACCGGGCTGTTCTCAAAACTTTTCTTCACCTCGCCGCGCTGCTGTGCGCTCAGTTCCAATTCAACACCATGAGCGTAGGATTGGCTGGTTCGCAGCTCGACACCAAAGACCTGAGCTTCGCGGCAGTTGGCGATAAGAGTAGGTATGTCCCAGTCTTTGCCCCACTGGTAGGTAGTGAGTCCAAATCGCGTCCTCGCAATGCTTTTTGAGGCAGGTTCGGTCTCTGAAAGTTTGCATGAGGTCAAAGTGGCGGTCGCAACAGCACCAGCAGTAAAGCATATGCCACGTGACAGAAACTCTCGGCGTGAGAAATCCTTTCGATTGTAAGGCATAACTTATCTCCTTCGCATACAGGTTGTGGAATTCGCCCCATATTGCCGGATTCAATTATTTACTCTGGCGTTTCTTAAGTGTCACACTAAGACCCTGGCCCTGGCCCAGAAAGACCGTATCCAGGTTGGGGTCGGTAGTAATGGCCCTGACGAAGTCCGGCATCTGCCCCATGTTAACATTGTGGGCCAGGATTAGTCCGCCCGGATGTACTAACGGCAGCAGCTTATTGAGGTAATCGATATAACCTTCTTTGTCCGCGTCAAGAAACAGGACATCAATAGGTTCTTTGATATTCTGTACTGTTTCGTGGGCGTCCCCCATAACGAGCGTAACGAGCTTATCGACGCCGGCCCTTTTGAAGTTCTCGCGGGCAAGTGAGGCTCGGCGGTCATCGATTTCGTGAGTGGTGAGCTTTCCTCCTGTGGTCCGCAGAGCGAGGCAGAACCATATTCCCGAGTATCCGTTGGACGTTCCAATCTCGACAACATGCTTTGCGCCTGCTGCTTCGGTAAGCAATCGCAGTGTTCTGCCGTCCTCCATTGGCACATTCATCATCCCTCTGCTCTGATTACGGTCCATATCATCAAGTATGCTCAGAATCTTCTTCTCTTGCTCGTTAACCGGTACAGGCGGTTGCTGAGAAGCGGCTGAAAAGCCCCTGCCCCGCCTGCCGCCGAAATCTCTGCCTCGCGGGCCCGGCTGGGCGGTTAGGCTCTCAACTGCAGCTAAGATTAAAACCGCCGCCAGAATGACCAGCATAATCTTCTTTAACATTTCCTGCTCCTTTCAAAAGTTAGGGTCTTTTATTATTTAAACATACCGGATTTGTAAAGATAGAGACGGACTTAAAGGTGACTTTATTGCGGCTTACATAAAAAAAATACAAAATGTAGAGGAAATCCCCATTTAGAGGATATTACAGTCCTTTTATTTTCAGCAGTCCGAAGTTTTCTTTCTCTGTCAGAACCACCCACGCCCGCCAATCTTTTTTGTTTATTCGCACAGGTTCGATTGGCTTCACATCCGTTAGCCAGACCAAAAAGCCGAACCTGCAGTTCATCTTGCTGAGCCAGTATTCATCGCTGCCTTTGATATAGTTATTATAACGCTGTTTTATTTCGATTGTTTGTCCCGGCGTCAGGTTCTCGAAATTTTTAACCGCTGCAACAGTTGCCGTCGCGCAGACAGGCCCGGAACTTAATTTAAGAAATAATTTATCACCGGCCAAGACCCGCCCAAAAGCAGGACGCTTTGTTCTGGTAAAACGCGATTCGATTTGCTTTCGACCATCTAAAATCGCATCCAGATAAGGCTTCTTCAGGATTACCAGATGATAATTCGCCATACGATTTAACACTTACTTTCAGGACGACTTAAGTTAGACTTCAAATTCGCCGTAAGAATCAAACAACGCAAAAGCTCTTCTATGTAAATGCCTTTGCCATCTTCAGCAAGAGCATGAAAACACGGCAAACTTCCACCAGTGTACATCAAGGCTATGGCCTGGACGCTTACTATGTCGGTCAATGCGTACCAGGTTGTGTGCGGCCATAAGAAATCGTCCAGGTCCCCAAGACTATAAATGTTAAGAAACACATTGCCGCGAAGAAATGTTTCTATCGTACTCTTATCATGTAAACAGACCGCCTTCATTTTCCCTCCTTACCTAACAAGCCGGCCACAGCTCGAATATGTTCGGGTGTTGTACCACAACAACCACCCACAAGACCCGCCCCGGCACGCAGGCATTCCGTAATCCCCTGCGCGAAAGCTTCCGGGCCCATATCAAACACCGTCTCGTTATCAACCAATTTGGGCTTTCCCGCATTCGGCTGCGCAAGAACAGGCAGTGACGTTGCCGACTTAAGTAGCGAAACAATAACAGCCATCTGGGCCGGGTCTATATCGCCGCAGTTGGCACCAATAACATCCGCACCGGCATCCGTGAGACTTTCAGCACATTGTTCCGCAGAGTCGCCCATCATCGTCCTTCCACCTTTTGCCTCGGTCGCAAATGCAATCGAGACAATCACCGGCAGTGAGAGCTTATCCTTACACGCACGAAGGGCACACATCGCCTCCCGCAAATCAAACATAGTCTCAATTATAAACCCGTCCACTCGGGATTCCGCCAAAATTTCAGCCTGCTCTTTGAAGGCATCGTAAAATTGCGATTCCTTATAGGTACCATACGGCTCGAGCAGTTGACCCGTTGAGCTGATATCCCCAAGCACATATTGTCCCTTGCCAACTGCCTGCCTTGCAAGCTTAACCCCGGCCCGGTTTACACCCCGCACCGACACGCTGAGATTGTGCGTCCCGATGTATATACGATTCATCGTCAGCGTGTTGGTGGTCAGTGCATCGCAGCCAGACTGTGCATATTCCCGCTGGATTTCAAGAACAACCTCCGGATTGTCAAGATTGTTGCCGGCCCGACCCATAAGGCCGCGCTTGTCTAACTCAGTTCCTATCGCCCCATCGAGCAAAATGATGTCTCTACTCTTTAATGCTTCTGACAAATCCATTAGTAATCCTTTTGGGATTTTCTTAACAAGAGTTTTTTAAACGACCATACAACAATTTGATTCGGCATATCAAGAATATCTTACCGGTGTGCGATAGCGTGGTAAACCGTAGTGAGATGTCCATATCAACTCGGTATTATCTATAAACATCTTTGCGATGTCTTACAGCAATTATATCTACCAGCTTCTGTCGGTCATCGATGGTATAAACAACACGATAAACACCGACCCTTATACGCCATAGATTATTTTTGCCGCGTAATTTTACACACTTGGCTGGTCTTGGTCGGCTCGCTAAAGCTTCAATCTTAGCAAATATTCTGCCAACATTCGCAGCATCAAGGGCCTGTAACTCTTTCCGTGCTGAGCGAGCAAAAGTTATCCGGTAGTCAGCCATTTAGCTTTCCCGCTCGGGACAGATGTTTTTTTACAGTATTGAGCGACTCGCGGGGTTCATCAGCCCGACTGCGGGCAATTAGACTGTCATAGAAATCTTCCCAGAGGTCACGAAACTTGTCCAAATCAATAATGACTGCCCGTTTAGTGCCCTTGTCGTCAACAATATATTGGATATCGTTCATAGTAACACCTCTTGTCTAATTGTACTACAAACAACACTTTCATATCAAGATTTATTTACAGCCCGCCTTTGTGCTCCACTCCGAGTTCGGCTAAAGCACTCTTAAGCTGGCTGATGTCTTCGAAAAGAATTGTATTCAATCCTGCCTCTTTTGCGCCGTTTATATACTCCGGCTTATCATCTATGAATACGGATTGCCCGGGTTGCGAGCCGAGTCTCTGGATTGTTAGCTCATAGATTTTACTCTCTGGTTTTCTTGTCCCCTCGGCACACGAAAAGACCAGCACATCGAACATATCATATTGTAGTTGATAAAAGAACTGCATAGCCGGAGTTTCGGTATTGGATAAAAGTGCAGTCTTGCAGCCGTTTTTGCGAAGCCGGGCAGCTAAAGAAAACATATCTTCTCTGGGCACATAAGCAGCCTTGAACGCATCCGCCCATAATGAGGGGACTTTCGGCTTAGGTACGTCCAGCTCACCGCATATTCTTTCCCAGAATGTATCTTCGCCGATTAAGCCTTTCTGAAAATCCGCTGCGAATTTATTGTGCGTTATTATATAGTCTTCTTTCGACACACCCAGGGCCTGTGCGCAATACTGCATCAGGCCCGGTGCAGGGTCATCTATCAGAACCCCACCCCAATCGAATATAACAGAATCTATTCTTTCCATCGCAAGCCCGGAAATGATAGTTTTCTACTATTTTCCCTCAGGACGATACAAGGGTTCAACTTACATATCAACATTTTTTTACACTATTCAGGGCTGTTATTAGCCTTTGACGAACAGCCCCTTAGAATCTATAATCTAAAGTTACTTTTTGAGGGAAAATGATGGAGCTTATTTTAACTGTAGTCATTGTTGTTCTGGTTTTAGTTGTTGTCGGGCTTTTGGTCTGGCTCATTATCTCGAATTCCGCCAACGCCGAGAAGATGGCCGGCCAACAGGCCTCAATCGGTCTTTTGCAGCAGCAATTAGAGGCATTGAAAACCGCCCAGGACGATACGAAAGACAAGCTCCAGCAATCTCTGCTGGACGGCCAGACTAATATCAGCCGAAACATGCAGGCCGGCCAGGAAGTGCTCGAACGCCTCAATAAGCAGATCGGTGAATTACAGGGCACAAACAAACAGATGATGCAGATTGGAACCGAGGTCAGACGCCTTCAGGACATTTTAAGCTCGCCAAAGCTCCGCGGCCAGATGGGCGAACGGTCGCTCGAAAATCTTCTTGCCACTATCTTGCCGAAAGAGAGCTACAAACTCCAGTACACTTTCAAGGATGGCAAAACGGTCGACGCCCTGATAAAACTAACCGACTTCTCCGTTCCTGTCGATGCCAAGTTCCCCCTGCCGGGTTTTGAAAAAGTCGTAAAAACCGAAGAAGAAACGGAAAAAACAAGACTTCGCAGACAATTCCTTAAGGACGTCAACAATCACATCGACAAAATCGCCTCTGATTATATAAGGCCGGCTGAGGGTACATTGGATTTTGCAATAATGTATATACCCGCCGAGAACATCTATTACGAAACAATAGTCAAGTACCTCGGCGAAACACATGATATTTTGCAATATTGCTTTGATAAAAAGGTAATCCCCGTATCGCCGAATCTTTTATACGCGTATCTTATGACGGTTGCGATGGGCCTGCACGGCCTGCAGATAGAAAAACAGGCGGCCGAAATCCGGCAGAACTTAAAAAGGCTCAATGCTTCTTTTGCCGACTTCGGCGGCACCTGGGACATCCTCGGCAAGCACCTGCGAAACGCCTACAGCCAATACGATGAAGGCCAGAAAAAACTCGACCGCTTCGGAATGCACCTCGACCAAATACAGGGCGAAACGGAAGAACAAACGTAATTGACAAAAAAAGACCCTTCAAATAAAATGACAACAATAAATAAAATTTTATAATTATTAAAACAAACACACTTCACGAACACAAAGAGTGTTATACACCATCGATTGCTTTAGTAATATTAAAACGAGGCTCGTTAATGATAACTCAAGAGCAGATAAACGAAATTACCGAGAGGATTGTAAGGAACTTCAAGCCACAAAAGATAATTCTCTTTGGTTCATACGCCAATGGAAAACCTACGGAAGAAAGTGATTTGGATTTGTTGATTATTAAAGACAGTGAATTTCCCTCACGCCTGCAGAATCGAAAAGTCAGGAAAATTCTCTCTGGCTTGAAGATTCCGGTAGATGCAATTGTAAAAACTCCCGAAGAATTCCAGACATATAGAGATATCATTGGCACTATTATTTATCCTGCAAATAAATTTGGGAAGGTTATTTATGAATCGGGATGAAACTATTAAGGACTTGGTTAGTAAATGGATAAAGAAAGCCGAAAATGACCTTCTGACCGCAGAAAGAGAGCTATCCTTCGAGGACCCAATCACACAGACAATATGCTTCCACTGCCAGCAGGCCGCTGAGAAATATCTCAAAGCCTTTTTAGTACACCATCAGATTTATTTTACCAAGACCCATCAGATAATGGAGCTGCTGGAATTATGTTCAACTGTCGATTCTTCTTTTACGGACGAATTGCAGGATGCGGATAATCTTACCGATTATGCCGTGGAAATTCGCTATCCTGATGTCTGGCTGGAGCCGGAAATTAAAGACTCTAAAGAGGCCCTCGCAACAGCCAAAAAAGTAAAAGAATTCGTCCTCAAAAGATTAGAAGAACGCCACAAAGATAATTCTTGAAACTCCTGCGACTGCTTCGGCCTCTAACCCACCAAATACAAGGTGAAAAAGAAATACAAATAGAAAATACTTAAAAGTATGAGTTCAATAGAGGATATGTGTTATGTCTGATACTTATGACTGCATTATAGTTGGAGCCGGGCCGGCGGGTCTGGCGGCGGCCGTCTATACGGCACGCGACAGAATGAAAACCCTGATACTCGAAAAGCTCATGCCCGGCGGACAAATCAACAACACCGACAGAATAGAAAACTATCCCGGCATCGAGCGTATAGACGGCCCGGGCCTGATTGAACAAATGCAAAAGCAGGTCCTGAACTTCGGGGCCGAGATAAAGAACAGCAGCGAAGTAACCGGTCTGGAGAAATTACAGAACGGCAAAATCACCGTTGTTTGCGACGAGGATAAATTCACGGCAAGGGCCGTCATTTTAGCACCGGGCAGCGACTATCGAAAACTTGGCATCCCCGGCGAAGAAGAGTTCCGCAGCGCCGGTGCAGGTGTCAGCTATTGCGGCACCTGTGATGCGCCGTTCTTCAAGGGCAAGCAGGTCGTCGCCGTCGGCGGAGGCAATACCGCAGTCCAGGAAGCCCTGCACCTGACTAAATTCGCAGAAAAGGTAACAATGATACACCGCAGAGATGAATTCAGGGCGGCCAAAGTCCTGGTCGAGGAGCTTCTTAAAAAAGCCAACGAGACGAATTCAAATTTGATTATCAAATACAGCACCGTAGCGACTGCCATCGAAGGGCAAGGTAAGGTCCAGTCGGTCAGGCTCAAAAATGTGAAAACAAATCAGGAAGAAGACTATCCCTGCGACGGCGTATTCATCTTTATCGGTATGGTACCGAACACCGGC
>JBGVTO010000413.1:0-23552 GCA_041862635.1 Phycisphaerae bacterium | reverse complement strand
CCAGTACAGTCACCTGCCCGTTTGGGTCGATGGACACCAACTGTCGTCCGCCTCCTTCACAGGCAACGAGGTTTCCCGCTTTATCGAAGAAAAGGCCGTTGGCCCCTCTTGAGTTTTCAAGGAAGGTTGACAGTTTACCATCGAGTGACCACTTGTGAATTCGGTTATTGGGGATATCCGTAAAGTAGATATTCCCCTCAGCGTCCACAGCCGGCCCTTCCGTGAATTGAAAACCACCGGCAAGTTTTTCCACTTTTGCACCGAAAGCTAAAACAGATGCTTGTTCAGCACCGTATCCGGTTGTTACCACTGTCAACAGTAGTACAATCAAACAATGCCATATCTTGCTCATTTGAGTCTCCTTTCTATTTCCTGCCCACAAATATATTGAACTATTTCCCTCCCTCTAAAAGCTTCTTAAAACGGGGGTGGTCGCGTAAGGGGCCCCAGGCTGGATCAAGTCGAAGTAAAGGAATCGATAGTTCTGATGGTATCGAAAGAAGAAACTCCAGCTGGTCTATTGCCGCATTAAATTCGCCAACCATCACGTATATACGGGCCAAGTCATCGATCCGAAATGGACAACCCATTGCTTCCTTGCTTATAGGTAGCAGTTCGACAGCCAACGTTCCCTCGCGGATCGCAGCTTCTTTGCGACCAAGACCAGCAAAGGCTATGCCAAGCGAACTGTGGAACCGAGCATCCTCTGGGCGTTCCTGGATTTTGGATTCGAGAATGCTTCGAGCATCATCGTAGTATTTCTTCGCGAGCTCTTTTCTGTTCATGTAACTATGGATTAGTGCACATCGTAGAGAATTGGGGATAAAGTACTCCAAAATATTAAAATCTTCTGATTTTGAAGAGAGTCGGTTCAAAGCCTCTTGATAATTCCCATCGAATACATCAATAGTGACCAGCAAATTGACAATGCTGGGATCTTCTGCTGACTCGGTGTTCTTCAACGCTTCCTGCACGACCGCCCGTGCCTTCTCAGTGCTGCCTTCCCAACGCAGGTATAGCCAGCCTTTTAAGTCATAGGCGCTTGCATTATCGGGAGCCAGCCAGATGGCCCACTCATAATAACGCTCTGCTTCTGCGTACTTGCGCAAAAACTCAAAAGTTGTCCCGACATCCATGGCTAGAGTGTTGGAGAGGGGGTCAAGCTCCACAGCTTTCATGATGTTGGTTAATCCCTGCTCAAACTTGCCCTGTCGCCTTTGAACGAAACCGATATATGCAATGAGTTGACTGTTATTTGGCTGACTTTTCCTGACGATTTCGAATTGTTCCAGGGCGCGGTCGTAATCAAGATGACAATGGTAGTAATAGTGCCCTAGAGCCAGATGCGCTTCAGGCAGATTTGGATTAAGTTCTAACGCTTTGTCCACGGCTTGCTTTGCCATAGCAAGACGTTCTTCGCTATGGTCATAGTGGTCCCAATACATATCGGAATGAACTCTCGAAAGCTGGGCATAGGATAGCGCAAATGTGGAATCCAGCTCGACCGCCTTTTCATACATTCGGATGGCTATCCTGAAGTCATTTTCACGATCACTTCGATAGTAATATTCGTTGCCTCGTAGGTAGTACTCATAGGCCTCTATGTTTTCCGTTGGCCTGGACGCAAGTGCCTGCCGTTCCGGTTCAAGGAGGGTAATGTCCAACGCTTGTGCTACCTGCTCAGCCACGTTGGACTGCACACGGAAAACATCGCTCATATCATTATCATAAATCTGTGCCCACATGTATCTGTCGTCGGAAGCCCTGATGAGCTGAGGCTTTACTCTCACTTGGCTTGTTGGGTCTGATGGCCGCTCACGCTGGACTGTACCTTCCAGAATATAATCAACACTTAATTCTTTAGCTATTTGCTGTGCATTCTTTTCGCTTTTCTTATACTGCATTGCGCTCTGACGTGAGATGACACCCAACCCATGAATACCCGCTAAACGAACTGTGATAGCATCGGTGATGCCGTCGGCGAAATACTCATCTTCAACAGACCCCAGATTCTCAAACGGCAAGACCACCAGTCGAATTTCCTTTGGAGAAGGTTGAGTTTCCTTTTTTTGAATAAACTTCAATGCAATAACGGATAGAATAATACCAACAGCCACGACACCAATAACCATTGCCATTCTTCGTGACTTCGCACCGATGGTCACTGTCGATACAGTCGCAGGTTTGCTCAGCGTCTCGCTGATTTCAAGAACTGCATCCGCAATGTCCCCAAGTCGCCGGTCGGGATCCTTTTCCAGACAGCTGCGCAGTAGTAGACGTATGTTCATCGGAGTCTGCTGCGGCAGCAATTCCCAATCGGGTTCGCGTTCAATAATACGTGCCAGCGTGTCAGTAGCGGTTTCACCCTCAAATGGAAGATGGCCGGTCAGCATTTGGTACATAATACAACCAAATGACCATATATCCGTGCGCTGGTCGGTATCTTTACCGCGGGTTTGTTCCGGGCTCATGTAAGCGGGCGTGCCGATTATACGACCAGGCTGAGTGGCGGTGTTTTCAACGTCTCCGCCTTCGCTTATGGAGGGCTTAGCAAGGCCGAAGTCCAGTACCTTAATCCTGTTATCTGGCGTGATCTTGATATTGCCCGGCTTGAGGTCCCGATGGACGACACCCTTCTCGTGAGCTGCCGAGACGGCCTCGGCGACCCGTCGGCCAATTGAAAGGGCTTGCTCCAATTTCAGCGGCTCGCGAGCTATACGTTCGGCAAGCGTTTGGCCCGGAACATATTCGAGAATCAAATATCCAGCATCCTCGTCCTGCTCGATGATACCGTAGATTACAGCGATATTCGGGTGATTCAAAGAAGCCAGAAGTTTGGCCTCACGTCTGAAACGCGTCCGAGCTGTTAAGTCGCCTGCCAAGTTAGCTGGCATGCTCTTGATGGCGACAGAGCGGTCGAGCTTAGTGTCACGAGCCAGATAGACTACTCCCATGCCCCCTCGGCCAATCATCTCTACTATTTCAAAGCTTCCGACTTTCTGACCAACAAGAGCGTGTCCGGTCATTGCATCTCTAAAGTCGCTCTCATCTGCCCGGACAAGGGAATCGAACAAATTATTGATTTTTTGCAAATCCTGTAATCGCTGTCTGATCAGACCCTCACACTCAGGATACTGCTTGACAAATTCGTCTATGTCAGGTTGTTCTCCCCCCAAGTGGGCATCGACAAATTTCTTCAGAGCTGCTTCAAGGATATTATTCTGATTGTTGTCATTTTGCGCGGCCATCAGATTCTCCCGAAGGCGATTGTCAATGCTACTATTGCACGAGAGAGCAGCATTCCTACCGCATCCACGCTTTTACCTAATCTTTCCCCTATCTCTTTGTAGGAGAGTCCATCAATCTTAGCCAAAACTATGACTTTTCTATACTCAGGTTTCAATTCATTTATTGCTTTTTCAAGCTTATCCAAATCCTCTTTTTTGGACATAATTACACTCGGCGTGGTGGCCTGGATGGGGCCAGGAATCCCGACAACTCCATCGGCGGTAGTTGGCCTATAGTTATCAAGTCGAACTTCTTTACGAATATCACGCTTATCAGCGTGAAGTTTCTTAAGACTGCTCCGAAGCTCGTTTTCAGCTATTTTCGATAGCCACCTTACAAAATCTCCTTCATTTTTGTATGTGAAGTCGTTTAATCTGTTCAACGCATGGATAAGAGTGTCTTGTACCAAGTCCATCGATTCCAGTTTCGAGCGAAGCTCCTTACCCATACGAAGGCGTAGCATCCACCGTACCCGCTCCATATAAATCCTGTAAAGCTGGTTGAGAGCGGATTTATCACCATCCTGGGCTAAGGCAACTAATTCACGGGTCTTTTCGCCAAAAGTACACATCAACCTTTGCTAACCTCCACAGGTGAAGAATCTTATACAAATTGTACCATTTTTTGAAAAAGTTTCAATAAAAAGCGTTAGGTTCCTAGCATTTTGGAGTTTAAAAGGTTAGGGCCGACGATTCCGAAAAGTTCACTAAAAGAAGGTAAATAGAAATTAAAAAGGTATTTACGGCCGGGCAATGAGGATATCCGAAGGAGCCGATATGCCTTATGGGGCTCGGCAGCGTTGAAGTAGAGTGTAGAAGGCACAGTAAGAGCCATATGCATACTTTTTTGCGCCGGTTAATTCTTGGGAAAACTTATCTAAAAGGAAAGGAGAAGAACGTCTCATGTGCAAACCAAAGGGCTTCACGTTAATAGAGCTGTTGGTAGTGATTGCTATCATTGCATTATTAATGGCGATACTAATGCCGTCACTCCAGCGGGTAAGGAAACAGGCAAGGGGCGTAGCTTGTCAGTCTAACCACAAACAATGGGGAACCATCTTTGCGATGTACACGAACGACAACGACGGCTATTTCCCCGAGCGAAGGAGCGGCAGTATGGCCTACGGGCGCTGGATGGATTCAATGCGGGAATACTATATCACCACCGAAGACATACGCTGCTGCCCGGTAGCCAAAAAAATCGCCAACCCGGACATGATAACTGGCGTCGATTGGTGGGGCGGAACATTTTTATCGTGGGGAAAGGTTCCTCCCTGGGACTCCGGAGGACAGCGTACAATAGGCTATTATGGCAGTTATGGAGTAAACGGATATATTTATTTGCCGGTGGGCAGTGAGGTTTATGAAAAACCATCCAAAAGATTCTGGAGAACTCCTAATGTCAAGGGCGGCAATGAGATACCTATGTTCCTGGATTGCTATTTCTGGTGTGGATGGCCGGATGATGACGACTCCCCTCCGGAATACGATGGCCATCAATATCGGGGAGACGACAATGCAATGAATCGTTTCTGCCTCAACCGCCACGAAGGACACATAAATGCCATTTTTATGGACTATCACGTCCAAAAAGTTGGGCTTAAACAGTTGTGGACGCTTAAGTGGTCTCGTGCGTTCAATACGGTTAATCCCTGGACCACGGCTGGCGGGGTCACACCTGGCGACTGGAGAAATTACGGCAACGGCTGGATGGGAAAATTTCAAGACTATTGAGAAAAATTACTGCTGCAATAAATCAGACAAAGAAACCCTGTTTTGCCGAACTCATAAATTAAGACGTTCAAATAAAGGATAAGTTAAGAACTTCGCATTCCAGTCAACAGCTAATATCAGGCTTTTGAGAGTGAGAAGGAGGTAGTGTCAAATTGTAAAAATTTGTCCTGGGCAGGTACGAAATTTGGCGTAGGTGCAAGTTCGTGATTGTTTTGTTGGAAAACGACGGGTGCTTTAATGTGTAACCAAAGCCTAATTAATCTGACTTTTTTGAAGGAGGATTATTATGTGTAAAAAATTGATTTATTTAATTTCCGTTATTTTTGTGCTGGGCTTGGCCGGTTACGTGTGCGCAGCTGAGGCGGATGCTGAGATTGCGATTGCGAACGTTGCATTTGGAAAGCCGATTCTCGACGGTGTCGTGGACGACGTATGGTTTCTTTCGACAGAACAGTTCATGACCGTGACCAAAGAAGGAGCTGCTCCCACCTCACCCGCCGATTGCTCTGGTAGTTGGTGGGCGCTTTGGGACTCGGAATACCTGTACGTATTAGTCGATGTCAATGATGAAGCCTTGGTGCAGGATTCACCCCCGACCCAGGGATGGTGGGATGACCGTGTTGAGGTTTTCATTGACGGGGACAACTCCAAAGATGATGTTCCTGATGGTAAAAATGACTATCAGTACAACTTTCGCTGGAACTACGGAAAGGTAGAAACACCTGTTGAATGGTATTTTCGTGCCACACCTCACCCTGCTGGTAGCAGCCTGGAGGGTGTGGAGTATGCGGTGGTTACGACCGACTATGGGTATCTTTTTGAAATCGCGCTGCCGTGGTCGACTATGACAGGTGAGACACCGCAAGTAGGTCAACTAATCGGGATTGACGTAATGATTGACGACGATGACGACGGTGATCGTTGGGACACAGTGGTCAGCTGGAATCATACAGAGCCTACTACCCCCCACAGTCCCATTATGTGGGGAACCGCTTCGCTTGTATTAGCCTCCTCTGAGGGCGCCTATTGTCCTAACCCGGCAGATGGACAGAAAGACGTGCCCCGCGATTCCGTCCTTAGATGGATGGCCGGAGACTACGCTGATACACATGATGTGTACTTCGGAACGGTTTTCGACAATGTCAACGACGCCGACAGAGACAATGATCCGAACAGTGTTCTGGTAAGTCAAAACCAGGGCGAAACTACTTATGACCCCCTCGGCCTTCTCGAATTCGGCCGGAGTTATTACTGGCGGGTCGATGAGTTCAATGATATGGAGCCGAATAGCCCGTGGAAAGGAAACACCTGGAGCTTTAAGGTAATCGACCATTTTATCGTGGACGATTTTGAGGACTACACCGACTTCTCGCCCGACATTATATATGAAACATGGTTAGATGGTTGGGAGGTCGAGGCAAACGGTTCTACTGTCGGCTATCCTAATCCTCCTGCCGCCGAACAAAGTATTGTTCACGGGGGCAGGCAGTCAATGCCATTTTTCTATGATAATAACGGTACAGCAAATTATTCAGAAGCTCAGCGTTCATTCAGTCCCGCGCAGGACTGGACCAGAGAAGACGTTGGGATATTGTCGCTGTGGTTCAGGGGACATCCGGCGTATGTCGGCGGCTTCTCAGAGGGCCCGGCCGGAACATATACGATGACCGCCACGGGCACGGACATCTGGGGTAACTCCGACGAGTTCCACTTCGCCTGGAAGGAGGCTTCCGGCGCCGTCTCGATTGCAGCAAAGGTCGAAAGCGTTGAAAACACAGATCCTTTCGCCAAGGCTGGCGTGATGATTCGTGATACGCTTGAGGCAGACTCGGCCAACGTCGCACTGCTCATTACCCCTGAAAACGGCGTTCGGTTCCAGTTCCGCAACACCGCCGGCGGTATTACGGACAGGTTCTTCGAAGAAGGCATTACCGCTCCTCAATGGGTAAAATTAGAGCGTACACTGGGCGGACTTGTCAGGGCCTATTATTCAGCGGACGGTAACACATGGACACAGTTGAATTTGACGACGGTCTCCATGAATACACCCATGTACATAGGCTTAGCGCTGACCAGCCATAACACTGCTCTAACGTGTGAGGCCAAATTCTCCAACGTTACCAGTGATGGTACGAGCCAGTGGGTCAACCAGGACATCGGGATGCGCAGTAATGACGCTGAGCCAATGTATGTGTCGGTGGAAGATGGTAGCGGCACGTCTGCTACGGTGTACCACGATGACTCCAATGCAGCAGTGATAGACACGTGGACGGAATGGAATATCGACCTGCAAGAATTCAGTGATGCTGGCGTTGTTCTGACCGATGTCAGTAAACTGTCTATCGGCTTTGGCGATGCGGACAATCCACAGCCTGGTGGTTCGGGTCTGGTGTTCTTTGACGATATCCGGCTGTATCTGCCCAGATGAATTTTTTCGCTGCTGAAAATGAGATTACGATCTCAGTGCTAATTGCGTGGCTGACTATGCATACGTTGAGATAATGGCGAGCCTGTGACTTCGGTGTGCAGCCAAGCCTTTATTATGAGAAATATGACATCAAATGAGACTTTTCGAAAGGAGAAAGAAGATAATGACTCGAAAAATATGGTATGTCTATTGGATTTCACTGATAGCGGTCGTTGCCAGTGGTATTGGGGTCGAGCCCTTCGACGCTAAGAAAACAGAAACCACTGCCGCGTCTCGATGTGGATGCGCCCAGACAAAACTGTGCTCATACGACACCGACCTTCCGTCCATAGAGCCGATGAGACTACAACAGGCAGATCATACGACAACAACAATAAGCAAATTACATTTTCCTGTTGGCACGCCGGTCCTATATCAAGAGAATCTTGCATCACAGACCTTAATGGAGTTCTCTGCTGATCAGTGCAACCAGTTCTGCGATTGTG
Source organism: Phycisphaerae bacterium (assembly GCA_041862635.1). GTDB lineage: Bacteria > Planctomycetota > Phycisphaerae > Sedimentisphaerales > Anaerobacaceae > NIOZ-UU13. The sequence goes on along the minus strand of JBGVTO010000413.1, from coordinate 15,618 downwards.
CGCCGAATAGTTCTATGCCGAATGGTTGGACGGGAAGGAATTCATCTATAGGCCGCTGGGAGCATTGCTCGCCATGTACATTGCTACGATGGCCACTGTCCGGTCTTCCAAGTGATATCATCGTCACTGAGGCAACTATTAAGCTGTACTGCCACAGTCGTTGGGGCCAGATTTCTGGTAGTCTACTTTTTGCACCAGTTACCGAGTATTGGGACAGCAGAGTCACATACGTCAAGCGACCCCTGATAGACGCATCTCAGGCCATAGAAGCAGAATGGCCAAAGGCCGGTCAGTGGTTAGAGATTGACATTACATCCATAGCCGAGCAGTGGTCCAAAGGAACATTATCGAACTACGGGATACAAGTTTCTTCGACGAGCACCGCGCGGACCGGTGGTATTGACATCCGTACACCGGGATGGACCGACCCTCAATATCGGCCTAAATTGACAATCATTTATGACTATACGTCATCTACAGAAGGAAAAAATCCCTACTTCGGGCAGGAACCACCGGGCTTGGTACCTGAGGTTTTTGCACCTGGCATAATCTGCCTTGAGAACAGGTATGAGCAGTATGCCACGTTTGCACCGGATGGAAATGAATTTTGTTTTTCGGTTACAAACGCCGCTTGGTCATTGTCCATGGCCTATTATGTTAAACGAGAACAAGGACAATGGACTGAACCAAAGTCAGCTGATTTCATAGGTTCTGGTGACGTCTGGTGCCCCCATTTCTCACCAGATGGCGAAGGATTCTACTTTGTTTCCTCCAGGCCAAGTAACTCACCTACGAACATCTGGATGTGTGAAAAGACGCCAAACGGATGGAGCGCTCCCGTAAAGCTCGATTCACCCGTTAGCTCAAGCCGCAATGAGTGGGGCTTCTCTGTTATACCCGACAAAAGCATCTACCTCTGCTCCCATCGCCCCGAAGGAAGCGGCGGCTGTGACATATGGTACTGCCAATACGTCGGTGGTCAATATGTGTCGGCGGAGAATATATCTATGCTGAACACGACGAGCAATGATTGCGCACCATATGTTCCACCTGATAAGAGCTTCCTCGTGTTCAACTCCACGAGACCCGGAGGATATGGTCCGGCTGATCTTTATATAAGCCATCGGTTGGAAGATGGATCCTGGACCGCACCAATAAACCTGGGCCCCAACATCAACACTGGCGGCAGAGAATATGCATTCTCTTTGTCACCAGATGCAAAGTATGGCTTTTTCAACCGGCGGTCAAGTAATAATTCGGATATTTACTGGGTAGATATTCGGGCAATCCTTCCCGATCCAAACGGGCCGGTCTTAAATCTCACGACAGGTCAACGATTCGCCTCGATCCAGACTGCCGTCAACTATGCTGAATCAGGTCAGATAATCATTCTGCCACCCGGTGAATATAAAGAGAACGTTGTACTGCCTCCAAAGGAACTAACGATTCGCTCTGACAATGCACAGGATTCGGCGATTGTTTCTCTGACCACAATTTCCGGTGACAGTGAATTCCCGGTGTTAACCCTTTTGCCAGGCAGCACAATCAAGCTGCTGGGATTAACTATCTGTGATGGTGCAATGGGTATTAGCTGTTCAGGAACCCAATTACAAATGAATCATTGTGTTGTTGCAGGAAATCAGGGTTGCGGCATTGAAGTGAGCGATGAAAGCCATCTTGAAATGAGTCACTGCATTGTGGCGGGCAATGCAGAGTCAGGGCTTCACTCTTTGGTCAAGACGGTTGGACGCGGAGGACCTTTATACAGCTATGTGAATATAACCAACTGCACAATTGTCCAAAATCAGCAATACGCCATTGATGGTAACCAGATGGCCGTTACGAATTCAATCCTCTACTTCAATGGTCAATCCGTTAATGGTGCCCAGATTAACGGCACTGATGTTAATGTTATGTTCTCGGATGTGCAAGGCGGATGTCAGGGCGATGGGAACATCGACGCTAATCCTGAGTTTGTGGAACTTGGATCATGGGTCGATCCTAATTTGAGCTTCCTCGGAGACTATCATCTCAAATCCACAGCCGGGCATTGGGATCCAATAGCGTCAACTTGGGTTTTAGATGAAACAAGTAGTCCTTGTATTGATGCCGGTAAACCGAATGAACCAATTGGCAGTGAGCCACTGGAAAATGGAGGTATCATCAATATGGGAGCCTATGGCGGCACTCCGGAGGCCAGTCGAACTACTATTGACGAATAGGTAGAGAATCAGTGATACGAATATAGGGCTTGAATTGTACAGGAGTGTCTTAGGAAAAGTGTCAAAGTGTGCAGGAGCATCGATTATGAAGTTAGATGGGAAATCTCAGATGAAACATTTCGAATACACAGGGATGATACACACGGATGAATTGAATTAGCTCAATGAAAGGAAACCGGCTATGAAGCAGAGAAGACATTCCACATATTGGCTGTTGGCTATTGCTTTGTGGGGGAGCAGCACAGTATTTGCAGAACCGTTTGCCGAGGGACCCTACTTGGGACAGACCCCGCCCGGCCCTATCGCTAAGGTCTTTGCCCCCGGACTGATCTGCCGCACCGGGCCACACCAGTGGGAATCACATGGGACCTTCTCTACGGATGGTAAAACCTTTTGCTTTGCCCGAGGCACAGGTGTTTTCATCACAGAAAACACGGATCAGGGCTGGACAGCTCCTAAGCGTATAAAAAGTGTTCCAGAAACTCCGTGGTCGCCCTACCTTTCTCCGGATGCCAATTGTATCTACTTCATGTACCGCCTCGATCTGTATCGTTGCAACCGAACGGCCCGTGGATGGGCCAAGCCGCAGAAACTAGGACCGCCGCTAAGTTCTCCGGCCGCTGAATGGGGATTCTCTTTAGCAGCGGATAACAGTTTCTACCTCGCTTCCACGCGCAAGGGGGGACGTGGCGGAGATGTATGGTACGTTCCTTTTGTTGATAATACCTGGTCAGAGGCCATCCATATTCCTGCTTTAAACACTCGCTACAGCGACGGTGCGCCGGGTATTGCACCGGATGAATCTTTTTTGGTATTCAACTCCGTTCGACCGAGAGGACTGGGCGGTGCTGATCTATACCTGAGCTTGCGACAATCGGATGGAACCTGGACCACGCCGAGAAATCTGGGCCCCAGAGTCAATTCCGCATATTTGGACATCGGACCTTATATCTCACCAGACAAGAAGTACCTGTTCTTCACGCGCAGTAATGGCTTTTCTCCAAGAAAACATAGCGCGGATATCTACTGGGTTGAACTCAAGGAGTATCTACCCGAATCCTATAGATAGCCTGAAGGCATATCAGGCGAGTGAAAAGGAGATTTATTATGAACCAAACAAAGAAAAAAATTGTAAGGTCCTTATTCTGCCTGGCGGTAGTTCTAAGCCTTTCAGCTACCGGAGCTATGGGGGGCATAACTTTTGAGGGCTTGGTGGCACATCTGAAGTTTGACGGTGATGCCAGTGACGAGCTGGGTAATGTGATTGCTGCGACTTTTGTCGGTGCTCCCGTTTTCGGCGCTGGTGTGGACGGACAGGCTCTGTTCCTTAACGGTCAAACAGACTATGTTGATCTGGGTCCGGAGTTCGGCCCTGCTGTGATTCAGCCCCTGACCAGCTTCAGCATCAGTGTATGGGCCAAGGGCAATAATGTCGATAGCGCCAGGGTATGGCCGCGTGCCTGCCAGTTCGGTAACTCTGATGACAGTGAGTACGTTGCCTTGCTGCCATACTCTGGTGGCACTCCCGAGGAACCGGCGTGGGGCGCAATGGGTGGTCCTCGTTTTGAGCTTAAGAAGACCGGTTATGGGGACGGAAAGGAGAACAACCTTACCCTTAATGCCCCTAATACCACCATAACTCCGGACGAGTGGGCCAACATCGTGGTCGTTCTGGATGCCGATAGAGACTATGCGGCTATCTACGTCAACGGCGAGTTGGTTAAGGCGGGTATCTACATGGGGGCCGCTGGGTTGGCCTATGATACCAACGACTTCACCCGCAACCCCAGTATTATTGAGAAATACGACCAGAACTACATTGGCAACTCTGCGGATAACAGTTTGTTCTATGGCGGCATTGATGACTTGCAGATTTACAACCGCGTTTTGTCGCCGGCAGAGATAGATCTGATTGCGAGTGGACCGCCGGAGTTGGCTGGCAAACCCAAGCCGCGTGATGGCGCCATAGATGTGCCGCAGGAAGTGACCCTCACGTGGAGACCAGGTGAATATGTGGAAGGATTATCACCCAAGCACAGGATTTTCTTTAGCGAGAACTTTGACGATGTCAACGATGGTATCGGCGGAATCGAGCAGGATGTTGAACACTATCCTATCGACGGAAGCCTTAAATTGGATTTGGGTAAGACCTGCTACTGGCGCGTTGATGAGGCCAACAGTACCAGTGGCTGGGATATAGGAGACCTCTGGCGATTTACAGTAATCGATCATCTTGCCGTGGACGATTTTGAGAACTACACCGATTATTCGCCAAACATTATATATGAAACGTGGTTAGACGGTTGGGAGGTCGAGGCAAATGGTTCTGCTATTGGCTATCCTAATCCTCCCGCTACCGAGCAAAGTATTGTCCACGGGGGCAGGCAGTCAATGCCTTTTTTCTATGACAATGGTGGCACAACAAATTATTCAGAGGCCAAACGTACGTTTAATCCCGCACGGGATTGGACTAGGGAAGGTGTTGAAGTATTGTCACTGTGGTTCAAAGGCCATCCGCTGTATGTCGGCGGCTTCACAGAGGGGCGGACCGGAACATATACGATGACTGCCTCGGGCACCGATATCTGGAGCGGGGCTGATGAGTTCCACTTTGCCTTTAAGCAGGTCTCCGGGGCCGCCTCGATTATAGCGAAGGTCGAAAGCATGGGGCATACTGACCCTTGGGCAAAAGCTGGAGTGATGATTCGCGATACGCTTGAGGGGGAGTCGCGTAACGTGGCAGTGCTCATAACTCCTGAGAACGGGGTCCGCTTCCAGTATCGTGACACCACCGGGGGTGTCACAGAAAGGTATTTCACAGAAGGCATTACCGCACCTCAGTGGGTTAAATTAGAGCGCACAGCAGGGGGACTTGTCAGAGGGTATTATTCAGAGGACGGCACTACGTGGGAGCTTTTCAATTTGGTACAAGTCCGCATGGACATGCCCATCTACGTAGGGTTGGCAGTGACCAGCCATAACACTGGTCTTACTTGTGAGGCCAAATTCTCCAATGTCAGCTTCCCCGACACGAGTGTTGATCCACAGTGGACCAACCAGGACGTCGGCATGCTTAGTAATGAGGCTCAGCCAATGTACGTGTCTGTTGAAGATGGCAGCGGTACAGCTGCGACGGTGTACCACGACGACCCCGATGCAGCGCTGATAAACACCTGGACGGAATGGAATATCAACCTGAAAGAGTTCGGTGAGAGTGGCGTTGTCCTGACCGATGTCAGTAAACTTTCTATTGGCTTTGGCGATAAGGAAAATCCACAGCCTGGCGGTTCAGGTACAATGTTCTTTGACGATATCCGGCTGTATCCACCCCGGGAGCCTCCCGGAGCGAATATCATCTGGGTGACTAGAAGCTACGACCATGATTTCGATGGTATCCAGGATGACCAGGAGTGGATAGACTGGCTTGCGGCTGAAGGCCACACTGTTGATGTCCGAATGGGCTATTGGACGGAGCTCGATCCCAATAAGGTAGATGAGCTCAATGCCGCCGACCTGGTCATTATGAGCCGTTCTACCAGCAGCGGCGACCATGATGAAGGTGATGAGCCGACCTTGTGGAACTCTGTCACCTCGCCAATGATAGTAATGAATGCATACCTCGCCAGAACTACCCGCTGGCTGTGGATGAATACCACTTCTACAGAAAATGCAGATGCCATACTATTAGCCTTGGATACCAGTCATCCTGTGTTTGATGGTGTGACGCTGGAAATGGACAACATGGTGGTTGCCTGGGACAATAGCGTAGGTACGGGCATCACCACATTCGTCGGCAGCACCGATGTCGGCAATGGTACCTTAATCGCCCAAACGTTAGACAACGACTGGGCTTGCATCGCCGAATGGGCTGCTGGCGTGGAGTTCTATGAAGGCTCAGGCCAGACGGCCGGAGGTCCACGGATGCTATTTGTAGCTGGCACGCAAGAAGTCGATAGCTCCCTGGCCACAGCTCAGGGAGCGTGGAACCTCACCGCCGAAGGTGAGCAGATATTCCGCAATGTGATTAATCATATGATGTCAGGGGGACCTTAGATATACTTGATGGAAATAATGGCTCAGAACATGACACCTAAGAGAAGGTGGAGTTTACCTTGACCTTTTCAATAGACGACGTATTGGCGGTAGTCGGTACAAAAATGCAGATAAGTGTTGCCTTAAATCCAAATTTTCTACGATTAGAGTTGACCGATTTGCAAAAAGATTTCGGACAGGGATACAAATAACTTTCAAGATGAACATAGATGTTATTTATCCTGACCAAGAAGTGTGGTTGAAAAAAATCTTGGCCATCTTATTATACTGTGTCAGCTTCTAAAGACACTTGTCAATCAGGATACCTTAAATTCTAAACAGAAAAAGGGGACAAATATGAAGTTACAAGCTACTTTTGTAAGGACGCCTTTTAGTATTATATTATTAGGCTTTTTATTTGTGGTGAATACACACGCTCATTCACAAAGTAAAGACGGTCTGTATTGTGGTATTGCAAAGATTAATATAAAACCAGAAAAATCTGTCAAAATGGCAGGTTATGGTGAACGTATGGAGGGTCCGGAATCAAAGGGTGTACACGACAGTTTGTACGCAAGGGCTGTCGCGTTTGAAAAGAACGGCAAACGGCTTTTGTTAGTTTCAACCGACCTCATTTATGTAACTTTGCCTATACGAGATGAAATTTTAAACGCTTTGAAGCTCAAACCTTCTGAGCTTTTCCTCACTTCTATTCATACACACGCCGGCCCGACCATGACGACAGATCCCCAAAAAGCACACCCAAATAATCTCGAGTATACTGAAAATTTGAGAAATAAGTTGATAACAGTTATTCGTGATGCCATTAATAACATGAAGGAGGTCAAGATAGGTGCTGGTGTCGGGTACTCTCCAATTGGTATAAATCGGCGAGCACTGCACATTGACGGATCCGGTCATCCTGAATGGAGTAAATCTTTGGTAAAACTTGGCCGTAATCCAACCGGTACCACTGATAAGGAAGTCTTAGTCATGAAAATTGCGAATTCTGAGGGTGCTCCGATAGGTATACTCTTTGATTACGCTGTTCATGGAACATGTCTTAAAAAAAGTAATCTTCTGATAAGCGGTGATATTTTAGGACTCGCTGCACAGTTTGTCGAAAAAATAGTCGGGGATAACGTAATTGCTCCTGTGTTTGCCGGAGCTTCCGGAGATATCAATCCCTATATGCGAGACCTTAGCCCTTTCGGTCCTGAATCTGGCTGGATACCTGAACATGTTCTTCAAGGAACAATGTTGGGCGAGGAAGTCGTGCGAACATTCATAGGTATAAAAGAAAACCTACCAGCCGGTATGATTAAAACTGATTTTGTTACAATAGAACTTCCCGGAAAGGAAGCAAAAACACTAAGGAATGAAGGAACAGATAATCTTACAAATCAACTTAATATAACAGCAGCATGTATTGGTGATATTGGATTTATAGGATTTGGCTGCGAACTGGCAACTGAGATTGGGATGACAATTAAAGCTGCTTCGCCATTCAAATATACATTTGTGATTACACACTGCAATGGAACTTCTGGTTATCTTTGTCCCGAATATCAGTATAGAGAAGGTGGTTACGAAATTGAGACAAGCCGCTTTGCACCAGGAGCGGCGGAAATTGCAATGAAAAAGGCTCTTGATATGCTCTATAGTTTGTAACTATTAAGCCTAAATCTTACGGCAAGGGATGCTGAGTACGTAGATTATTGATAAAACTATTGATAATTTTATTCAAGAATCATAAATGGATCCAATAATTTCGTGGTTCGTTAGTTAATGAATTTCTATTTAAATACTGATAATTATTTATCTGATCCAAAGTATTTTTTTGATATTCATTTCTATACTCTTCGGTGAATAGTTACTATAGTTTTTGAATATTGAGAGGAGAATTCAAATGCCGAAGTATATTACTTTCATTTATTGGTCTGCTTTTTTCCTGATTGTCAATACTTTTGCTTTCGGAAATTCTGACATTAAAAAGCCAATTTATCTTAATCCTGACCAACCCATTGATAAGAGAGTTGAAGACTTAATGGGAAGGATGACTTTAGAAGAAAAAATTGGACAACTGAATATGCCGGTTCTTGCCAGGAGATTAATTGGAGAAAATTGGGAGGCATCACTAAGATCGCATCACAAAGAGTATCCGAAAGAGTTAATTCAATATGTAGTTGACGCATGCAAAGAATTCGCTGGAGGAACATTTGAAGATGAGCCTGAATATTTAAATCTGGGCCCTGGTGGCGGTTTTTTTGCATTGCCAAATGATATATTAGATAGAGGTCCTCGTCGACAGGCAAAATTTTTAAATAAACTTCAAAAAATTGCAACCCAGCGAACACGTTTGAAAATACCACTTATACAAATTGAAGAAGGCACACATGGCTTAAAAGCAACCGGCGCCACGATTTTCCCTGAAGGATTGGCATTAGGCAGCACCTGGAACTTGGAATTAATCGAAAGGATTTACTCTATTGTTGCGAAGGAAGCAAGAGCCATAGGCATCCATATGCTGTGTACACTCGTCATAGAACCTAACCGAGATCCGAGATTGGGGAGAAATTCTGAGTGTTATAGTGAAGACCCATACTTGTGCTCGCTGATTGCAGAATCTATCGTCAAAGGAATACAAGGAGAAGATTTATCTGCCAATGACAAAGCAGTAGCCGTGCTTTGTCATTATCCTGGTCAGAGTCAACCGGTGAGTGGGCTTGAGAGGGGTGCAATGGACATTTCTGAAAGAGTGTTAAGAGAAGTATTCCTGCCTCCGTGGGTGGCTGGAATCAAAAAAGCTGGTGCTTTAGGAGTGATGGCAACTTATCCCGCGATTGACGGAATAGTCACTCATGGTTCGGAAAAAATCTTGACAAAGATTCTGAGAGAAGAACTGGAATTCAAAGGATTGGTATTCACTGAAGGAAGGGGTATTGCTACTCTTCAATATGAAGGTATAGCTCCAACCCAAAAAGAAGCGGGCAGATTAGCTATCATTGCCGGTGTTGATGTGGAGCAATCGTGGGAACAGGCATATATGAATCCACTCAAAGAAAATGTTAGAGAAGGCAAAGTTTCCATAGAAACTATAGACAGGTCAGTTCGTCGTATCCTAAGGCTCAAATTTCTTTTGGATTTGTTTGAGAATCCATATGTGAATGTCAATCGCGCTGTACAAATTTCTCGTTGCAAAGAACATCAGGAGCTCGCTTTACAAGCCGCCCGTGAAGGAATTGTTCTGCTAAAGAATGATAATAATCTTCTACCATTGGGTAAGAATCTGAAATCGATAGCAGTAATAGGTCCAAATGCTGACCATGATTTAAATCTGCTCGGTGATTATATTGCAAAACCGGTATTACAGGACGTTATAACAGTTCTTGATGGAGTAAAAAACACAGTATCACCAGACACTAAGATTCATTATGTAAAAGGCTGTGACGTTTTGGGTACTGAAGTAAATGGAATCAAGCAAGCCCAGGATGCTGCCAGGAATGCAGACGTAGCGATAGTTGTAGTTGGTGAGAATGAGAGACACGCACCAGGCGGAAAAGGAACCAATGGAGAGGGCAGGGATGTTTGTGATTTAGACTTGACAGGTCTTCAGGAGGATCTGGTCAAAGCCGTTTATGAAACTGGAACCCCTACTGTTGTGGTGCTTATCAACGGAAGACCCTTATCCATACGCTGGATAGCAGAACACGTACCTGCAATTGTCGAAGCATGGCTTCCAGGAGAAAAAGGTGGCGATGCTGCTGCTGAAGTACTTTTCGGTGACTACAATCCGAGTGGACGATTAGCTATTACATTCCCGCGTCATGTTGGTCAACTGCCGGTTTTTTATAATCATAAGCCATCAAAAATTTATTATAAAGATTATGTTAATATGAGTGGGGAACCATTGTTTGAGTTTGGATATGGGCTCAGTTATACAAAGTTCGAATATAGTAATCTTCAAATAAGTCCGAGTCATATAGGACCGGCAGGGGAGATTCAAATCAGCGTGGATGTAAAGAACATTGGTGAGCGCCAGGGTGATGAAGTGATTCAACTTTATATTAACGATGTATACAGCTCTGTGGTGACACCGGTCATAGAATTAAAAGGGTTTAAAAAGATTACCCTTAAGTCAGGTGAGAAGAAGGCTGTCCAGTTTAAGCTCACACCAGGGCATTTATCTTTTCTTGATGAGAATCTTAAACCTGTGGTTGAACCTGGGACTTTTGATGTCATGGTGGGTAGTTCGTCCAAAGATATCCGATCACTTGGACGTTTTGAGATAGTCGATAAATAATGCTTATTCAAATTTTCAAGCTACGAAGCAACACCTATATGCCGTGAACCGGATGACACTAAAATTTTACTTAATTATTATTAGTAGTTGGTTATACCTCGTGTTATGAGTTTTTTAGTCGTTGAATAGCTACATAATGAAGAATTAAAGGATAAAGAAATGCTGAAGTATCGTACTTTAATTAGCTGGATTTGTTTCGCTGTGTTTGTCAACACATTTGCTTTCGGGCATACTAAGATTAACAAGCCTATTTATCTTGATGCCAGTCAGCCTGTTGATTATCGAGTTGAAGATTTACTTCAAAGGATGACATTAGAAGAAAAAATTGGACAAATGAATATGCCCTGTGTCTATTTAAGCAAGCTCGGAAAAACCGAGTCAGAAAAATTTGAAGGATGCCGAAAATTCGCTGAGGGAACGTATGAAAAGGATATAGGACCAGCAGGAGGATTTTTTACACTGGCAAATAATATCTTGCACAAAGGCCCTCGTCAGCAGGCGGAATTCTTTAATGAACTCCAAGAAATAGCGATAGAAAAGACTCGTTTAAAGATACCCCTCATACAAGTTGAAGAAGGCACGCATGGTTTAATGTGCTCAGGTGGTACAATTTTTCCTGAAGGTTTAGCAATAGGAAGTACTTGGAATATGGATTTAGTACGAAGAATTTACTCCGTTGCCGCCAAGGAAGCAAGAGCAGTGGGCATTCATCAGCTGTTCACGCTGGTTATCGAGCCCATAAGAGACCCGAGACTGGGACGGAATGAGGAGGCATATAGTGAAGACCCTTATTTATGTTCGCGCATAGCAGAAGCCATAGTCCGAGGTGCCCAAGGCGATGATATATCTGCCAGCGACAAGGTCGTAGCCGGGCTTTGTCACTACCCTGGGCAGAGTCAGCCCGTAAGCGGACTTGAGCGGGGAGCGATGGAAATTTCCGAGAGGTGTCTTAGAGAAGTCTTTCTGCCTCCCTGGATTGGGGGTGTAAAGAAGGCCGGTGCGTTAGGCGTGATGGCGACCTATCCGGCAATAGACAGTGTCCCCGTTCATGCTTCCGAAAAAATCCTTACAGAGATTCTCAGGGAGGAGTTAGGATTCAAAGGTCTGGTCTTGAGCGAGGGAAGTGGAATTGAGACACTTGTCTATGAACATATCGCCCCTACTCAAAAAGAGGCTGGTGAATTGGCCATTAGAGCAGGTGTTGATGTGGGTATATCTTTCGAATCCGGATATATGGAAAAAATGATAGAAAACGTCAACGAGGGGAGGGTCAGCATAGAGACAGTTAACAGGTCTGTTCGACGAATCTTGAGAATTAAATTTCAACTGGGTTTATTCGAGAATCCATACGTTGATCCTGACTATGCGGTTAAAGCTAGCCACACCAAAACACACCAGCAACTAGCCCTTCAAACTGCCCGAGAGGGAATCATCTTGTTGAAGAATGAAAACAATCTTTTACCACTTAATAAGAACATAAAATCAATCGCTGTCATTGGTCCGAATGCGGACCATGAAAGAAACCAGCTCGGCGACTATACTTCAAAAACAATCCTGCAGGATATAGTAACAGTTTTGGATGGAATTAAGAATGAAGTATCAATTGAGACGAAGGTTGTGTATGTAAAAGGATGTAACGTCCTGAGGACTGATTTTAATGAGATTAGGGAAGCTCGGAAGGCAGCAGAAAACGCCGATGCCGCTGTAGTCGTGGTTGGTGAGAATGAAAGACGTGCACCAGATAGAACAGGAACAAATGGCGAGGGCCGGGATATAGCCAGCTTAGAACTGACAGGTCTGCAAGAAGAATTAGTCAAGGCAATATATGAAACAGGCACTCCTACCATTGTGGTGCTCATCAATGGAAGGCCTTTGTCAATCCGCTGGATAGCTGAGCATGTGCCGGCGATCATAGAAGCATGGAACTGTGGAGAAAAAGGCGGCAGTGCTATCGCCGATGTTCTCTTTGGTGATTACAATCCAAGCGGACGACTGCCAATTACAGTCCCTCGCCACGTTGGACAGTTACCGGTGTATTATAATTATAAACCATCAAAAGCTTACTGGATCGAGCGGTCCGAGGGTAAGGGTTATGTGAATATCAGTGCGACTCCACTTTTTGAGTTCGGATATGGACTCGGCTACACAGAGTTCGAGTACGGTAACCTTAAGATTACTCCCCAGAGCATAGGTCCGGCTGGCGAGGTTCATATCACTGTTGACGTTAAGAATGTTGGGGATCGTAAGGGTTGTGAAGTTGTTCAACTCTATATAAATGATGTTATAAGCACTGTATCAACTCCAATTAAGGAACTCAAAGGATTTGAAAAGATAGCGCTGAGCCCGGGAGAGAAAAAAACAGTCGAGTTTAAGCTCACACCGGAACATTTATCTCTGCTTAATAAGCACTTGGAGCCTGTAGTTGAACCCGGGACTTTTGATATCATGATAGGGAGTTCATCGAAAGATATCAGATTAAAGGGGAGTGTCACCGTAAGAGATACCTCCGCATCAATATCTTCTTCAAATCGTTCTAGCTCATCATTTTCGGATTGAGTCAAGGTCTGTTGTAACTCTAACAGTTTCTTGCGATTCGAGGGACTCCACAGGCCATAGCTACGAACTTTGTGAACACCTGCCGGCAACGCATGCTGTAGAAAACGCCGGATGAACTCCTCGGAGCTGACGGTCATAGTCTTGATATAAGCACCGCGTTTGGAATTCTTATGCCGAAAAGTCACATCACCATTGTCGACAGAAAGGATTCGGCTGTTGGCGATGGCTACACGGTGAATGTAGCGGGCCAGATAATTGAGGACAGTACGGGTTCCATGGACGGCCGGTTTACAGTGGACGACCCATTCTTTTTGCCATATGGATTTCGGCAGGTGAATCTCTTTGAATTGTCTGCGAATACGGGCCAGCAAGATACCGCGAAAAAGCTTCGACAAGGCATTGACAGGTACCAGATAGTCGTCTCTTGCAGGTAATGTCACCCTGAAAATCAGGGTGTTTCTTAGCTTCTGGAAGAGGTGACTTTTCGAAGAATTCTGACGTTTTACAACTCGCGGAGATGGAGCTGTTTTGGGGACATTTATACGCTACGATCAGCTGGTGGGATCAGCCCGAGATTCAAGCATGTCTTTGTAACAATAAAGAGATAGATTTCATGTTATCTGCACAAATTGAGGAAGGCCATTACCCACTCGTAATCCAGAGATTTTCCTTGACGGGAAGGTAGCGGATTTGGTATAAATAAGGAAGGAAGGAGGTGTGTCAGCCCTGAACGTGCATCTATGGATTCTGGTCTTCCGGCGGACGCAATTATTGTAGTTTTTCGAATAGAGAAGTAGTTATTATGCAAGATACAGAATTACAGGCAAAGAGATGCACCTCACAGTTATTTTTTTTACATTTCAACCAACAACTTATGTTTATTTTTTGAAGGAGGACTATTCTGTGTAAAAAATTGATTTATTTAGTTTCTCTTACTTTGCTGCTGGTGCTGGCCGGCAATGCCATGGCTCAGCTCGACCCGACGTCTGTTACTGATGGTCATGTCTATCTGTTTGAGAATGTCGGTGGCAATGTACCAGACGATTCAGCCAATAACCATACGGCCAACCTCATTGGAAGCCCACAAGTCGTTGATGGCCTCAAGGGCAAGGCGTTACAGTTCAACGGTACCAGCGATGGTGTTCATATCCCGGATGCAGCTACGGTCAACCTTAGCACTCACCAGAATCGTACGGTGGTTGCAATATTCAAATGCGACGATGTCGACAAATCGAAGAAACAGGTGGTGTATGAAGAAGGCGGCACCACCCGCGGGCTCACCATATACGTCCATGAAGGTCTGGTCTATACCGGAGGATGGAACTTGAGCGATTATACACCGGAATGGACAGGTACATTTCTCTCTGCGCCGATTAGTTCCAACGCATGGTATGCCGTTGCTATGGTCGTCCGAAAGGGTGGCGCAGGCCAGGAAGACGACAAGTTTGAAATGTGGATGGACGGAGAGCTGGTCGGTATTGGGCCCGGCGCCGAATTGAGGAGACGCTCGGATGACTGCGCCATCGGGTATCACAATTCACAAGTGAAATTTCATGACGGTAATGTTATATCCACCGGCAGTTATTTCGAGGGCATAGTTGACGAGATTTGGATGATCAATGCTGCACTGACACAAGTCGAGTTGGGTGGTTTTGCGGGCAAGGTATGGCCTTATGCTTTTGGCCCCACACCAGCCGATGGAGCCTCGCATCCGAAAACATGGGTGACCCTTTCGTGGAGGCCGGGAGTTTATGCAGTCTCGCACGATGTGTACTTCGGCGAGAATTTTGACGATGTGCATGCCGGCACCGGCGGCACCTTCCGGGGTAATCAGACCTCGAATGATTTCCTTGTCGGCCTGCCCGGATCGCCTTATCCGGACGGTCTGGTTCCGGACACAACATACTATTGGCGGATCGATGATGTGGAAGCCGACGGAGTGACCAAACACAAAGGCAGGGTCTGGAGTTTCTTTGTTTCCTACGAGAAGGCCTATCCTTCAGCTGTGTCGACATTCCACTGTATTGGGATTTACTGGAGCCCTCAAGATGGCAGTAGTGATAATGTCTGTCAGGTGCATTATCGTTCTTATGGTTCGACTGATTGGAAAGAGGCCCTGCCACTATGGTATGATGACAGAGGAGTCGGCGGATACCCGGAAGGATATCGGGGTAGTATCGTTAATTTAGAGCCTGGAACTACCTATGAGATAGAATTGATATTATTAAATACCGGCACTATGGAGACATTTACAGCCAGTACATGGAGTGAAGATTTTCCGATAGCCAGAACTGTATATCTTCCTGCAGGGACGACTAATCAGGCCCTTGAGATAACCGAATCCGGCTCACCTGACGGCTATATTCTTTATACCCATCCCGAAGGGGAAAGCTCAACTATTAATGTAAATAATCAGGACGACTCCTGTATCTATGTTAGCGCTTCCTATATTATTATACGCGGCTTAACTCTGAGAGAAGCAAGTGTACACGGTATCCGCATACT
>JBGVTO010000412.1:0-4302 GCA_041862635.1 Phycisphaerae bacterium | reverse complement strand
ATCCATGCCACTGGCTCGGTCCTTGCCGAGTTGATAGTAGCATTCCTTCAGGAATCCTTCGTTCAGTAAGTGAGCTAAGCTCGTAAACTGAAACTTAGGGTCCTTCCGAGCCCGTTGAGATATGAGGGCTAATTTTGCTGGCGTTATGTTATCCATCTCAGTGTATGGCATAAGCCACCTCATCCCTCTACGCTTTACTGCTAACCCCTTCGAGTGTCCCGGGCTCTTGGGACTCAATGGGCAGTACCCCATTTACACCTCTACTATAGGTTAGTCCGACTGCCATGCCGCCATACCCCCGCCTCGCCTCTTCAGCTTGGTGAAGGCTTCTTTTGAGAACGACATGGCTATCCCAAGTTCCGCTGTGAATCATCGAATGACCCGCCATGGACTTCGATCCCGGCACGTCGCTGACACACTCGCCGTTATCGCGTGCAGCGTTACTGGCTTCCGAATGGAGAACCTCTTGGCCCAATGCAATAAGACATATTTCGGGGCTGAACACCTTCACTTGCGTTATGGCTGACCATTCACCTTTCCTTAAGCTTTGCATATCTCGTTACCTCGATATACATTAAGTTCCGTTCTAGCCTGGTGGCTAACCTTTGACCAGGCTGGATTGTCCAGCTGACTCACAGCAGCTTACCTTGGCGCACTCTCCAAAATGTCTCCACAAATGTTGATTTTGCCTATATCGAGTCCGAATAAATGTTAATTTTTTGCGAAAATACAAATATTTCTTAGCAATTTTCATATGAAAATCAGATTAAGTAGACGGGGGGAAAAAAAATGTGTCAATCATATAATTCTTTTGGGGATATTGGCCTAAAACAAAGGGGCCTATATCAAATCAGTATAAGCCCCGAATTGACACGAATCTGTTTGACTATCGTCTGTCACCCCAAACGATTAATCGATAGTCTGGTTATGGAGCCGGTGGATAAAGACGAATATCATCGAAGTACATCGTACCTGAACCGCCGGCTACCGGATTCTTCTTGTTACCAAGACCAAGAGCAATAGTAGTGACATTGGTAAGGTTCACGCCCTGGTCGGCAAATAGCTGCAATTCAATATTCCATTGGGTCCATTGATTTATCTGTACTGCATCAGGATTATCGTGAGCGACTACAGCGCTGACATTGAGAGCAACATACAAAGTCTCAGCAGCGTTATCAGAAATGCCACGGAACCAAATCGACAATGTGGTCACGCCATTCTCGGTCCAGTCACGCGGATAGGTCAGCGTCTTTTCCACCTCTGAATACCTGAGGATACTGTTGTCATAGAATACCGGCATCGACTGGTTGCCTCTGTGAACGATAGTCTCCTCGGTGTAAGAAGGAGTGTTTTCATCGCCCACGGCTGAGCCGGTCCCGTTACCGGCATAGTAGGGTTCAGTACCCGGAGTGCCATAGCCAAGTCCATCATGCCACGCGTACCATATCTGGTTGTCACCGGCATCGTAGTCCTCAAAATCATCCACGACAAGGAAGTTACCTGTCGTAAAGCTCCAGAGATTACCTGTCCACGGACTGTCGGCATTGGCATTGTTAACTTCATCGATTCGCCAATAGTAGGTGGTTTCCCACTCAAGTTTTCCGGGATCATAATTCTCAGAGCCAAGGTCTTGGCCGCCTTTATACTCGGGTGAACCTGTATTGGCATTACGTACAGCCTCCTGGTCGGTTCCGAAATAAACCTGATGCGAAGCAGCATAATCTCCCGGCGACCAGCTAAGAATTGGTGTCTGTTTGATATCCGCAGCACCGTTGGAAGGATTCGAACGGCTGGCTCTGACAGGTAGTGACAATGCACCTTGTGGAATGAATTGCTTCGGCGTATGTGGGCTCGACCAGCGTAGCTCAGCCACTGCACCACTGCCGGCTTCATAATACTCCATTACAACGTTGTATACCCCCCCGGCGATAAGATCAATCGTTCCTCTGTCCTCAGTGTTCGCATGGTCAGTCCAGTTGTCAATTAGCAATTGACCATCCACCCACAACCGCACGCCGTCATCGCTATTGGTGTGGAACGTGTAAGTCTCAGTAAATGGCGCCTCCACCTCACCGGTCCATCTGACCGAGAAGTTGTTTTCACCAACCGCGGGATCAGGTCCACCCTCAGCCCAGTTGAAGTTGATTTGAGGGTCTGTACGGGTCAGGATGTGTTCTCCGAAATCCGTGCCTTGGTAGTATTGTCCCTTGACACCTCCGCCGGCCTTTGCGGTCATGAAGCTCCAGACTTCACCTTTATACGTGGCGACAGCATCGAACTCATCTACGCGCCAGTAATAAGTCTTCTCATGCTCAAGTGTGCCGGGAACATAGCCTGTAGCCCCGATGGATCCTTTATCTGTGCTGCTGGCGCCGGCTTCCACATCAGTATAATTGTCGCCTAAATATATATGATGTAATTTGGCCCCAAAACCAGCCGTCCATCTGAGAATCACATCTGGGTCTATGAATCTGGCGTCATCGGGCGGATCAGGCTCATACGCAGTCTTTGACGGTATAGTAAAGCTCCACACATCCCCTCTCCACGGACTATTCGGCTCGGCGTCATTAATCTCATCAATCCTCCAGTAGTACGTTGTGCCCGGAACAAGGCCGTCCGGATAAGCGAATCCGGGAAAGCCGACAACCAAGAACGTTAAGGTGTGGTTGCCTAAGAACGTGCCGCTGACACCGTTGTTCACGTCTTCAAAATTATCGCCAAAGTATATATCATGTGAGATTGCAAAATCTCCCGGCGTCCAGTTAAGGCTTACCCACGTATCCACATTTACAGCGTCATCCTTGGGACTTGGTTTTCGAGCCTTTGGAAACGAATCTTGACCAGTCATCAACATCATTATTTCATCCGCCGATAAAGCGACATTGTGAATCTGCAGGTCGTCTATCAGCCCTGCAAAATACACTCTGTAACTATTCCATCGATAAGCTCCAATATTTACAGGGGAGTCGTTTGCCTGCAAGGATGTGACAAGCTCTTGCTCTTTATCGAACTCTCCATTAATGTAAAATTGCTCAGGACCGCTGCTACGGTAGATACCGGCCACATGATACCACTCTCCGGCCTGCAATGTCGCCGAGCCGGTAATCGTAAGCTTCCCTTCGTCTGCTGCAGTGCTGTAAAGCTGCATAGCAAGTTGGCCATTATTAACCTTAAACTCCCAGCCGCGGTTAGAATCAGGATTGACTTCCTTACTGATAATCGGCCGACGGCCTGAAATACCTGCTTCAGATAGCTTGATCCAGGCCGTAATAGTGAATTCGTTGGAAAGATCTAAGGCATCATCATCAGGGACTTCCACATAGTCATCTGTACCGTCAAAGCTAAGGGCGGCAGTCCCAACGTGGACATCGGTGGCCTCCCAGGCAACTCCATCCTTGAGGGTACCATCATGTCCATTCCCTGTGAAGTCAGCGGTAGTGTCACCGCTTCCTTCATCCAGCGGCCAGTAGGCCACAAGATCTGCCAAGGTGACTCCGATCAGGCCCAGTAGTAGAATAGGAGAGAATAGGAAAATGGTTCTTCTACACATAATAGTCCTCCTTAAAAAAAGCTATTTATGCTTTTGCCATACACAAACAGTCATTCCCGCAGATGCGAGATATGATTTTATCGTTGAAATGTTGACAATTCCTTTCACGAAGCACATAATTGCCTTTAAGACTAATTCTATACCTCGCATGATATCTCCTCCTCTATCAAGAAGCTCCGAAGTTTCCACAAATCAGAAAACCAAAATCGGCAAACGCCTGCTTATGCAGACACAAACTTCAATGATATTATTTATACTAAATCAGCCACTTTCCCGTCAAGGAAAATTTTGAATCAAAAGCTTAATATACCTCACCATTGGCGCAATCCCGATATTTGCCTGCAGAAACGATTAACAAAAATGTGCCCGGTCATCGGTTAAGATTGAGGCAGCCTCCTGTAATTTTTCAACAACGGCTAATTGATTCGGGCAGTTCATTTCACATAGCCGGCAGCCATCACATTGCGTAACCTTTTGACGATCAGCTAATGCATTGTAGAGATTAATGGCATAATTTCTCCGACCGTAGTTTTTGTAGTACATCCGGAATCGCAGAATATCCGCAATAGCAACTCCTCTGGGACAAAATTGATTGCACGTTTCGCACATTCTACAGAAATCTTTGTCAGCAATACCCGCATACATTTCCAGCAATTCATTCTGCTCAGCAGTCAGTTTTCTTGCTCTTACGGCCTCACAGTTTTCTACAACCTGCTGAACTGTGTCCATACCGACCGCACAGGCCGTTACGT
>JBGVTO010000411.1:0-5991 GCA_041862635.1 Phycisphaerae bacterium | reverse complement strand
GTTGATGTCCCCAAATTCCGGCAGGACCTTGCCTACCAGCTCCGGGGGACCAGGTCTGTATGTGTACGTGATTGTCCGGCCGGACCGATTGTCAACAACTTTGACACCCTCCTTGAGCTCCATCTCAAACAGCTCGTCCGACAATGGCTCTTTTATGCGGATATCAACTACTTTCAGGTCAGTACGAACGTCCACATAGGATCGACCGGAAATGTCCTTCTCATAAACTTCGCAGCCTTGAATCATAGGCAACCAGCAATCTGGCCTAACCTCTCGGTAGTCCAACATCCAGTACTCAACGCGCGGCTTTTTGTTGGATAGCCACACAAGACCGTACAGTCTGTGGTCTTTTGCGCCGACGTACCACCTATAGGATTGCCCGGCCAACCCGCGTGCTTCTCCGATAAGTCCGTACTGGCGGCGCTGGCAACTCTTACAACCCGGGTACGATTGAACAATCACTAATCCCGGTATCCCTCTCGGGGGTACGTCCAGGACATAGCAGTCAACGCCGCGGTAGTCACAACGCCCTGTGATCGAAGAATCTTCTGCGTGCCCATAATAATCCAAGAGTTCGTCAATATACTTATCGTCCCACCAAAATGCGTGTGGCTGCGCTCTGGGCCAGCTCGTTTCAAAGGCAAGCATGTCCTGGAAGCTGCCCTGAAATGTGCGGCTCAGGGTATATTGCTCTTGCCCCTCGTGGAGAGGCGCCTCATGAACCACAAGCCGCCTGCCGTCCCAGATTTTTAACTCGCGCCCGCTGTCACGCTGATCGTTCAAGGACCTCACTCGGGTCTCATCGAACGCATATTCAAGGATTGCCGTCGACATGGGCTTGAGCTCAGGGAATCGGCTTGGTTCCAAGTCCCCATCCGGAAACTGCTGTCTTAGCCCAGCACGTCTTGCAGCGATTCCTTCCGGCGTTTTTGTCGATTTGCTTTCGATACGGATGTACAAACTATCGATTTTGTGAATCCAATCTTCACTTTCGCGAACCGCCCGAACTAACTTCGCGCCTTTAATCTCACAATCGACGGTTCCCGCCGAACAAAACGAGACGGTGAATACACAAGTGAGTATCATTGCTGCTGCTAATCTATTAAGGTTCCACATTTTCAATACCTCCGATTTTCTCATTCAAATCGTTGATTCCAAAACCTTCTGCCCGGACAACGTGCTTGCGATCAGTGAGAATCAGCCAGGGCAATGAACGGACACCCCAGGCGAAACGGGTTTTTTCATCATCACCTTGAACTATTCCAACCGGGAAAGGAATTTTATATTTTTTCACCCAATCGTTGAGTGTATTTTCATCAACTTTTGAGGCCTGGACAGCGACAACGGTTATGCCTTTTTGTTTTAACTGTTCTGCCTGTTTGGCAAGCTGCATGATACAGTAACGCGACGGCCTTTGTTCCATATCCCAGAAGCAGACAAGAATCATCTTGCCTTCGGTATCGGACTGTGAGAGGTTGATTTTTACGTCTTTTAGTTCAGGCAGGGGTCTTCCCGCAAGCGAAGGCGGCCGCTTCGGCTGATAGCGGGTTGACGACGACCTTTGGCTTATCACGATCTGGACGTCGGTGGCTCCGCCCTCGGTTTCGATGTAGCCATATAATCGTGGTGTGCCGCTTTTATTTGCGCTGATTCGCATCTTTCCGGCACATACATTCTCAAGCGTGAATTTGCCTTCCGTATCGGTTTGGGTACTGCGAGACGGCTGGTTATCGCCATAGCAGTAAACTCTTACGCCGGCGACTGGCTTATCTTCATCGTCCACCACTACGCCTGAAACAGAAAGATTCGCTACAGCTAAAGTTATCGTTCCTACATCGAGACGACTATCCACGGCGTCATCCGTAATGATTTGCTCGGAACGATTTTCGCCATATCCTTCAGCACTTGTATAAAGATTATATTTATTATCGTCAGGTATGGCCCTGATTTCGAATTTTCCCTGTGCATCTGTCTTTATCCTTTCGCGTTCTATTGGTGAACCCCAGTTTGACACTCGCAGCATAACGTTAATCCGAGCATTGGCTATGCCTTTACCATCAGGGCCTATCACTTTACCATCGAAAATCACACCGGGTTTTAGCTTTATATCGAGTCTTTTAATGTCTCTACTAATTTCCTCAGCAACAGCTAAATTACGCTGTTCGTGTCGCGCTACAAGACAGAAAACAGTTTCTCTCTCTCCCCATTCTCCTGGGTCCCAGCTAACTTCGAATTTCCCTTCAGCGTCCGTAGTAGAATCTTCCCTGCCTCCCATTGGACAAACTTTCAGTTTTACGCCTTTTACAGGTTCGCCTTTTTCATCCCAAACTATACCCGTAGTCTTTGGTTGACCGGCAAGCTCATACTCAATGTGTTCGGTCTTGCCTTCTTCAATCGTGACGGCATCCTGAACTCTCTGACGCGAATAGCCCTCTTTGTAAACATAACTTATCTGATATTCTCCCGGCACAAGCCGAATTCGTGCGATTCCATCTTTGTCGGTACGGCCGCTGTGATATTGACTGCTTGCTGGTTGTTGAACGCTTACACTGGCCTTTTCGACAGGTTGTTTAGTTAAGGCATCTGTAACCACAACCTCCAATATTCCACCTTTTAACAGCTCTATCTTCACACCGCTTTTGGTTTTGCCAGCTTCGGTTATCACTTCAACGGATTCGGCTATCCAATCTGCCAGTTCCTCTGTTGGCGTGGCAAGTCCCAGTGTGAATCTATCTGAAGCAAGGGCATTTAAAGTAAATGTTCCATCCTCATTTGAAACAAGGGGTTTGTTTCTGAAATACCCAATGCCTTGCTCACTTCTTGCTATTAATTTCACGCCACCGACCGGCTTGCCGGTGCTTTTTTGAATAACGATGCCTTCGATTTTTGCCTCGGCCGGCAAAACCAGTTTGATATCTGTCTGTCCGGCGGCGTAATTTAGTTTCTGGTCGGCCATTCCGGTACTTTTAAATGTACTAACGGTAGCTCTGCCTTCTTTCTTAACAATAAATTCTGCAGTGGCCTCGGCAGGTATTTTGGTAAATTTGAAATTACCTTCTGCGTCGGTAATTGATTTAAACAGTTCTGTGGCCACCGGTCCACCGACGCCGTGTTCATCCTGCATGCTGCCGATCATCAGTATAGAAATGCTAACCTGGGCATCAGAAACAGGTTTGTTGCCTTCATCAACTACGATTCCCGCCAGCTCTTTCGGCTGGCCCATTTTTATGTGGAGCTGCTTATCACCCTCTCGTAAATTCCAGCCAGCAAAGTCCAGAGCCAGTCCTTCTTTTTCGGCAACTATGTATCCGTATCGGTAGACATCGCTTACGGTATTTGTGCTGAAAGAAAATGCACCATCAGTCCCGGTTGTAGCTTCTCCGATTACCTTCGTGTCGTATGAGCGGGTTTCCTCATTATAAACCATCTCGTGCAACGTGACTTTTGCGCCGGCGATTGGCTGGTCCTGCTCATCAACTACTTCACCCGTGCAGGTTATTTGTTTGGCCTGTTCGCTCCGGGCCGGGGCTAAGCCGGCGACAAAAATAATCGCCAGACCCAGGCATAAAACCATCATCCGATTTCTGCGCATAATAATTCTCCTTCACGATATTTACCGTTTCTTAATTTAAATTCCCTTGTTTAAGTTGCTGCTTTTTTCCTTCGGGTTGCCAATCCGACCACCACGGCAGCTATAACCACAATTACCACAACCGGTATCCAGTTTCTGTCCTTGCGGAGCTCTTTGCCGGCAAAAATCTTTGCAATATCGGCCTGCGAGAGGGCGTAGTTGTAGATGCGGACATCGTCAATGGTTCCGCCGAAATGATCGCCATACAACGAATGCCTTCCAAGTTTCAAAGTCGTACTTTCACTGTCCGGGTCACCCGAGGGGGTAGAATTATTTGTGATTAAAGTGCCATCTTTGTACGCCTTGAAATCCTCTCCATCATAAGTCGCAGCAAGATGATACCATGTATTGGCCTGTAAATCCCCGAAGCTTGCAGCATACCACGTGCTTGCAACCTGTACTCCTGCCGCCCCGCGGAAATCATTGAATGAATGGTTCCAGTTAATATGATAATTCTTATCCCGGTGAACCGGCCCGCATGGTACCTCTGATGAAGGCACGGCGGGACTGTTTACCCAAACGGCTATAGTCCAGGCGGGCAAGTCGGTTGCGTAATTAGTCTCTACATAGTCATCCACTCCGTCGAGCTTCAGTGCGCCGCCGAACTTTCCGCCTGACGGCAGCCACTGTGGATTACCAACGAGTGTGCCAACAAGGTTATTGCCGGAAGAATCACGGGCTTCGCTGCCTTCAGCCTCATCAAACTTCCACCAGGCGATAAGCTTGCGGACTGCGTTAGCTATCTGAATTGGCGCGAGTGTTAACATATACGGTGTGCTTTCGAACTTGAACGGGCCGGGAATCTCAAGCGAACAGATTAACGTACTGATTTCAGCTTTCCTTAGCTCTCGACGCGAGAGCTGGCAATCGGGGCCTCACTGGTCCGGCATCGGATAAGTCTTTTCAAATGTTCCCTCCTTATTCTTTGCGTGCATCTTCCACAGGTTACTCACGCTTTGCCCGCTGGAAGTCAGATTTACGTACTCCCCGAGCCGGCCCCGTACACTTTTTTCAAACTCATAGTTCTCAGTTTCAGCGTTTAGGCTTACCAGCAGATTCCCTGTTACGGGTTCGCCTATCTCCAGGGAAATCTCAGTTCCTTCAGATATTTCAAAATCACCTTTTTCTGAGTAGGATCTGCCTTGTAGCTCCCACTTTTTGCCCTTTTCGTCTTTGCGTTCGATTTTCCAGGAATTAATGCGATATTTGCCCACCGGCAGGGAAGCGGCAGCGTTTTCTGGTTTGAATGTAAACAGCCCGTTCTCACCGCCTGCGGAAAACTCGGTAATCGTCTCAGGCAGTCGAACAGTACCGAGTTTTACATCTTCGGCTTTGACAAGCTTTATGTATGCACCATCGCGGGCAATCTCGGTTCGATACAGCGTATCGTCAATCTCGATATAATTTCCCACATAGCCGGTATCCCGTGTACCTTTTTTGCCGATTCGGATGCGGTCACACTCGCTGTAGTTAAGGGATTTGTCATTAAACGTACCATTTCCATTGTAGTCGATAAGCATACAATGCTTTTTTGCTCCTGCTACCGTGATGTCTCCCTCATACCAGCCGCCCGGAGATACATATAGTCTTCGAGTTTCCCCATTTTCATAAAACATAAAATTCAGATGATAAGTTAGGGGGCCATCTTCGCCTTCAAACACTATTTTAACAGGCCCAAAATACGTATAATACTGTTCCGTGCGGTATGCCGTTACGGGGGTTTCGTCGTTAAGATGGCCGTTTACGTTCGAGTCGATATACAATTGGTCCCATCGCCCTTTTTCGCCCGTGCGGTCCATAGCTATCCATATTATGCCGCTATCGACCATCGGGGTTGGCCAACTGGTAAAAAACGGTTTTTTGCACTTGAAATCAGGCAGTTGGATACCCTGTGGCCTCTCAGAGGTCAATTTTAGATTTGACCTTGTCATATCCCCAATTATTTGTAGTGCCTCTCGCTCTGAGTGATATTGCAGCCACTGCTCATCCTGTGTTCTGGCCGTTGATGTGAAGACGAGAAGGCTAATCCCCACGGTGAGCCAAATATAGGTTTTATCTCCCATTTTGCGAAACCTCCAAATAAGATTAATTATTTAATCAGACTGAGAGCCTGTTTTGTACTCGCCATGTATGTATAGACGTGGATTGCAGTAGAATGTTACAGGTTTTTTGTACTTTTGTCAATATTTTTCTTCCATAAATCCTTGCTGTATCGGTATTTTTCAACTAGAATTTTAATTTTCGGATATCTGTAGGTTTTTCTCGTTAAGCCGGTCGACATCCCGCCAGCCAAATTGTGTTTTTGGACCACACTTAGGTCATGAAGGGCTAATACGGGGTGGTCGTAGGTTCGAAACGCT
>JBGVTO010000410.1:0-12205 GCA_041862635.1 Phycisphaerae bacterium | reverse complement strand
GGTTGACCACTGCACTGCCGTTGAGAGCAACATACAACGTCTCAGCAGCGTTAGCTGAATCGCCTCTGAACCAAATCGTTAGTGTGGTCACACCATTCTCGGTCCAGTCACGCGGATAAGTCAGCGTCAAAGTTGCCTCAGAGTACCCAACACTGTTGTCGTAGTAAAGTGGCATCGACTGGTTGCCGCTGTGAACGATAGTTTGCTCTGCAAAAGGAGGAGTGTCATAACCAACTAAAGAACCGTTTGCCGGGTCGTCGTATCCGTCCAACCACGCGTAAAATATCCTGTTGCTATCGGGGTCAGCGGGGTCAAGGTCATTGTAGGACTCAAAATCGTCCACGACAAGGAAGTTGGCTGTTGTAAAGCTCCAGAGGATGCCTGTCCACGGACTATCTGTATTGGTATTATCGACCTCGTCAATACGCCAGTAGTAGGTGGTATCCCACAAGAGCTTGCCGGGGTCATAAGTCTCAGAGCCGAGGTCCCTCGTGCCTTTGTACTCCGGCGAGCCGGTATCGGCATTTTTCACGGCATCTTTATCAGTGCCAAAATATAACTCATGCGAAGCAGCAAAGACACTCGGCGACCAGGTAATAATCTGTGTCTGCTTTACATCCACAGCGCCATTAGCCGGGTTCGGGTTCCCGACGGCGCCTTCAGTAGTAAAGCTCCAGACGTTGCCTTTATACGTGCTGGGGGGATCGAACTCATCGACCCGCCAGTAGTAAGTCTTAGCCAATTTAAGTGTGCCGGGAGAATAGGTTGTAATTCCCTGGGGAAGTCCACCAGTGGCGTTGTCCACCTCGTCGAAATTGTCGCCGAAATATACGGTGTGTAATTTCGCACCGAAACCTCCCGTCCAGCTAAGCTTTACATCCGGGTTTACCTGCTCGGCAGCATCAGCCGGGTCTGGGTAGTAGGCGGTCTTGGGAGGAATACTAAAGCTCCAGACAGAGCCCTTCCACGGACTATTCGGCTCAGTGTCATTGACCTCATCAATCCGCCAGTAATACGTTGTACCCGGAACAAGACCATCCGGATAAGGAAATCCCGGAAAGCCGGCAACAATAAACCACGCGGCCTGGTTGCCCTGGAACGTGCCCTCGGCACCTTCGTTCACAGCATCGAAATTGTCGCCCAAATATATATCGTGCGAGACCGCAAAATCTCCCGCCCGCCAGCTAAGGTTTACCCACGTATCCTCATGTAGGGAACCGTCAGCCGGGTCGGGGGCAAAGGCATACGGATATGCTCCAGCACCTTGCATAGCAGCGAGAATCTCGGACTCAGTCATCGCGTGGTTGTAAACCTGTACGTCATCAATAAGGCCATCCCAATAGCGGCCCGTGGCTTCGGAGTTCTCGCCGATAAATACGTTGAAGGTATCGACGTCGACACCGCCAGTGTCGGGATTAGTAGCTTCTTCCACTCCATCGATATAGATGCGGGCACCGTTCTTGATATCATACACCCCACAAACGTGATGCCATTCGTTGAAGGGTATCTCAGTTATTGAATCTGCCCTCAGGTAGTTCCTGCCTCCACCAGTAAACGAAAAGTGCATTCCCTGGGTAGATCCGTTAGTAGAGAGCCTCCAGGCGCTGTCGCCCTTGGCGATAATTGCCCGCCAGTCGCTGGGGACCGACCTCAGGTATATCCACGCCGAGACCGTGAGCTCATCCACGATATCGAATAGCTCACTATTTCCACAATCCACATAGTCGCCGTTACCATCGAAATCCAGCGCACCACCTATCTTCCCGGCCGCCCACTGCGGGTCGCCCAGAAGCGTACCATCGAGCCCATTGCCGCTTGAGTCAAAGGCAGTAGTTCCGGAGCTCTCATCGAACTTCCAGTAAGCAACCAGTTCAGCTGAGGCATTGCCGTCTATGCTCAGCACCAAAACAATAGAAACCAAATAAATCAATTTTTTACACATAATCAGAACTCCTTAAAGAAGAATTAAATGATTATGAAATGCTTTGGCCACACACCAAAACACTCGTTCCCGCAGAGCCGGGATATGAATTTTTCGTTGAAATGTGAAAAAACCCACTTGCGAAGCACAAAGCCGCCCTTACAACTAACTCCGTGTCTTGCATAATAACTCCTCCTCTATTCAGAAAACCAAAATCCGCAGAAAACCACCTCTGCAGGCACGTTCTCCAACAACCTTATTTATACCAGATTAACCACCTTTATTTCAAGAGAAATTTCCAACTTTGAAAGAGATTATATACACTTTTCGATAAGATTATGCAATAAAACGTAATTATCTTATTTGCAAAGTCTTACAAGTGTTATTTAAAGACCTGTCTCCTAAGGTTTCTCCCTCTCATTTTTTGGTCGATGTTTCCATCTGCGGTGCAGCCACCAATACTGGCTTGGGTCTTCCCTCACAAATTCTTCGATTGCTTTAGTGTATTCTTCGGTAACCCACTCCAGCGGATTGTCCTTTTCGGCCCATTCTTCTGGGAAAATAATGCGATTAACACCAATCTCAAAGTAAAAACGATTATCAATCCTCCTGCTGTACCCTACTACTAT
Source organism: Phycisphaerae bacterium (assembly GCA_041862635.1). Classification (GTDB taxonomy): domain Bacteria; phylum Planctomycetota; class Phycisphaerae; order Sedimentisphaerales; family Anaerobacaceae; genus NIOZ-UU13. The sequence goes on along the minus strand of JBGVTO010000410.1, from coordinate 9,655 downwards.
CGGTACGTTATATGTAATAGCAAGCAAGCCTATGCTCTTATAAGTGCTGGCCTTTCGCCCGAAGAAATCGACAAATATTCCTTTTTTGCCGGCATCCTGGTCGACAATAAAGCAGAGAGTAGCTCCGGTTGAGGTGATTTTTTCCATGAGCTCAGCTGCGCCCTTCTTGTCGATTATCCTTTGTCCGGCTCGCCTGCGGACACCATATAAATATTCATTAATAAACCTGTTATCCAACGGCCGGGCGATACTGTAAATGTTAAAACCAAACAACCCCATAAGATAGCCTACAATCTCAAAGTTGCTGTAATGGGCGGCGACCATCAGCAGCCCTCGGCCTTCCTGCATCAGCCATTTGGCCCTTTCGGTATTCTTGTACCGGGAGTAATTACGCCAGTTATACGTTTTCACAAGTCGCGGCGTAAACAACACATCAATCGCCAGCATTGCAATATGCTCGAAGCTTCGTCGGCCTGTCTGGAGAATCCATTGCTCGCTTTTTTCAGGAAAACTTGCGTGAAGATTATCCAAAGCCCGCCTTCGGCCGCGATGATAGTGTTTCCACAACAACCGACCGAGAAAGCAAGCGAAGTTCAGATTGGTCTGGACATCGAAGAGGTAAAGAAAAACTATAAGAACCCGCAGCATAAGGTAGTGAAGCCAGTCCACGAAGGGATTATGTCTCTTCTTTTTCTTCCCCCCGTTAGAAGGGGTCTTCGACTTCTCGTGTGAGGGCAAATCATCCATAGGGAGCGATTTTAGACTCAAAGCAGCCACTGTCAAGTTTTAGAATTCTAACTATAGAAACAAAAGCTGTCCCCTGTTAGAAGGTATCTTCGATTTCCCGCCCAATATCAACTTATCAGAAGCATTTGCCTTAATGACCAATATTTAATCGTCAACAGTCGGTACTCGAGCCGAGATTAACCAGACAATCAGAAAATCCCTTAAAAAATAACCTTTTTTCTTGAAATCGAGGTGGGTAATCTGGTATAAATGAGTTTGATGGGACCTGAGCCTATGTAGGCAGGAATTTGTGCATTGTTATTTCCCAGCGAGTGCAATTTTCTTGGTTTCTCGATAGAGGAGGAGTTATTATGAATTGTGTAAGGCACAGAGTTGTGGTGAGAACTTTGTGCTTCATGGCGAACATTGTTACATTTCAATCAATAACCTATATTTATTATTTGAACCCCGCCCGTCGAAGACGGGACGGGGTGAAGGAGGATTATTATGTCTAAAAAATTGATTTATCTAATTTCATTTGTTCTGGTGCTCAGCATGGTGCTAACCGGCGCAGCCAAGGCAGACCTCGTCGGCTGGTGGAGGTTCAATGAGGGTTCCGGCGACACTGCTGATGACAGTTCCGGCAATGACCACCATGGGACGTTGCTTGGAAACCCGGAATGGGTAATCGGCCCGCCAGGCTTTGGTGGCGCTATTTCATTCCAAGAGGATAAGTGCACAGGCATTGACTGCGGGAACTTCGATCCTACAAACGGAACTGGGCAATTCACTATCGCCCTCTGGGCATACTGGGATGGAACTGGAACCTTTCAGCATTTCTTCACCAAGTCAGCAGTATGGGGCGCAGATACTATGATGTTCCAGGTCGAATTGTGGGGAGCCCATGATAATGCCACTTATACCGACAGAGTGGGTGTTTCATATCAAGGCGCCGGATCAATGGAATTCTCCATTATGCCGAAAAACGAATGGGTTCACTTGACATGGACGTTTGACGGAACTGATCTCAGAGTTTATCTTAACGGTGTCGATGAAATTGGTCCTAAACCATTCTCAATAGGTCCGGCCGCCGATGCACCGGTCTTTATCGGAGTTAGCCACGCCGCTGAAGGGCGAATTTTCCACGGATTTCTCGATGAAGTTCGTGTTTACGACAAGGCACTGACGGCGGATGAGATTCAGGTTGTCATGCAAGGCGGCGAAGGATTTCCGAATGCCTTTAGCCCAAACCCGGCTGATGGTTCACTGTATCCGGATACCTGGGTGAATCTTTCCTGGCGACCGGGAGATTTCGCGGTCTCGCACGATGTGTATATCGGCGATAATTTTGATGATGTGAATGACGGTGCCGAGGGCACGTTCCAGGGTAGCCAGGCCGAGACGTTTATTGTTGTCGGCTTTCCAGGATTCGCTTATCCGGATGGTCTTGTTCCCGGCACAACTTACTACTGGCGAATCGATGAGGTCAATGACGCCGAGCCGAATAGTCCCTGGAAGGGTAACGTATGGAGCTTTTCGGTTCCCCCCAAGACCGCCTATGCACCAAACCCCGCCAATGGTGCCGAGCAGGTAGATCCGGATATAACTCTGAGCTGGACAGGAGGTTTCGGTGCGAAACTACACACAGTATATTTCGGCGACAATTTTGATGAAGTGAACAACGCCGCCGGCGGACTCCGACAGGGAACTGCAAGCCATACTCCCGGCACACTTAAATTGGCAAAGACTTACTACTGGCGGGTCGATGAGTTTGATGCCATCGAAACTTATAAAGGCGACGTCTGGAGCTTTACTACTGAGGGCGGCGTCGGGAGCCCGGACCCGGCTAATGGCGCTGTGGATGTAAAGCATACGCCGGTTCTTACCTGGTCGCCGGGAGTCTATGCTGTTTCGCATCAGGTCTATTTCGGCACAGATAAAGAGGCCGTACGCAATGCCAATACCGGTTCGCCGGAGTATAAGGGTGCCGGTGACCTTGGTTCTGAGAGCTTTGACCCTGGAAAACTCCTTTGGAATACCACCTACTATTGGCGAATTGACGAGGCCAATAATGTCAATCCCGACAGTCCCTGGACCGGTAATGTATGGAGCTTTACGACAGCCAATTTCCTTGTCGTGGACGATTTTGAGTCCTACAACGACATCGACCCCCCTGACCCCCAGAGCAACCGGATATTTGAAGCGTGGCTTGACGGTTATGATATCCCGACAAATGGAGCTCTCGTTGGTAATGACCTTCCTCCTTATGCCGAGCAGACTATTGTTCACAGCGGAATCCAGTCGATGCCCTATTTCTACGACAACAGTGTTGGGAACTCTGAGGCAACTCACACGCTGACTTATCCGCGTGATTGGACAGAGAATGGTGTAAACAAGCTTACGATCTGGTTCAGAGGTGATTCGGCTAACGCTGCTGAAACCTTGTATGTTGTTCTTAACGGCAGCGCGGTCGTCAATCACGATAATCCAAATGCAGCGCAGATAGCTAAGTGGACCGAATGGAATATCGACCTGTCCGCCCCAGGCGGATTTGCAGACCAGGGCGTGAACCTTGCCAATGTCAATACGATTGGCCTTGGTTTTGGCAACAGGAACAATCCGGTTGCTGGTGGTTCAGGTAAAATGTACTTTGACGATATTCGTCTGTATCCACCGGCGCCCTAAGCTAGCACCTTAAGCCGTATGATTTAGCTGGCAGTTAGAATTACGTGGCTGATATAGCAGATTTGTGACAATTCGGGGCTTATACTGATTGATTCGGTATAGGCCCCGTTTGCTTTTGGCTTTAATGTGCAATCACGCTCGATATCCTGAAAACCGGCAATAACAATGCTATCGCAATCGTTCCAATAATACTACCCAGGATTGTTATCATTACCGGTTCTATAAGCGCCATAACGTTCCTGATTGAAGCTTCGAGCTTTTTTTCATAGAAGACCGATATTTTATCGCAGACATCACCAAGTTTGCCGCTTTTTTCTCCCGCTTTGAGCATTTGGATAATACCCGGCGCAATCAGCTCACTGCTCGGAGAAATCATAATAGACTCCGACAGCTGGTAACCATCTCGAATCTTTTCGTTCACTCCAATCCAAAGTCGTTTAAAATAGTAATTGTCGCATGAGCCTTGAATCACTACTATCGACTCCAGCAGGTTCACACCCGTATTGACCATTGTCGCCATAATACGCATACTTCGAGTTACTATCGCATCAATAAACATTGTGCCCAATACAGGTGTGTGGATTTTGATGAAATCGAGCACCCTCCGGCCGGTTAAAGTCCCTGCCCAGTAATACAATCCCACCGACATCAATATCACAGTTGTCAGGAAGACCGTCATAGCTTGAAAATTCCCCAACATTTTGCTGAAACCAACTAAAACTTGAGTAATTTTTGGTAGCGCAGCCCCCTTTGATTCATAAATCCTCATAAACCTCGGCAAAACAAAAAACATCAAAGTCCCTGTTGCCGCCACGGCCATTAACGCCATTATAAACGGATACGTAAGTGCGCCTTTGATGCGTTTGCGGGTTTCGGATTCGAAGTTCAGATAGCCACTGAGCACTCTAAGCATTTCCGCCATTTTTCCGGACGCTTCCGAGGCCTTCACCATACTGATAAACATTGTATTGAAAACCTTTGGGTAGCCCGCTAATGCTTTAGAAAAATTCTCGCCACTTTTGACCGTTTCTGCCACATCCATAATTATCATTTTAAAAGTCCCATACTCGGCCTGCTTTGCAATGGCATCAAGAGCATCGCTAAGTACCACTCCACTATCAAGCATCACCGACAACTGTGTTGTGAATAGTATAAGCTCTGCCTGCTTGACTTTTGCTCTACAGAGCTGCTGGCGCATCGGCAGCGTAGTTTGTGACCAGGCCGGGCCATAATCCTTTTGTATCTTTGAGCTCGAATCAGTTTCGACTTCCCTAAAGGCACCAGAACCGTCTCTTCCTTGTCCCTGCTTGTTGCCGGCTGGCGGTAAATCCTGGCCTTTCTTTGCAGAATCAAGCTCTTCTGTAATTTTTGTTGCTGAAACAGCCATTTATTCTTATCCCGCATTGCGGATACATTATTACACACAGCCAAGCGCATCAAACCTCCGTATGCGCTGTTCTCAATACTTCCTCAATAGATATAATTCCTGCCTTTACCTTTTCGATTCCATCCGATTGCAATGAAATCATTCCGTTTTCAAGTCCCTTCACTCTTAATTTCTTTAAGCTCTGCCGCTCATTAATCATTTCCATAATTTCCTCATTCGGCACAAACAGCTCGTGAACGGCAATTCGACCGGCATAGCCGGTGTTCCGGCATTTCTTACAACCCACGCCGCGATAAAATTTCGGGGCTTCTCCACCTGTTTTTTCAACAACCTTCTTTATGCTCGTCGGTGGCTCATACTCTGTTTTGCAATTCAGACATATCTTTCGCACAAGTCGCTGGGCCAAGACCGCAATCAGCGAAGCACTTACAAGATAAGGAGCCACGCCCAAATCCAGCAAACGTGTTACCGCACCGGGGGCATCATTCGTGTGCAGAGTTGAAAGAACCAGATGACCCGTCAGTGCCGCCTGCACCGCAATATTGGCTGTGGGCTCGTCACGGATCTCGCCAACCATTATTATATCCGGGTCCTGCCTTAATAAACTACGCAGGGCCGTTGAAAATTTAAAGCCTGCACCTTCGTTTACCTGGAACTGATTTATACCTTCTATATTGCACTCCACCGGGTCTTCCACCGTGCAGATGTTAACCTCATCGCTGTTTAACTCAACAAGCGCCGCATAAAGAGTAGTATTTTTACCCGAACCGGTCGGACCTGTCACCAACACTATACCGTTCGGAGATTGTATTACCTGCCTGAACAACTGGAGATTTTCATATGTAAATCCAAGTGACTCAAGACTGAAAAGGACCTTCTGCGGGTCGATAATTCTGATAACCACTTTTTCGCCAAAGTTGCCCGGCATAACTGATACCCGCAAATCGATGGGCCTGCCTTCTACTAAAACATGGATACCACCGTCCTGCGGCAGACGCCTTTGAGCAATGTCCAGCTCGGCCATAATTTTGATACGCGAAACAATCGCAGAATGCATCTGATGAGGCGGACGCATCTTCTCGTACAACCTGCCATCGACTCTGTATCGAATCCGCAGTTTCTTATCATCGGGCTCTACGTGAATGTCACTGGCATTTTCCCGCACGGCGTTATAAAGCAGATAATTGACCAGCTTTACAACCGGTGATTGGCCGGCCACCTCCTCAAGGTCACTTATATCCTGCGTAATATTTTCTATCAGCGTAAAGTCTTCAAGCCCCTCATCATCGATAATATCATCAATGACAAAGACATTGGCCGCCGGCAAATACGTCTGCAGAGTGGCCTTGATATCCTTGCTCGTCGAACATACTATCTGAACTTTACAGCCGCTTATCCGCTCTATTTCATCTAACAAAAATACGTTTGTCGGCTCACTGACCGCCACTGTGAGCACATTATGAACCTTAAACAGCGGCAGGACGATATATTCTTCGAGAAACTCTCTCGGTAAAATTTCAATCGCCTTGGCGTCACATATCTTCGGATTAACCTGCGCGTAGGGCACACCATACGCCTCCGCCAGAGCCGAGGCTATCTGATTCTCCGTACAATAGCCCATCTCCACCAGAAGCTCGCCGAGCAGCTTGCGATGGCCTTTGTCTGTCTGTTCAGTCAGAGCCTTTTCAATCTGCTCAGCAGTTACAATGCCACGCGCAAGCAGTAGCTGTCCAAGCTGCATCTTATTTTTCACAGCTATTTGACTCATAGCTCTTCCTATGCTCTAAAACTCCTAACACAGACAAAACAGGATGCACGCTCTATGCAAAACTCTTTACCGCCTCGGAAAGTTCCGCGTAGTGGTCAAACTCTTTTTCGAGTCGGGTGATTTCCAGGATTCTCATGCAGTTTTCATCAAGCCCCGCTAATCTAAGCTCAAGTTTGTTTTGGTTACAATAGTCATGTGCCCACAACAACTGTTCCAATCCTTCTCCGTCAATAAATCCCACACAGCTCATATCAAGCACAACACCTGCCTTACATTTTGCGATTATGTCAGTGATTGTACGTTGGAACAATTCGGTATCGTCACCGTTCAGCTCGCCCTGCATCTCAACTACCGTAACATCGTTATAATCCTGTATCTTGATTTTCATCTGATTAGCGTCCCCACAGCAGCAGTACCATATTCTACATAATCACTGCTTCCGTAAATTTCGCTGAAACCATTTTGTATAATCTCCCAGAGCAGAGAGACATCGCTATCAAGGAATACTCTTCCAATTTTCCTGTCGAACTGCGTACCCAATCCTCTTTCTATCTCTGCAAGCGCTTGTTCTACACTCATCGCATCTCTATAAGTACGCTTTGATGTCATTGCGTCAAAACTATCAGCCAATCCGACAATTTTGCCAGTCAGCGGTATCTGCTCGCCGACTAAACCGCCAGGATATCCCTTGCCGTCAACTCGCTCGTGGTGGCACAATACACCCGGCACAATATCACGCATCTGTTTTATTTCATGTAAAATACCTGCACCTATCGATGGATGCTGCTTTATACGGTTGAATTCCTGCTCGGTCAGCTTGCCGGTCTTGCGTAATACCGCTTCCTCTATCCCTATTTTTCCTATATCATGCAGCAATCCAGCCAAATAAATCATGTGTATTTGTTCTTCATCCAATTGCTCTTGCTCGGATAGCTTTTCAGCAATCCATCGAGAAACAAACGCAACCCTTTCGGAATGGCCGTGTGTGTACTTGTCTTTGGCATCAATACTACTTGTCAATGCTTTCAGCGAGCCAATGAATAATTCTTTGAGGTCCTTAAACAGCCTGCCATTCTCGATAAATACGGCACACCCACTGGCCACTGAATTAAATAGTTTTATATCCGTGCTGTCGAAATCCTGTTTGCCGATTCTATTTATCGCAATCATCAGTCCTATCACATAGCTGCCATTCTGAATTCGCCCTGCAAAGTGAGATTCCGCTTTTTCTTTGCTGTATAAAGGTACCGCAATAATATTTTTTATGTTGCTCGGCCAATCATATTTGAATGCCGAATCCACTTCGCTGTCCAGCAGAGCCTCTTTACCACTGTTTATTTCCTCTATCAATCCACTATGTAAAATAGCTGCCGTTTGTTCATCTATATCTATCAACCCAGACCCGGCTGTTACAACCAGCTCCTGCTTGTCATCTATAGTCTTTTCCAGCAATATTGCGATGCCTTCGACAAAAACAATTTCGGTCAAGCAGTCACAAGCCATCTGGAGAAAGTTGGCATCCGATTCGGTAACCTTCATATTTGTGCTGAGCTTGTGAAGCAGCACCAGCTCTTCGTATGTTTGCGCCAGCTCAGAGCCAACCAATTCAATTTGTTTTTCAGCTTTTGTCTCGGCTTGAAATTTCTCTACACAAAGCCTAAGCATTTCCGCTAAATACTCGTTGTCGGCTTGAAGCGGATTAGTATTGCGTATATCGCACCCCGGTCCTTGCTTTTGCAAGAAAGCACGGGGGCTGGAGTACGATGATTTATCACCTAAGTCAATCAAGGCTGTTCCAATAGATTCTCCCCCTCTGTTACTGACACGAGCAGATTTCAGAACGGCAGCCAAAACTAAATTTTCATCACCAAACCTCCATACCGACACGCTGGCGGCGTCGGAACAGCCTTTCTCTCCGTTTTGGTCTAAAATTTGCCGGCTCAGCTTTATTAACTGTTCCCGGCTGCTTTTGAACCTACCGCCCTGGCACAGTACGACAAGTTCGTCCTCGGCATTGCAAACTGCAAAATTTGCACCGAACTTATTTATCCTGGCCCCAAAGCTCTCAAGCTCGCGCCGCCGTGTCTGGCTTAGTGTTTTCCTTACCATATCCAACATAGCTTCCTACCGATCATTTCCCATCAATTATGTTAATGCTTTTCCTTAATCATCAATTGCTTACCATCACTTGCTTCTGGTACAGAACATCTTCGATGTCCCCCAAAAGCTCCTTAGGGCTGAATGGCTTGCTCAGACAGCCCGATATTCGCAAATTTTCCTGCTGCTCTTTCGGAATAGCAAAGCTTCTGGCAGTCAGCATAATCACTGGTATATCTTTCGTTTCCTGGCGCTGCCGAAGCTTTTCCACAAGTTCCAGCCCTGACATAACCGGCATTTGATAATCCGTAACAATAATATCCGGCCTTTCCTCACAGGCCAGCTCAAAGGCCTCGGCACCGTTATCTGCCGAAAGAACCTCATATCCATTATTACGAAGTTTTATCGCTACCACATGGACGATGTGTATCTCGTCATCCACCACCAAAACTTTCTTGCCTGCCATTATCTTGCCTCCTCAAAAAACTAACTTACCGCGTGCAGCATTAAGCGCACGATTGTTTTACTACAACAATATTACACAACTCAAGCCGCCTGCCTTGTCGCCAGAGGCAGCTCAAAGCCAAAAGTGCTCCCTACACCGACTTGACTCGTAACAAACACTTTGCCGTCGTGAACCTTTTCAACTATTTGCTTAACAAGGTTAAGCCCCAGGCCCGTCCCTTCTGCCTGCTTTTCATTGGCACCAACCCTGTAAAACTTATCAAAGACATGTTCAATTTCATCTTCGGGAATCCCAACTCCCGTATCAGTTACACTGACTCGTGCTAAACTTGCGATTTCGTCAACCTCGCTTTCAATTTTTATCGAGCCGCCGGAGGGAGTATATTTAACTGCGTTACTGAGCAGATTAACGATAACCTGTGAAATCATATCCTTATCTGCATACACTTGGTCGAAAACGATCGGCTTTTGTCCAATAATATCAATGTTCTTCTCCTCGGCGTAACTTTTTATCATTTGCAATTGTT
>JBGVTO010000409.1:0-26886 GCA_041862635.1 Phycisphaerae bacterium | reverse complement strand
ATAGTCAAATGACTACGAGCTTATTCACGCTCCGGCCGGTGAAAGGTTGGGAAACGAACCATAGTCAAATGACTACGAGCTTATTGTCATCCGGATGTATAGAAACGTAACAGTAGAGTTAAAAACGGTATATACCCATATGGATCAGAGAGATTAAAATTGTTAAATATGCGTGACAAAAACGCTGGATATTATCATAATGCTGTTATGGTATTTAGCCGGGTACAGTGGGAATATATTCAGAAGTGCTATCGATTTCCCGAGAGGAAAATGCAGATACTCAAGCTGCTGTTTGAGGGGCTGGAAAACGACGAAATATCTAAAAAGCTGAAGATTCAGTATAATACCGTAAAAGCTCATTTCGGCAATATATACAAACGTGTTGGCGTTCAAAATAAAGTCCAGTTGGTCATACAATTATTCACAATCGTGCAGACCTATAACAGAAGCAAAATGTTTAAGCGGTGAAAAGTTGGGAAACGAACCATAGTCAAATGACTACGGGCTTTTTCATGCTCTGGCCGGTGACAGGTTAGGAAACAAACCGTAGTCAAATGACTACGAGCTTTTTCGTGCTACAAAGCTGGATTCTGGATGCGAGACGACGGAGGACTGAGGAAGCAACTTAGATGCAATTAATCTGTCGAATTGCCCAAAATTAAGTGATAATCCAAGTATGGTTTTATTAGGGAAAGTCACCGTTTTTGCGTACTGTCCCTAGCCATTAATAGTTGGCTGTCCCTAGTTTGACAACCGGCCTTGTGTGTGCATTCTCACTTTGCGCGTTTCCAGACCTCCGTAAAAGGATAGTCGATCCCAATCTGAGTATAGGTATCTCCTTCGACCTTGACCTTGAATTTGCGGGCCCTCCCGATGAAGCGGGCGATGTTCTCGGTGGCGTATTCGACCTCCTCGACACACTCGTCACCTTTGAGGGTGTAGGTGCCGCCGAGATGGTAGATAATCACGCCAGTATTAGGGTTTGCTTGCGTGACGACGTAGTGCCTTTCTGTCCGGAACTTGAGCCGTTCACCTGCTGCTGGATGCTTGCCGACCTCGCCCGGTGTCCCGGTCCCGACCAAGACCCAAATGCCAATTATGTCTTTGGAGAGTTGGGACGGTTCTGAAGACAAGCGTGCTACCTTGTCCTCGGCTGGGACGTGACAGCCCAATAGGATTAGCAACGAGACGAGGCTGAGGACCAGAACTCCAGACTTGATTGAATTTGAATACTGGGTAAGTTTCATTGTGTCTTTCCTTTCTTCGTTCGTCCTCGATAATGAGTTTGCGGATTTATTGCCGCTCACAGCATTCTTAATCAATAGGCTGGCGGAGCCATATCACATTTTAACACTGACATAAGCCAAATCAATAACACGAAAATCAGCGCCACCCATATCAGGTTTAGGTATCCCGTTCTAAGTGCTTTTTTCGCCTTCATAATGCAAATCTCCCAATCAACTCACTATTTTAACAATTTTCTGCCAGAGTGCAACCATCCTTCTGCGCGTAAAAAAGCTAATTTTTTATCAGGATACACAATCTATACACAACCAGCCTCTGGGCAGATTTGCTAACCGCCTTGCTTGCCATAAGTTGTATAAAACTACCTACGGTTCAGTAGACCGTTGGCTAAGTCAAATCACTGTATAATGGGGAATGTGGGGACTAAACGGACCTGCTCGCAGGTGGCGGTAAGCCATCCCCATCCCGATAAACGACATCGGGATGAGGCTGCCACCCGGCGTGAGGACTAAACGGCCCCGCCCACAGGTGGGGGGCTAATAAAAACTCTGGGTGAAACTTAGGGCTGAATATTCGGATTGCTGTTAATGCTCGATGCTTTCGGGGCTTAACATAAAGAGCGGAGAGCCATCCCCATCCCGATAAACGACATCGGGATGAGGCTGCCACTCGGCATGAGGGCTAAATAAAACTTCGCAGGAATGACCCCATTAGAGTATAAGGCACTCTAACGGGGCAAGCCCCATTAGAGTAAACCCCCGACAGTGTCGGGGGCTGACAATTTGGATTGCCGCCCTGCGCACAATTTCATTTGTAAGGGCCTAAGAACCCTAAGTTTGAGGGTTTGCGACTTGATTTGCTCTGTAATTTATGCTATAATTAAAAGAAAGATTTCTATGAAAAGTCTGCTGCCTATCTTAGTGTTAGACATATTTTTGGCGGGTTTTATGCCAGTACACTGCCCGGCGGGTGACTTTGACCCCGCCCCTCAAAGTGAAAAGAGGGACGGGGTGAACGGGGTGTCTTTGGTAATCAACGAGCTCATGGCGTCTAATAACAGTTCCGCCCAGGACCCGCAGGGCCAATATGATGACTGGATTGAAATCTATAACTATGGCACCGATTCCTTTGATATTGCCGGTATGTACCTGACGGACAACCTGTCCGTTCCCACAAAATGGCGGATTCAAAGTGATTCTCGGAGTGCAACTATCATCCCCGCAGGCGGCTATGTGTTGATATGGGCCGACAACGATACCAATGACGCCGGCCTTCATGCGAATTTCAAACTCAGTGCCGTTGGCGAGGAAATCGGCCTGTTCGATACCGATGGCAGCACTCTTATTGACATCGTTATCTTTCTCGACCAGACTACTGATATTTCCTACGGCCGCTACCCTGATGCTAATGATGTTTGGAGGTTCATTGCAGAGCCTACTCCGGGAGCGGAAAATAGCGGCGGATATTTGGGCCTGGTTGCCGAGGCGGAATTAAGCCATGGGCACGGTTTTTATACTGCGCCGTTTTCTGTTACGATTGCCACCGAAAGCAAAGATGCCGTAATATACTATACGCTCGACGGCAGAGAGCCGTATGATACTTCCGGTGTTGGGCGGCATCCCGGGGGTATAGTCTATACCAATCCTGTTCCCATTACCAAGACCACGCTTCTGCGGGTCAAGGCAATCAAGCCGGGCTTCAAGCCCTCAAATATAGAGACGCGGTCTTATATCTTTCTTGAGCCGGACGTCCGGGATTTTAGCTCTAACCTTCCTATCGCTATCGTTGATACGTTCGGTGAATATGTCGGCCAAACCACGGAGACGCAGACGTTGTCGTATACCGGGTTTATCGACGAGACAACCCGCGGCAGGATTAGAATAACCAGCCCGCCGGATTTCATTGGCAGAACCGGGCTCAATATTCGGGGTAAAAGCTCAGCCGGTTTTGCCAAGAAGCAGTACCACTTGGAAACGCTGGACGAATATAATGCGGACAAAGATGTTTCTATTCTGGGCTTTCCCGCAGAATCGGACTGGGTCCTTCAGGCGCCCTATTCGGACAAGTCACTAATGCGCAATTTTCTGGCGTATAAGTGGAGCAATGATATCGGTCGATACGCCGTTCGCTCACGGTTTATCGAGCTGTTCCTGAACACGGACGGCGGGGGGGTCTCGATGAGCGATTATGTGGGCGTATATGTCCTGATGGAGAAGATTAAGCGGGGTGAGGATCGCGTAAACATCACGAAACTTGAACCATCTGATAACGCTGAGCCGCAGATCACCGGCGGATATATTGTCAAGAAGGACAAGCTCGACCCGGAAGATGTAACTTTTAATACCAATACCGGTCAGCAGCTAATATATGTTGAGCCTAATGGGATAGATATCACGCAAGACCAGATGGATTGGATTAAGAACTATCTTAACGAGCTCGAGTCGGTGCTGTACGGTCCGAATTTTACTGATCCTGTCAATGGATATGCCGGGTATATCGATGTCGATTCGTTTATCGACCACCACATTCTTGTTGAGCTTACCAAGAACATCGACGGCTTTCGCCTTAGCACCTATATGTTCAAGGACAGAGGCGGCAAACTGAATATGGGGCCTGTCTGGGATTATAACCTGTCACTCGGTAATGCCAATTACCTTGAGGGCTGGAAGCCGGATGGGTGGTATTATAGTCTGCTTAGTAACACGGAATACCCCTGGTGGCGCCGCTTGTTCGAAGACCCATATTTCCGCCTGCGTTACGCCGACCGGTGGTATGGTCTGCGCAAAAATTTGTTTGATACAGGTTTGCTGCTTCAGGGCATTGACGATATCGTTAAGCTGCTTAGTGAGGCACATGTCCGAAACTTTGATCGCTGGTCTATTCTTGGTTCTTATGTCTGGCCGAACTGGTTTATTGCTCAGACTTATCAGGAGGAAATCGACTGGATGAAGGGTTGGCTTGAAGAGCGGTTGACGTGGATGGACACTCAGATAGGCACTGAATTTGCCGCAGCTGCGCCAATCTTCAGCCAGCAGGGAGGCGAGATTTCAGCCGGTGACACTCTGACCATGACCAGTCTCGGCCGGTCTCCTAAAATCTATTATACCCTTGACGGTTCCGATCCGCGTTTGACAACAGTATCACTGCCAAGCAGCATTAGTACCACTCTCGTGGCAGAGAATACCCCTAAGCGGGTGTTCGTTCCGGTACGCACCGTAAGCGACAACTGGAAGGGCGGTGAATCCTTCAACGACTCGGCCTGGCTGGCCTGTGTCGGAAGCCCGGGTGGTGTTGGCTATGGAAGAGGTTCGGGTTACGAAAACCTCATCACCCTTGATGTGGGAAACCAGATGTTAAGAAGAAATGCCACCTGCTACATTCGCATCCCATTTTCGATTAACGACAATCCGGACAACTTCGACTTGTTGACGCTAAAGATTCGTTACGACGACGGCTTTATCGCATACCTCAACGGTATCGAGGTTGCCAGACGCAATTTCACCGGCACAGCAACCTGGAACTCCAGAGCCGACGCCGAACACCCTGATTCAGAAGCCATCAACTTCGAGAACATCGACATACTTGCTTTCCTCAGTGCGCTGCAGCCGAGTTACAATATTTTAGCCATTTACGGCCTAAACTACTCGACTAACAGTTCCGACTTTCTCATATCCGCCGAGCTGGTTGCCAATAAAAGCATTCCACCCGATGAAAGTGTCACCTCAAGTAATGTGCTGCGATATACCGAGCCAATCACGCTAACCCATAGCACCCACCTCAAGGCTCGCATATTAAGAGGTGGCATGTGGAGTGCGTTGAACGAGGCGGCTTTCGCCGTAGGTCCTGTTGTAGATAATCTGCGAATCACGGAGATTATGTATAATCCACATAACCAGAACGCCGAATACATCGAACTGAAAAACATCGGAGCCGAAACGATTAATCTGAATCTGGTCAGCTTCACGAATGGAATTGATTTTACATTCCCGAATCTGGAGCTTGCACCCGGTGAATATGTTGTAGTCGTTCAGGACCGCAATGCCTTCGAAGCCAGGTACGGAACAGCTATGAATACAGCCGGCGAATACTCCGGCAGATTAAACAATGGCGGAGAGCGAATCAGGCTACAAGATGCTATCGGCCAAACGATTCTGGACTTTGACTACAAAGACGGCTGGCATTCTATTACAGATAGTGAAGGTTACTCTTTAACTGTAATAGCCCCGACTAACACTGACTCGTACAGTTGGAACGTGAAAGACTCCTGGCGTGCAAGTGCATACCTCGGCGGTTCGCCGGGTACGGATGATAGCGCCCTTGTCCCCGACCCCGGCGCAGTGGTTATTAACGAGGTGTCTGCTCATTCACACACCGATGCTGCGGACTGGATTGAGCTGCATAACACTACAGAGACTACTATAGATATTGGCGGCTGGTTCCTCAGTGACAGCAGTTCTAATCTGACCAAATACCAGATTGCCGCCGGCACAACAATTGCTTCGTATGGATATATTGTTTTTTATGAAGACCTGCATTTCGATTATCCGAGTGCCCCAGGCTCTCATCAACCTTTTGCCTTGAACGAGAACGGTGAACAGATATATCTAAGCTCAGCGGAAGGTAACCTTTTAACAGGCTATCGGCAGGTCGAGGATTTCGGCGCCTCTGAGACCGGCATATCGTTTGGCCGTTACTATAAGATCAGTACCGGCAATTACAACTTCGTTCCGATGTCTGAGAATACTCCGGGTTCTGCTAATGCTTATCCGAAGGTCGGCCCGATAGTCATCAACGAGATTATGTACAACCCGGATTGGCCTGACGGCGGTTCATATACTAATGACCAGTATGAATACATCGAGCTGCACAACATCAGCGCCGAGCCGGTAACCTTGTATGATTATGACAAAGCTCAGCCGTGGAAATTCACCGATGGTATTGACTTTACATTTTCGGAAGATGCGCCTGTTACGCTCCCTGCCGGTGGATATCTGTTAGTGGTCAGGAACCCAGAGGCGTTTGCCTGGCGGTACCCGGCTGTCCCGGTTGAGAAGATTCTTGGCCCTTACAGTGGCGGCTTGAACAACGCCGGCGAGAGGTTGGAGCTTTCGATGCCAGGTGACGTGGACGAGTTTGGGACACGTTATTATATTCGCGTTGACAGGGTCAGTTACAGTGATGGTTTTCATCCTGAGGATTGTCCCGGCGGCGTTGACCTCTGGCCGAGCGAACCGGACGGCGGCGGCAAATCACTTACGCGCAAGACCGGCGCCGATTACGGCAACGACCCTGATAACTGGACTGCCTCTGTACCTTCACCCGGAACCATCAATCCATAAAATCCTGACGTAGGCGCGAAACATACCAAGCCTTCGATGTCAGCAAGCCGGAAGGGGCCTGTATAATGATAAACATCATCTGTTATCTGCTGACGGCAGTGTAGTGAAGAACGCGCCCGGCAGGACTCGAACCTGCAACCCTCGGATTCGAGGTCCACTGCCCGAAAATAGTAAGTCTTGTGATGAAAGGAACTTACAACGCACTCAAAAAGGCGCTTACAAACAAGCTTACAAAAACTTCCCAAAAACAGCTGAAGGTCGGCCTCCAGATCTGCCTGCCGATCTGACGTACGTGTTTAGCCATGTGTGGCTTAAATGGCCATCCCCAAGCTTGGACTGGGCTTTGCTGGAGTCCTGCGCTTGAGGCTGCCACACATTCCTTATTAATTTTATTGGGTGGCAGCCTCATCCCGATGTCGTTTATCGGGATGGGGATGGTTTTTCCCTGGCTAAACACATACGATCTGACTGAAATTGTGGCGGTCTGGCCGGACCTCCCGGAACACATCAAAGCAGCAATCAAGGCGTTAGTCCAAACTCATATTCAAGGAGATTTATAATGACCGTATCAGAAAAGCAATTGAAAGCCAATAAAAAGAACGCACAAAAGGGCGGTGTGAAAACTCCGGAAGGTAAGGCAATCGTAAAATACAATGCCCTCAAACATGGCCTGCTTGCCCCGACAGTCACTTTGGAAGAAATGCTGGTGGAGAAGGTAGCGGTTGCTTACCGGCGACTCAGGAGGGCTTACAGATACGAGGTGGGCCTTATTAGGAAGGAATTAGATACATCTACAGACGATTTTTACAGCAAAACGAACTACAAGGATGAGAAGATAAATAAGACAAATGAGGAAATAGACCAGGAGATAGAACGAGATAAGGAAGCTATCGAATCCTGGAAGCAAGACAAAAGGGATTTCACCAAGATGCATAAGGACGGTAAGCCTCTTGAAGAGATTTATGACTGGGGAGAAAATTGGGAACGGCTGGAAGATAAGTTCAAATATTTTTTGATCGGCCATGAGGACTATGAAGGATTCGACCCGAAGAACTTCAGAGAGTTCTTGAATAATAGTGCAGACTGGAGTGATGAGCAAATTTGGGAAGCCCATATCGAGCTTTGTGACGAGAAGATCGACGAACACAAGAAGGAGATTGCTGATTTAGAGAAACAGAAACAAAAGCATCGGCTTAGACTCCAGGTCATAAAGAAGCTGGGTAATATCCCATCAAAAGATGAATTAGACAGGCTATTAAGGTATGAAGGTGCGATAGAACGGCAGTTATATAAAGCTTTGAATCAGCTGGAAAGACTGCAAAGGCTGCGCAAGAGACAACGTGCCGCCGCCTTTAGAAGTCGATGTAGACGTCAATACAGGCCAAAATGGTTGATGTAATGGGTTTGTTTCGTAGTTTTGTGAAGTACCGTATCTATAATGATTTCGGCAAAAAAAGAGGAAATAAAAAATATGTGCAGATATTACTGGGACAAGAAGGACACGGTAGAAGATTGCAGGAGTGTAAGCATATCGTTTCTAAGAAAGCACGGCTATTTTTCTGAGCCTTGTTCTATGTCAGGTACAATTATTTGGAAAAATTGCTTTGGTGAAAAAACCAGTAGTATTGGGATAACTTTATCTACTCTTGATAATGTTGGCTATGTAAGATTTTACTACACCGTTACCGAACGGAGTTCAGGAGAAAAGACTGAATATGACTATAAGGTTCAGCTAACAACTACGTCGTGTAATTTCAGCGGAGTGCGATATTGGTTTATTTGCCATCTCAGTAAAAATGGTGTTTATTGTGGTCGGAGAGTAGCAAAGCTTTATAAAGCACCCGGTACAGAGTATTTCGGCTGTAGGCATTGTTATAATCTTTCTTAAGAAAGCCGGAACGAGCCTCATTTTGCAAGACGTGGTGGTCTATATTATCCCCTGAAACTCGATGGGCAAATAGAAAAGCTCTACGATAAGATAAAGCGTTGGAGTTACAAGGGCAAACCGACAAGGAAAGTTAGGAAGCTCCGTGCTCTTGAATAAAGGATGGAGCAGGGATTTGCTCTCAGTAATATGCTTCTTAAGCGACAAGGGATAATGGACGAAAAAAATATTCTTCAGAATTTTGCACTTCGGCATAAATAACTTATATTTTTTATAGATTGAGGCCTTAGCAGTGGGGAATTGAAAGCCAGACAAACGACTTAGTTTACAGAATTGCGGGGAGATTATATGCAGAAGAAAACGATTAAACACTTTAGTGTACACGTTGAAACAGGTGATATTTACGCTATGGAGCAGTCGTTGGACGCCAGATTAGTCGGTAGCTGCGGCCCGCTTGCAGAGAATAACTTGAAGGATTTGAACAGCTACAATTACAGCAACGAGCAAAACGGCTGGGTACAAAGAAACAGGAAACAGTTAATTTTGTGGTTCCCCTGACAACAAGTGCAGGAAATATTCCAAGCGGTGATTTGCTACACTTGGTCCGCTAAAAAACGTAATGGTGTAACATGAATAGAAGAAAAACCAAAAATCAAATAAAAGAACTAAAAAATGAGTTGAAAGCAGCCGATCGAGCAAGTCATGTCCGACTTTTCAAGCTTGCTTTGGTTTTAGTCATTCTTATAATGGTCGCTGCTTTTATATATCCAAATCCGATAAGAGGCAAATTGAGGCATTGGGCAAAGAAGACTTTTAGCATTTCTGTCTCACAACAATCGCACCCAGCCAAATAGAAAAGCCCCTGCGTTGCGGAGGTAGGAGCTTAGCGAGACATCCCGCAGGGGCGTGATGACGATATTTATAAAAACAAAGCTACAGCATTCTGCGTTTTTTAAGCAGCCAGCCGGTAATGGTGCAGCCATAAAAGCAGGACTTCAATCAAAAATGTCTTATCCGAATTCGTGCGGGCATCGAGCTCCAGGATCACGTTCCTCTTTAACAGTTCCTGCATCGGAAAGTGTTTTCGCACGTTAAGAATCTTTCCGAACTCACCGAAGCAAAGTGTGCTAATTTCCCGCAGGGTAGAGCTCATCCATTCTGCCTGCCGTCCTTTGGTTTTGAAGTTCTCCAGCCAGATAAGAACGTCTGCCATCGTAGGATAAACATCCATTTTTCCATCATAAAGACCAAACTCTCTGTACGTTCTGTCCAGGGCCTCCTGAAGCAGGTACTTCACTCCTTCGCCGAGGAAGTAGGTGTGTGCGATGATCTCAATGAGCTTCTTCAGCCATATGCTGGGGGATGTGCCCTCAGGAGGTATCAAGGGATTGAAATAGAAAGGGCAAATATCCCTTCCAGCTGTAAAGACTAAAATATCAGGATAGTGCGTAAGAAGATCGCAGTACGTTGGCCAATGGGTCAGTTTTTTCGGGATGAATGAGCTGAAGGACGTCAAATTCGAAGACAACAAGCTCAGCTTTACACAGGTCATCCGGTTCCAGGACCAGGAGAGAACGTCGAATTTCACAGGCCCATCGAGCAGGGCGAGCTTAATGGGCTTCTGATCAGCGACAGGGGCGAGACGGAAATCCAGGGCAAACGGGCCCCGAGACCCCCCCGTGGAGTTGGGAGCTGGGACATGAAGATCAAGGCTGGCGAGAGAGAGTTCACGGGAACTCTTACAATTACTGCGGACAAGGAGGGTAATCTCAGCGGCACTTGGAAAAGCTCGAGGGGCGAGAGCAAGGTTTCTGATTTGAAATACGAAGACCGCAAGCTGACCTTCAAGAGATTGATCCAGAGAGAAAACAATCAAATGGAAATGGCCTTCGAAGGAACCGTTGGCTATACTTCGCTCGAGGGAGTATTCAAGAGCGACGGCGGGGAAGCTGCCGCCGAGGGGACGCGGGTCGGTGCTTCGCTTATCGTTACGTGGAATCTCGACATTGAATCCGAGCGGGGCGCTCGCAAGCAGAGACTGAGAGTTAACGCGGACATGAGCGCGCTTTACGGACCAACCCTGATCAAGAAGATTAGTCTCGATGGTGACAAAGTAAGCTTCAAATACGTCCTGCAATTTGGCGACCAGGAATACGAAACGAGCTTCAAAGGAAAGATTTCAGAGTCCAAGCTCACCGGCGAATTGAAAACATCGAGAGGTACGTCGAAAGTAACAGGCACGAGGCGCTCATTCAGAAGATCCAGACCCAGTCAGAGATAAGCCGGGATAGCTGGCACTTTGTCCAAAGAACGTGCATTCGGGAGCCTGCTGTAATATTTTCCGGCAGGCTCTCTTTACGTATTGACATGCCAGCATTGGGCGTTAACCAACAGATGATAACTCTTCGCATATATGATATCCAGTAGACTTTTAACGCTCTGAGTTCCAATCGGACAATGAACCCGAGGTAACGTTGAGTTCCAATTCAATGAACCGGAGCGAATATTTTGTTATGTCTCAATAATCTGCATGAACTGTCTTGATATTCGGCAAGTTCCAGATAGGTGTTTGGCCATTGTAGAACAATATCGGCACTTGCCTGATTCTTGGCCAGTTATCGTAAATGGTTATTGATGCGAAGGTAACCTTATAAAGTGGAGACACCAAGAACACGCGCTGCGCAACTCTGCCCCTTCGACAAAAAACTTACGAATAATCTTAGAGCTTATCCAAATAACCCGCTCTATTGCGGCCGGCTGCAAAGCCCGATGCCTGCGTTGTCAGCCAAAAATGTTCTCAACGTGGAGAAAACCACTTCTGGCGAGCATTTTTGGTCTGCCGCCTTGGCCTCGGACTTTTCGATCGGCCTCATAACGACCCGGTTATTCGGATAAGCTCTTAGTGCAGAACGACTACTCGCTTCAACTGGTCTTAGTCCATGAAATGACAAGAACGGACGTGACCGTTCCGGAGCACTCAGGTTGTCGCTGTCAAAGCAGTTTCATGAAGGCGACGCCGAGGAAGATGGCACTTCCGGCGGATACTATGCACCGCCAGGCGGGGTGGCTCCGGGCGTAAGTGGGCAGTTTACGGTCGAGGTAGAGGAGTGCGAAGCCGAGCAGACCGAAAACTACAGCATTCATGGCTGCGACCATGTTGATGATGGCGCCGGGCTGATTGTCGCCGAGAAGTATGGTCACGGCCATGATGGTCAGGTATGCGCCCATTGTGATACGGTAGCTTTTGAGCTTGTCAGAGAACCGCGGCGAAATACCGATCAGCATGGAAGCAATGGCCCGGCTTTTCCCGTCCATGCAGCTGACTACGGTGCTGAACAGGGCGAAAAACGCTACGACCAGAAACGTTTCACGCCCTCGGGGAACGGAGTCAAGCATCCTGGACAGGGTCATCATGATCTCGCGCTTCTCGGGCACAAGACCCTGGGCATGCAGAGTAGCCACGCCCATGGCGAGGAATGCGAAAGAAATCCCGAGGATGAGTGTATATGAGGCAAGGCAGTCAATCCGCATTGTGGACAACCACCTGCGGTAGTCTTCTTCGTTTCGGGCCTTACCGATCTTCTCATTGATCCATGAGGAATAGAGCAGAGTGGTCGTGCCAGCGCCGATCCAGCCCATCAGGCCCATGATAGTGCCCACGGAACCTTGCGTGACCCTCGGCACGAGTCCGAGCGCAATCTCTTCGGCCGGCAACGGGACCTGAAATAGCGTGTAGATCATGCCCGCGATGAGTACGGCGCACATTACCACAACGACCTTCTCGAAAAACCGGTACGAACCTGTGTGTAACAGAACCGGTACGAGGGCCGTGGCACAAAGGGCTGCCACCCGCATATCGAGACTTGGAAACAGACCGACGAGAGCGGAGCCCACGGCCAGGGCGATGCCGCCGTAACCTATCATGTCCAGTGAAAAGACGAGTATGATGAAGTACTGGGCCCAGTGCCGGGGGCCGGGCAACCAGTCGAAGGCGCGAAACACGTCATCTCCGGAGGCGATGGTTAGTCTGGCGAGACCTTCGCTGAACGCCGCTTTGTAGATGATGGTCAAAATGGGCACCCATAGCAGCGCGAACCCATACTGCGCGCCGCTTCTCGGAGTCAACACAAGTTCGCCGGACCCTATGGCCAACGCCGCCAGGACCACACCGGGTCCCATAAACTTGAGCTTCTCTCGAAGACTCGCAGGCGCCTTTTGAGTTGTCTCCAACAGTCACCTCCAGCGACGAAACAGGACGCATGAAGTTTTCGGCAGTTGCACCCGGATCGCAAAACTGCCCCTTTGTCATCTATGTTACCTGGGATTTCCCTTATGATAATATATATCTTTGCTTAGCCACGCTGCTATACTATCAAATGAATATCAAATGCGCGGCATTAATCTTCCTCCGATTGGAAGACAATACAATCTCATTTTCCATCCCAAATAGTTGCTGCAATGTAGCGCTCTGGAGACTGTTTATCATAAAAATAATAAACAAAAACAATTTTCCCATCCGAACGTTGGACAGACCGAACATATCCAAGGTCTCTGCCAGCGCCGTCATCACGTAGATGTATGGGGTAGCTCCACGTTTTCGCATTATCACTGCTTATCTGTGCGCGAATTCCATATGGTTCGGCGCGATACCCATACGATAGGCAAAGTCTGCCATCGGCGAGTCGTATCAAACTTGGTGGATTGCCTTCACCCAGATCAGATGCCGGTTTGCTCAGGAAGCGCCAGTTCTTTCCATTGTTTTCGGAAATGTATATTTCTATCCATCTTCTATTACCTTCACGTCGGCGAACTGCGGTGAGGAGAGTCGTTTTCGACAAACGAACAGTCGAGGGCATAATTGAAAACCCTTCCGGCTCAGGTGCAATCCATGAGACAAAATCCCAGCTTTTACCTCCATTATACGTCCTCGCACAAAATGGGCGCCCCTCCCGGCCGTTCTTCTTTGCCGCCGTTAAGAATAACATGCAGTCGAGCTTGTCATTCACTATATAGTCTGTTCGCGCTGCTATCCCATCTATATTTTGTACTTTGAGAATATACGGGCCATTCCAATTTTTACCTCTATCATAAGAATAGTAAAGCAAAGATGGCCCCACATTATTATCTAACATTCGAAGGGTCATCGTAAAATCGGGGTGAGTAAATTCTACTCCTCCCGGGCATTCAACCGGCGTTTTGGGGATCAAGTGTGGCGGCCGCGTGCCATGTAATGCTGCACCATAAGGAATGATAACACCTTTTTCAGCAGGATTCTCGATGGACCATGTTTCGCCGCCATCTAAGCTTCGTGCGAAGAGGTGTTCTTCCGGCCGTTCACGGTCAATCGCATGGCGGTTTGGCCCCAAATCTTGATAATGTCCACGGCTAAAACCAACTAAGATTTCATTTCCCCAGGACCAGATTCCATGATTGGCCGGCCAACCACCAAAACGACGTTTCTCTCGATAGACGGTGATGTGTTTAATTCTCTCTGGATTATCTGCATGCAAATCATTTGAAATAAAAAAGTTTGAAATAGCCACATACACAAGCAGGGCAGTTATCGAACCACAACGCACACCTTTTCTTCTCCAGCATCTATTCATTCGGCTTCTCATACCTATTGAGATTTCCCGTTTATACCTGCTCAAGTATACTACTAAGCCTTATTTCCAAAAGGATATCAAGCCTATCCTGAAAATTCAAGCTCTCTGACTACTCAATCCCACATAATCTTAAACAACGCCCATCAGCTTTTATTAAAAGCGCCTCAAAGGCCATTTAAATGACGAAATCGTCTTGAGGTGTATCAAACCACAACTAAAAAATCAGCCAATAGCTTGAATTACCTTGACTGAGTATGTTATAATTATGGTAGAAAAACGTACCAGCGAAACACATTATCACTTTTTGAAAGAGAAGAACAAACATTATGCACATACGAAAGGGTTTTACTTTAATAGAGCTTTTGGTGGTGATTGCTATCATCGCATTATTGATGGCGATATTGATGCCGGCCCTGAAGCGAGTGAGAGAACAAGCCAGAACAATAGGATGCATGACGAACCTAAAGCAGTGGGCTCTGGTCTGTACAATGTATGCGCAGGACAATAACGGCAAACTCTGGTCTGGCATCGGTGAAAAGGGTTGGTACTGGCCTTGGCAACTTGAAGAACGGCTTAAGGATTGGAAACAGAATAAAACGTGGTTCTGCCCGACTTCGAAGAAACCTATAATTGACGAAAATGGTGTTATTGCAGCCACGCTTAATGTCTTCCACGCCTGGGGCATCTATAAAAATTCCTACGAAGGGTATGAGGCGGGTCCAAACGGCATGGCCGGAAGCTACGGTCTTAACGCTCATTTCCTTACCAGACCACTCACTTCTGAAACAAGGCGCGCGACCGCCTGGAGGACAATTAATGTCCCTCAACCAAACAATGTGCCGCTGTTCATAGACGCCTTGCGTTTCGACCTGTGGCCATACGAAAATAATACTCCTGCCGAGTACGAGTTCGCTGCCTGGACCGACAACGATATGGCACGATGCTGCATAAATCGGCATGATGGATTTGTAGGCTGCGCATTCGCGGATGGCTCGGCGAGAAAGGTCGGGCTGAAGGAATTGTGGACGCTAAAGTGGCACAAGAAATTTAACACAGCGGGTTCCCAGACCCAAGCCGGCGGTGTCCAGCCGGGCGATTGGCCGGAATGGATCAGACCTTTCAAGGACTACTAAAAATAAGCGTCGCGCAGAAAAGGCCAGTCCCTCGTTGCCAGCCTTTTCTGCCGACCAGTTTTTTGAAAAACTTATTTTTTGGGCGAGGAAGAAGAAATGAAAGGTGTACTTATGCGTGGAAGAGAAGGATTCACGTTAATAGAACTTCTGGTGGTAATCACTATCATCGCGGTATTGATGGCTATCTTGATGCCAGCACTAAATCGGGCCCGGGAGCAAGGCAAGCGTGCTACTTGTCTTAGCAATCTGAAGCAGTTGACAGTCGCGTGGATTCTGTATGCAGATGAAAACGATGACAAGATTGTTAATGGCGATTCAGGTGAGTTCCTTAACCATGCCGAACACAAGAACGAGCTTCAATGGGTAGTTGCTGATTATATTACGGATGATTTGGAAGAGAAAAAGAAGGCCATAATGGCTGGGGCGCTATTTCCATACGTCAAGAATATAAGACTCTACAAATGCCCCACCGGTAAGCGAGACGAGTTGCGTACGTATTCCATTGTCGATTCTATGAATTGTGAGCACTGGTCTAACTTCGGCCCGGGC
This sequence comes from Phycisphaerae bacterium, assembly GCA_041862635.1. Classification (GTDB taxonomy): domain Bacteria; phylum Planctomycetota; class Phycisphaerae; order Sedimentisphaerales; family Anaerobacaceae; genus NIOZ-UU13. The sequence continues at coordinate 11,129 of JBGVTO010000409.1, read as the reverse complement.
ATCAAGATAATCAAGAAGAGAATGGACATTCCAAACCCCGCTCAGAGGTTTGTTTTTATCGATGATGGCGGCATGGGTTTCGCTCACATGGGTGGTTGGAGTGTCTATGTCATCGAGGATAGATGGTGGGACCCACCCCCAATCCGACACGGTAAAGGAACGACCTTTTCTTTCGCAGACGGGCACAGCGAATACTGGAAGTGGAACGACCCACGTACTATCGAGTTTGGCCTGCTGCAAAGGGCTCGCTCTGAACCACAACCCGGCAATGAGGACATAAGGAAGAGCGCGATTGGTGTGTGGGGTGCTGCGGCACAAAGGTAGCGGGTATTATGAAGAAAAGAGGAGGCTTTACCTTAATAGAGCTTTTGGTGGTGATTGCCATTATTGCATTGTTGTTGGCAATACTCATGCCAGCATTACAACGAGTGAAGAAACAAGCCAAGGGTGTTGTATGTAAGAATAATTTGAAACAAATTGGCATGGCAGCCAATTTATATGCTCTGGACCGGGATTTGTACATCCCACGCTCGGCGGAATGGGGAGGAGATACAAAGCCCTGGTTCAAGCTCTTTATGCCTTATTTGGCACAAAAGCCCATCGACGATGATTATCGTAACGTCAAGATATTTCGCTGTCCCAGCTATCCCGACAAAGAACAAACCGTTTGCTATGTCATCAACGGCTGGACCAGGGAAGGTGTTCCACGCGGGAGAAGCAAGCTTACCGAATGTCGCCGCCCAGCATCCATAATCTACCTTGCCGACAACGAGAACGGATGGTGGCGGCCCATAGTCAAATTGGCGACTGACCGAGGTACTACTCGATGTGACGTCTTCCAACCGGAACATCTGCCCAACTCTGACATTGAGGCCGTAACCGGAGGCAGACGGATCGCAAGGGCTCGACATAGAGAAGGCTGTAACATACTTTTTCTCGATTGGCACGCTGACTGGATGGCAGCTGAAGATATGACTGAAGAGATGTGGAGATTTTAGAATAAGATATTACCTTTCAGCTGAGTCCGTTGCCACAATCTTTAGGAACGGCCCCACCAGCCAATCAGGAGCGTACTGAGACGCGCATAGATCGCCCCCAAATATGGCCCCATTTTGTGAGTTTATGTGTACAACCGGCCTACAACCCGAAAGTCCGTTATCTGCCACTTTCGAGAAAATACCCATTCCATAAACTCCACAACACAAATGCTTTACAAAAACTTCAAAAATTGTAAACGTTTTCAATGGCCGTTTCGATGTCATTCCATATAATAATCACAAGATAATGTCGTGTAGTAAGTTATGATTATGATTCCTACACTTCAGCTGCCGAGCCTTTCCTCCCCGGTGCCATCCCCCTCTCACTATTCTCTGGCTTCTCAATCTTCTTAATGCGCTTGTTATAGCCTGGTCTACCTATAAACAAAAGACCGGAACTTGAATACACGATTGAGTACTATCTTTAGCTGCATCCTGCTTGCTTTTTGGCTAAGAGTTTTCGCAGAAAACAATAGTTCAACCAGAAAGTTTTGCTATAATAACCTCTGACGTTAGAAATCAAACTTCCTATCATTACTTTAGAACAAACATTCATGAAGAAAAAAACGGCTCATCCCGATAATCAGCGTAAGCATTCATCTCATAAGCCTTCTGGAAATGATAAAACTTCCCAGGAAAAAAGATTAACCGAGAAAAAGGGATTTATTAGTACCAGGCGAATGTGGTTGTTTCGGTTGTTTTTGGTTTTTGTTCTGCCTTTAATAATATTGTTGGTGCTGGAGTTGGGACTTAAAGTTGCAGGGGTGGGGTATCCAACGTCGATTGCTGTGCCATGCACGGTTAAAGATAAAGATTATTATTGTAACAATACGAAGTTTGGGTGGAGTTTTTTTCCGAAAAGGATATCACGGCAGACGGAACCTTTTATGTTTCCATTAGAAAAAGAGAAGAACAATTATCGCATATTTATTCTTGGGGGGTCGGCGGCGCAGGGGACACCGGATGGCGCGTATAGTTTCGGCAGGATGCTGGAGGTGATGCTGCGGAGGACTTATCCGGAGGTCGGTTTTGAAGTGATTACGGTAGCGATGCCAGCGATTAATTCACATGTGGTTTATCAAATAGCACAGGACTGTCTGGAGTATGATCCTAACCTTTTCGTAGTTTACATGGGGAATAATGAGGTTGTGGGACCTTATGGGGCCGGGACGGTGTTCAGTCCAATATCTTCGCATTTAGGTTTGATTCGAGGGAGTGTTTTTTTAAAGTCGAGTCGGCTGGTTCAACTGATTACGGGATTGTCCGAAGGGATGAAGAAAAAAGGAGAGAGTCAGAGTTGGCGGGGGCTGGAGATGTTTCTGGAAAAGCAGGTACGCAAGGATGATATGCTGTTAGCGAAAGTTTACCGGCATTTTCAGCGGAATCTGGAAGATATCATTGCAGGGGCCGGCCGGAAGCAGGTACCGTTGATTTTGTGTACCGTGGGGAGTAATTTGCGGGATTGTCCGCCTTTCGCGTCATTGCATAGTCAGGTGTTGAGCGAGGATGAACAAAAGAAGTTTGGGGAGCTCTTCGCTCAAGGAAAACAAGCCGAGAATGATAAGGATTTTGAATTAGCGTTGCGGAAATATCAAGAGGCGTTGAGTATTGATAATGGTTTTGCCGAGGCGCATTTCAGGGCTGGGCAATGTTACTGGCGCAGGGGGGAATATAATGAGGCGAAAAATAGTTATGTCCTATCTCGGGATTATGATACCTTGCGGTTCAGGGCTGATAGTCAGATCAATAAGATTATTGAAGAAGTCGGCATAGAGTATGAGGGAAAAGGAGTATATTTTGTCGATGCGAAGAAAGTGTTTGCTGAGAATAGCCATCGAGGTATCACGGGAAAAGAGCTTTTTTATGAGCATGTGCATATGACATTTAAAGGGAATTACCTATTGGGCCGAGCGGTATTTTCGCAATTGGAGAAGATATTACCAGAATCGATACGGGAGAAATGGAACGGCAATGTAAAGAGAGTGTCGGAGGTAGAATGTAAGCGGAGCCTGGGGTATACAAAATGGGAGGAATATAAAATTTATGATAAAGTGCTCAATAGCTTTATTAAAAAACCGCCTTTTACTAATCAAGCCTATCAATCCAGGCGGGTAGGGTACTTAAGCGATAAGGTCAAATCGTTTAAGAAAGCATTAACGACAGAGGCGATTAAGGAGATAGCGGTACAGTATCATCAGGCTATTCGGGAAAATCCCTCTGACTGGTGGTTGTATTGGAAGTATGCTGATTTTTTAACAGATAATAACACCGATCCGACTATTATTATCATGTATTACAAGCAACTTGAAGAAATGGTGCCTCATTATGCCCAGGTGTATGAGAGGTTGGGATCATGCCAGGGAAAAATGGGACGGCTGGATGAGGCTTTACAGAATTGCCGGAAATCTGTCGAATTGAATCCTTTTCATTCGTATGCACGTTTTCACCTGGGTCTTGCCTATCAGTTAAAAGGAAATGTGGAAAAGGCTATCGAGCACTATAGGGTAGCGGTTGAACTGGCGCCGGAAAATGGACCGGCGTGGAATAATCTTGGGACGATATTATATCAGAATAAGAATGTCGAAAAAGCGATTGAAACCTACCGAAAAGGGCTGCAATATGTAAAAGATTTTTCTGATTTGAATTATAATCTGGCTATACTGCTGCATGAAAAAGGGAATCGTCCGGAAGCGATTAAAGAGTTGGAAGCTGGTTTGGAAATTGATCCTAATTCGGTAAAAATTCGCAAGCTCCTTCGCAGATTGAGACGAGAGTAAAAGGGTCAGGCTATTCTTTGGTATTTCGATATTCCCTTTAGAATAAGGGATAGCCAGTGTGATGATAAGAATCTGGCCTTGCTTAAGCTCAACCCGGCTGCTGGCATCATCCGCATTGACATCCACTTCCATCGTCACCAGCTTCAAGAAAGGTGTTGGCCGTTTGCATCTCGGCCGTTGATACATAGTAGGAATCATCAGGCTCACCTGTTCCCCCTAAGAAGGTGGGCAATTTCAGCTTAAATGCTTCTATTAAGGAGCATTAGTGTTACCTTCCGAGTTTTCCAGGTTGATATGGTTGCTGCAAGGCAATATTCGTACTCCACGAGAACCTTATGGCAATCCAACACGCCCGAATGTAAAATAAAAGAAATAGCTGCTACCGAATTCAACGATTAAACGCCTGAGTATAACTTGGCGATTGTGGGGCTGCATAGCATTTCTGAGCTGTACAAACTTTGTATAGCGTTCAATGGTATTACGCCTTATGTTGAACTTGTTTAAGTCAACTTTCTGTCCCTGAGATCCAAAATAAATGAGTATGGCCTCTTCATAAAGGGTTGGAATAGCCTGATAGCCAAGATCATGAAGCCTTTCCATATTCGCCGTGATCTTGTCAACCCGACCTGTCAATAAATAACACGCCATAAGATATTCAAACGCCATCTTATTGTGGGGATTGTGGATGAGCAATTCTATCAGCATTTGTTCAATAGATTCTTTACTGGTTCCCGCATATCCTTCTTCATGCATATACGAACAGATCCTGTTAATATAAGCCGCTTGATCCGGCGCAAAGCCGTTGTCCAGGGCGATGAGCAGTTTTTCGGCGGCTCCACGAAAGATCAGGTCTTTCTTCAGGGCGTTGAGATAAATCCTGGCAGTGCTGGTCTGTCCCTTGATGATGTTGATCCAGGCCAGTTTTTCGATGACAATCCCGAAATGGCCCTTTACGGCCAGGAATTCCGATGCAAGCTTTTCTGCCATGTTAACCTGCCCCAGCTCCATGAAGACATCACATAATTTCAATTGTGTCAGATAAGATTCTTTTTTCTCGTGTGTGAGAAGAAGCCCGTGCGGTGTCTGTGGGAAGCGAAACAAGTCATAGGGTAGTCTACCGGTATGGTACAACGCCCGAATGATGTCATGATTGAAATATACGTTGCTTTTGCCCTTGGGCAGACTGCGACTAAGCCCAAGAACTTTGTCCCATTGTTTCCGGAGGGCATAGTCGTTCGTTAGGACGAACGGTTTGCGCATCTCATCATAGCTGAAGTAGAGTCCCACGGCCATCATTACGATCGGAACGGCTATCACTGCCGGTTTCTTGAAGATGGTCGGAGATAGTTTCTTTTGTCCAGCTACAGTATACCCCTTTTTTCGCTTGTTCGGTTTAGAACTTATCTTACGGGTTTGCCCGGTCTTGCTGAACACCATCTTGCCAAGGAACAGGAGCAATACACTCAAAGGCACAAAGCCGTATAGGAGGATGATCAAGACTCTTGAAAAAGTATTCATGCCTACAGTAACTGCCGGAGAAACAGGTGTCAATATAAGAAATGCCTTTTGGGATGGTATGAGGAACAAGTACCGAGTAAGTCCCCAGGTGATTGCAAAGCTCGCCGGCAGGGCCAGCACCGTGAGTCTCCAGTCTTTGTGGACAAAGATTCCGTAGATTATAGTCATGAGTGAAAAAACCAACAGACCTCCTGCACCCGACAACCAGAAAATTATGGCTGCCATGAGGCAATATACCACCGCACGAATCACCAAGCTACGCAAAGGCACTATTTCAAAGACCAGGGAACATAACAGTCCCAGAGACACAGTCAGACAAGCGGGCAAAGGATGTTTGTAGCAACTATAGATCAAAAAGATTAGGATCGCCGGAACAGAGGTCAAGACCGTGGCCCGCGCATAACCGGCAGCCACAAGATGGAGTCTGGAAAGTTCACACAGACATAAGGCGGACACTACAATGATCACGGTCCCCAGCCATGAATAATAAAAGCCCTGTGAAAGAAACCCAGATACATACACAACGAATCCGCCGGGCAAATCCAGGGAGTTTTCCAGAAACGGCCATCCGGTTACAAATGGGTGTGCATCCGGTAGAATGGTACCGAAACATTGATAGATCAGGTGCGGCTCAATAACAAGCAATAAGTAGACCGTACAGAACAAAAAGAATATCAGATTGTGTGGAAACTGTTTTATTCTATAAAACACGCTATTTCGTCTCCTATACCCGGATAGGCCTACTTTTTAATCAGTCTGTCACTCACGTTCCTGCCAAGGCTCGGACGGGCCGGCTTGGGGCGTTGCTCCTGTAATGGGAATGTCCACGACCACGTGAGGCTCTGACCGAGCGGCCCGGGCCAGCAATGATTTACTCACCTTGACACTACCCTTGGTCAGCTCAGGAACACTGAACGTATCTAATAGCGAATCATAGTACGTGGGGTCCTTCTGCGGCAGGACGAAGGGCTTGTGAACCTGACCAGTTTCGTCAACATAGCTGAGATAAATTCTGGTCAAGGCGCCGCCCTGACGCTTGCTGCTGAATGCGATCCACCGGCTGTTGCTAGACCAACTGTGCCACGATTCAGAATACATGCTGTTGATAGCCAGCTTGCGATAGTCTCCTGTAGCCAGATCCATGAGGTAGAGGTCGCTGCTTGGTTGATATACAGGAAAGCAACCGTAGCGGCACATGCAGAATAGAAGAAATCGGCCATCCGGCGAGATTCTTGGCAACAGGATACTCAATCCCGTTTCATCAGCGGCCAGGACAGTCTCGGCCTTGCCCCATTGATCTGTCTCGACATCATAGGCTATGCGCCGAAGATCATACTTGAGCTTGTCGTAGTTCTCAGGCGGAACAGTGTTCCGATTTTGCCACAGAATGGGGCCACTGCAATAATAGAGATAACGCCCGTCCGGAGACCATGTTGGATAGGTCTCAAGCCGGTTTTTCTCTGACAGCTCCGTAGGGCATACCACTTCCTTACGCTCAACGTGATAACAGACTAAGGCTGAATCGAGATCCACCACGTCCCTGACCTCTACGCCGCCGGTATGAAAGAATTGACGCACTTTGTTTATCGAATATACAGCCAATCGACCGCTTGAATGCCAGGCAGTATAGCCCCACTTTGCACCAATCTTATGGACAGTGCCATTTCGGGCCAGGAGTGTGTGACTACCGTATGTTGCACTACGCAGGCCGATCGTCATCGTCTCTGGCGCATTGCCAACAAAGCTGTGACAGTTAAGGCACCCTTCGCCAAAAGAACGCCCATGCAAGACAAGCGACACATCGTAATCGGTTAGGTTGCGTTGATAAATCCCTATGTCTTTCCACCATCTGTAAACTGGTTTCATAAACCGGTATACCACCATCCTGTCAATGTCTTCTTTAGCTATGGTATTGGTGATACGCTGAAATTGTCGCCATCCATTATCTGAATCTTTAACATAAACATATAAAAAGACCTTATGGCCTTTATTTGCATCAAGCAAGTCCCGCCATTTTCTCAGAGGGATACGTATTAGGCCTGTTTTGCTGTAAATTCCAATGGCCGCGCCACGATCCGAATGGATTTTGACGTGGTAGGTCTGTCCTTTTTCGAGAATCCTGAAATTCAGGGGAGCGATGTTGTGCGGGATGACAATGCCAGAGTAGTCAGGGATAATGTTTGGTTCATAAGCGACTTGAGTGCACTTGCCCATGACCTCGAATGAGCGGGACACAAGCCAAACTCCTAAAAGGATGGTAACACTGCAAAAGACGCATATGGCAGTAAATATTCTCTTCATGATTCTCTGCAAGGATCACCGATTATATGTGTCCCAGGTATTTAATGCACCATCACGTGATTATAAACTAGGGCTCATTTACCTACAAGTGTCCCCGACAAAAATTCGCTCCTTCTTTATTTGCAAGGATTTAAGGCAAAATGAACAACAGCCATTCTATCTAAGTTCACCGCTTTTTGAAAAGCAAATTTTATGGCTTAGTGGTTGTAATAAGCGCGGTCAACAGACGATTGAAGAATGCGGTAATAGGCGCTGCGACCAGTGCCATAGGGCACGGAGATAATGCTTTCAAAGATTATTATGAAAGGATGGTTTCAAATGGAATAACCCCTGCCAATGCCAAACATTCTGTGGCCAGGAAAATGGTCTCGATAATGTCAGCCGTGTGGAAGACAGACAGTAAATTCGATGAGAAGCTGTTTTAGCGCGTAATGCCGAACAGGCAATGTCCGGCTTTTGGTAGGATGCAATATATATGATATCCAGTAGACTTTTAACGCTCTGAGCTCCAAGCGGACAATGAACCTGAGGTAACGTGGAGTCCCAATTCAATGAATGAACCGGAGCGGATATTTTGCTATGTCTCAATAATCTGCATGAACTGTCTTGATATTCGATAAGTTCCAGATAGTTGTTTGGCAACGTTTTACTACGATTGACCATGACATAAGCAGATTTACGATGTACATTATGATTGCATCGTGAAGTCGAAAAGCTGTTCAGATAAGCTACGAACGCTGGCTGAAATGTCGTAACGAGGATGCCTCAAAGAAAATTTGTGACAACAGAGATTTTAGTATTTGACTTTGAGCTCTTCATAGGTGTCCGATTTTAAGAAGGGTATCTGTTAAAAATAACTGTTACCCAAAAGTTATGGACTGAATCAAAAAATAATCAATATCCAATAGACAATTAAAAAGGGGCCTATAGTACTAAGGAACGGAGTCTGCGGGCCGAGGTGTATTGCTCTGCTCCATACACTTCCCGGCCCGGCATTTTAAAATCGTCATCATGCCCCTGTGGGATATCTCGCTTTTTCCTCTCCCTCCGCACCGCAGGGGCTTTTCTATTTGTTAGTGACTGAAAAGCCGAAAGTGTGGTTGCTTAGATTGTCTCCTACTGCTCTACTTGAGTGGGGTGAACCCAAGCTAACTGCTTGTTAGACAGCCGTAGGTCGAAGTCCCACTGTCTGGGTTTCCTGACTTTTGCAGAGTATGGTGTCGCCCACGCATGACAGGCCTAAGCGGATTGGTTCTCAGCGTGCCGGGTTATAGCCGCGGCGCATGTATTCCAGGTCGTCGGTGCCATCGGTGACAGGCCACTGCAGACAGGCCGGATAGTACACATGGGTCATTTCCAGAGTGCTCTTCTGCTTCCAGTTGTGCTTCTCGGCATGCCCGTCGGTAAAGGAGAGCACACTGAACTGCCCGTGACAGACGACAATGGGGTCCTACCAGCGATCTCCCTCTTTTTCCAGATTCCAGGAGCCCCAGTTCCAGCCCCCCACGTCGGTCTTCTCCTCGAGGAATACGTACTTGGTTCCCGGGTCCTTGATCTCCGTGAGTCTCTTGTAAGAGGGGTATCCCCAATGTTGTGTGAGCCAACTGCTGGCGCCGGTGCCGACATCGCCATTCATGCCGCCAGGAATGCCGTAGCTGCGATGCGTCATCTCGGTTCTGTGTCTCCGGTCGCCCGGGCAGTGATAGAGATCGACATTTTTCACATACGGACGGAAAGAGGACGCCGCGTTCACAACCTCTTTTCTTGTCTTCCAAGGTCGCGGCCGCTCCCGCGACTACGGTGCCGTCCTCTTTCTGCGGTAACTGGACCCAATCATAGCTCTGGCTGGGCGATGCGGCATGTCCATCGTGACCACCGATCAGCTTGCCGTCGTTGTCTTGTGCGTACACGATCCAGGCCAATACGAGCTGGCGTTGATTGGATAGGCATACACTCGCGGCGGCCTGTCTCCGGGCGCGGTTTAACGTGGGTATCAGGATGGCCATCAAGAGAGCGATAATCGAGATCACCACCAAAAGTTCAATAAGAGTAAAGCGCTTCCGCGGACCTCTGTGAGGGTGCTGAAGTCCAGAAGATTTACCTTCATTACTCATGGCGACCTCCCAGCCATTACAGCGTTATCTGGGATTTCCCATATAACCATGCATATTCTTGCGCAGCTGCGCCGCCGAGCCTCTTCCCCAACACACTACCAAATCCGTCCTGTTAACTCAAGGTGAGCTGCTCCCGTTTTTTGTGCAAAAAAGAGCTTTTTGCGACATCCTGACTATTTGTTAACTAGTCGCAGGCTTAAGCATTCGTGTAAACAGTTAAAGCTTGATGTCTCCGTCTTGGCACCTGCATAGCATGTTTCCCTGTTTCACTAATGCTGCTTGATTGGCAAGACGATCGTGTTGAGCCCCTTCTTGAGGTCTGCGAGTGGGCCAGCGATTGGTCGTGTATATTTCTTCCCGTTGATGTCGGCATTCACTTTGATCGGGTTGCCGTAACGGTCCTCAATGGTTTGCCCAACGGTCGGAAAGACACCGACCAACTCAGCATCGACCCGCGGCCCTTTCACACGGAACGGCGCGTCATTCATGGAAAACGTGATCGTGGTTCTTAGAGGATGGTCTTTGATGGTCAATCCCGTGACATAAAGGTCGACCATACTGTTCTTATCACCGAAGGAGCTCCTCTTGGCCCCCTCCAGAAAGACGTTGTAATCCGATGCATAGCCTGAGGCTGTTTTCACTTGGTCGAGTCCCTGTCGAATAAAGATATTGTTAAACCACTTGTCATCTTGGGCGGTTCCGGCTTTGCGTCCAGCCACTTTTGTCGTATGCGGCTTGTAATATTGGGAACGGCGTTTGGTGTCGGGACTGTACTCGTACCCGCAATCGACAAACAGATTGTTCGTGAACACCGTAGCCTCGGAATTACTCCTGGTTGGCTTTCCGATAAGGACGTTGTTATCGACAAGAATGGGGCCGTGGTTCATCTATAGGAAAACGGTGGCTGCTTCGGTGTTGTAGACGACATTGTGGGTAATCTGGATGCCTTGGTTACCGAAGTCAATCCAAATCCCAAAAGCACCCTGCTCCTGTCGGTATACACCCCGGATCAGATTGCCGCTGATGATGGTATCCACACTATTGTGAAACTTAATTCCGGCAGTTTCCCAACCGCCGAACTCCCTGCGATAGTTGGTATCTTCAATGAGATTGCCAGAGATCAGTGAGCGGGTGGCTCCTTTCTGGCCGGCGATGCCCGCTTGTCCGCACCGCCGGATGACATTGTTGCTGATAATGTGGCCTCCATAAGCGTCTATATTGCTGTAATCAACGCCCGGGGCATGTCATAGTGCTATTTCCAGTAACAGAGTTTCGTGCTTGAAGCAATGATTATAATTATTCATAAATAAAGAACTTATGCCCGCACAGTATCAAGTAAACAAGAGTTCTCCACCGATAATGTTTCTAAAAGAAACCAAAAA
>JBGVTO010000408.1:0-5555 GCA_041862635.1 Phycisphaerae bacterium | reverse complement strand
GTTACTTTAAGTAAATAACTGTTGTACAATATAGTTTTTGAGGTTATTTTGTTCAACGCATTTTTTTACAAGGGAGAATTATGATGGATACCAAACACAAATACACGATACTTTTGCTTCTTGCTGTCCTGACTCTGGGGTCATGCCGCCGCTCAAGTCCCTCAGCGTCCCAGAATGAACCCAGTGTCTCACAGGAGCAAGCCCGGACTGAAACCAGTGTCTCCCAAGAGCTGCCAAAGACTGAGCCTAACGTCTCGAAAGAAATGCCCCAGACCGAAATCAGCCTTTTCGACGGAAAGTCACTCGGACAGTGGGCGGTTACCGATTTCGGCGGCCAGGGCGATGTCTATGTAAAAGACGGCGCTATTTATCTCGAAATGGGTAACGATATGACCGGCGTCAACTGGACCGGGCCGGTAGTCCGAATGAACTACGAAATAACACTCGAAGCGATGCGGGTTAGTGGCAGCGACTTTTTCTGCGGCCTGACATTTCCAGTCGCCGACAATCCCTGCTCGCTAATCCTCGGCGGATGGGGCGGCGGCGTCTGCGGCCTGTCTAATATCGACTACTATGACGCCGCTAACAACGAGACTTCACGATTTATCTCATTTGAGGACAACAAATGGTATCGTGTTCGCCTGCGCGTTACGCCGGACAGGATTGAAGCCTGGCTTGACGATGAAGAGCTTGTAAACATAGAAACGACCGGCCGAAAAATCGATATCCGAGCTGAGGTGGACCTGTCCCAACCGCTCGGTATCGCAACCTGGCAAACAGCCGGAGCAATTCGTAACATCCGCTTACGACCGCTTCCGGAACAACCATAACTTCTGACCCATCCGTGTTGCGGAGCTTGATTGTATGATCAGCAATACTCTCGCCAGTGATCCCAATTGAGCATGATATGAAATCTTGGCTTTGAGCGAAGCGAAGGTACGATATAAGAAATACAAGATGCTATTCAACCGCCGCTCCATTCTGAATCGGCATACTAACCGCACGGCGCTTGAACAAATCTATGCTCATCCACCTTTTGCTCTTAAACCTCCAGCGGTTGGCTAATCCCACCGCAATAATACTGACCGTGGCGGCAGACCACGGCCCCAAAGCCCCAAACGACGGGAAAAACTTAGCTACGAGCCAGCCGCCAAGTCCTAATATCACTACGGCTCCCACCGCAGAGATAATTGCCAGCCAAACCGTATCGCCCGCCCCCCGCAATGAGCCGCTGTAAATTGTCCGTGCAGCGTGAAAGGCCTGGTATATAGCGGCACAAATCAGAATCTTAACGCCTGCCTCAATTACTTTTTCATCGGATGACCAGAATGCCATCAGGGCATTTCTAAATACGAAAAAGCAAAACCCTACCAATCCCATATAAAACAGTGCGACCTTCAAACATACTCTGGTTTGTTTAATAGCTATATCTTTTCTGCCCCGGCCTATCGTCTTGCCCACCGCCGCTGTCAAGGCCGTGCTCATCCCCACGACCGGCATAACCGAAAGGCTCGTATATGAAAGCACAGCGCTTGTCGCGGCAAGCGCTTCGGTGCCGAATTTTCCTACTAATCCGAACAAAATCACACCCCAGAATGCGACATTCACCATCAACCCGAATCCCGCAGGAAGTCCAACCTTCAGCAAATCATACATCTTACCAAAATCAATATGTAACGTCCCTCTGGACTTAAAGGTCGCGTTTATATTGCTGCTTAAATATATGAACATATTTACGGAAGCCGCAACTCCTATCCCGATAAATGTCCCCCAGCCGGCTCCTGCAATCCCCATCGCAGGAAAACCTAACTTGCCGAAAATCAATATGTAATTAGCTGCCACATTGACCACCTGCCCGCACAGCGATGCGCACATCGTAATAATCGGCCGATGGATACCCATAAAGAATTGACCACTCGACCAGTTAATAACGGCCAGAATATGAGCATAAAGCATAATTCGAAGATATATTACTTCCATAGCGACCACCGGCGGCGGATGTCCCATCGCTCTGAATATCCACGGCGCCGTCGGCCACATAATCGCAACCACAGCCAGAAAATAAACAAGTCCCATATATACTGCCTGCCAGAAATAATTCGAGCAGTCTTCTTTGTCACCTCTGCCGAGACTTTGACTTACAAACGTATTTAGGCTTGTTATCGCGCCTATGGCGAACCCGCCGGGCAGGAAACTGACAAAACCAGCCGGCAAAATCGCCGCTAACGCATCCGTGCCCAGGCGCGACACCATAAACCTGTCAACAAACTGCATAACGGTAAAAGATATGGTCGTTACCACCATCGGTGCCGCCGGCTTCAGCATATATCCAAGTGAAGTGGCGTCTTCAATGTCACTTGATGAAAGCAGAGTTGATTTGTCCGTCATTAACTTAAATCCTGCTGTTATACCTGTCATTGCGAGACCCCCGTCTTGCTCTCGCACCTGTGTCTGCGTTACCCCCGTCCTTGCTTTCGCACCTGTGCCTGCGTTACCGACAGGTGCAGGCAAGAAAGCACGGGGGTACAGGCAAGAAAGCAGGGGGCCGTGGCAATCTCATCTGTAAGGTGGGGCTTGCCCCACTATTTCCCTATTTATTCAAACCCAGTTTTTTCAACAGCGATGGATGGCAGCCTCAAGCGAGCCCCGAAACATCGGGACGAGCTTGGGGATGGCTGAGTAGGAGCGGTTCGCAACCGCACCTACTAACCTATTTTTAAAAACCCAGTTTTTTCACCAGCGTATCAGCCGAAATGCCCGAAACCTGCACATGTTTGACCGGGCTGGTTTTGCCGCGAATTATACTAACCGCATTCGTTTTTACGCCGAGTTCTTTGGCCAAAAACTTCAGCAGGCACTGATTGACCTTTCCCCTCTCGGGTACCGCAGAAACCTTGACCTTCAGCATACCATCAAGCAGCCCGCAAATCCGCGTATTCCCACCACTGCCGGGGATAATCTTTGCAGCAAACAAAACACCCCCATCAACTTCCTGAATCGCCGGATTAGCCATCTCAATAACAAGCCCTGGATTCTACCCAGGGCTTCCGTTTAGCCCCCAGGTTTACCCTGGGGATTTTGCTGAGAATTACAAGCACGCACAATCCTGCATGCGTATTACTCAATATTTTCCCGCAGGTTTGCGCCAATCGCCATTTGCACATATTTTTCAATCTGCTCGGCAAGCTCACCCAACGAGGCAAGCTGAAAATCTTCATAATGCCCCTGGATAAGCTCGCCGCTCATTGCCCTCTTGAAGATTCTGATACGTATAACAGGAGGCTCATCGCCGGCCTTGCTGTAATCGCTGTCTTTATGCTCGGTAAGCTCAACCCGCCAGTCTTCGCTTATGAAAACAAGGCACTTGCCGGTAAAAACCGCAGTCGGAAAATAATCACACAATAGCTTAAGAGTTTCCATTTGTAACGTTTCGACTTCTTCTTGTAAGGGCCTAATTTTCTGTAACACATTATTCGCAGAGTCGTTATTGCAAGGCCCTTTTTAAAGGCCGTGGCAATCTCATCTGTTGGGTGGAACTTTCGTCCTTCGCAGTCCCGATTTTCTCGGGACGGAGAATGGATGCCACACCATTTCCATATATTACCAAAAATAATGCCGAATGCACTATTTTATTTGACGAATACTACCAATTGCATTCAATTACTGCGCTGCTTGTGTTTAGCACCAAAGGGTGGCATCCTCAAGCGCAGCTTGGGGATGGCTCGTTGCCGAACACATAATATTCTATCTCGATTTCCATCCTATAGGTTATATACCAAAGATTCCCCCTTAAGCCCCATTGACAATGTCAATGTTAGCTTACGAATTCCCAATCTCACTTTGTTATAGTGTCCATCAGTCTGCCATAACAGTTCTATTCGAGTTTAAGGCAGACGACGTCTCCCTCCGCACTGCGCGCGTAGAGGAAATCACCAAGTATAACCGGCTTTGCCCAGCAAAGACCCTCCAGAATCTTCTGTCGGTGGGTTTCCTTGAAAGCCCCTTCGCCTAATTCGCCCCAGATCAGCTCGCCCGTCTCGCTGAGCATAATCATCTTGTCACCGACGCGGAGCAAATTTCCGAAATCGTATTTCTCATCGAACCATTTGCGCTGACCCGTCTCGGCATCGACGCAGTTCAATCCCGTCCCTCCCGGCCTGCGGTCCTTGGTCAGGAAGTAGATGTTGTCCCCGTAAATCACGTGGGTGTTGAATGCAAACCACTCGTTTGGGTACCTGGTGTCCTCCGACAGCCAATCCTGCTTGAACGTCTCGCCGTCCAGCGACAGTCGGCTCATGCCGTGCGCGCTGTGAACGAGGTAGATATGGCCCTTGTGGATGTAAGGAGTTATACCGTTACAGTTCGACTTCTCTTTCCAACTCTTCGTGTAGGTCGCCAAAGACTGACCCGTTGCCGGATCGAGGACGAAGAAATCCCGGTTTGTGAACACGGCCACCGCCGGACGATTGAAAATGGCGGCAGGCAGCGGCTTAACTGTCGAGTAACCGACAACATTCTTTTCGCTCTTCCAGACAACATCGCCCGTGTCCTTGTTCAAGGCCAGTCCTCTGTCACCTACGTTATAAATGACGACATCGCCGACGACCGTGGGCGAACCCGGAAAACCCCACCAGGCGGCGTCTGGTTTATATTGTTCTGCCGAGGCCTCCCATATCTTCTCCCCTGTTTTGGCTTCGAGACAGAAAATGTGGCCAAACTTACTGAGCGTGTAGACCTTTTCCTCGTGAATGGTCGGCGTGGAACTGGGACCACCCGGATGGAGACGCGGTTCGAGAAGACAGGGATAGTCGAAGGTCCACTTCTCTCTACCGGTCTTCGCGTCTAAGCAGTAGACGAAGTCCCTTGCCTTATTCTTATCCTCGTCCTTCTTCGTTCCGCTGTTGCCCATCGTGTAGAGCAGACCGTCGGCGACGGTGAGCGAGCACATGCCCGTCTTGACCTTCGCGTCCCATACTTTGGTCCCCGATTTCGCAGTGAATTCCTTAAGCGAAGGCTGGAGGTCGAAATTGGGGCCCAGGTAATGCGGCCAGTCGCCCGCCCAACTCGAAGTGACAAGTAATCCGACAATCAAAATTACCAAACAACATAATTTGTTACTCTGCATTTTTCTTTGCCCTTTCTTACTGAAATTTCATCGATATTACGGAAGCTCGAATCAACATTTCCACACGGCCTTCCTTGCGACGGGATCATATTTATGCCGGGTTCGTTCTTTGTATCATCGTTAGTTTATAAACGAAAAACTTTGACCTTTTTTACTTGGCAGCTATTTTCTCAGATAGTTTGCGCCATGCGCTCATTGACCGCTTCAGGTTCTCATAGGCATCGCCACCAATTCCATAGCCCTGTAGTCCTATTGGGCCGGTGTAGCCGGATTTCTTCAGAACTTTTAGGAGGCGGAGAATATTAAAGGAGCCGCGGTCCAGCGTCTGAATCAATTGTTTCCAATCTTTACCGCCACTATCAGCACCATTGATGCTGACCACAGACAAATATGGCATTGCCGATTTTATCAGCGACTTCATATTCTTTTC
>JBGVTO010000407.1:0-17316 GCA_041862635.1 Phycisphaerae bacterium | reverse complement strand
GTTGATATAATCGATTTGGATGACGTAAGAGAACATCTTTATAAAAGAGTTTTATCCAAGGGACAGGTGGTGTATGAAGAAGGAACGTAAGGAATTATATGAAGATGTGCTCGATGAGGTCAGAGCTATAGAAGAGACTTTAGAGAGGCTATGCGAGGTTAGAAATAAATTTGATACGCAGGTTAAGGACTATTGTATAGAACCCGCTATGGGGACTTATTTAATGAATTTCTATAATGGTGTAGAAAATATCTTGAAGCGTGTAAGCAAGGAATACTATCAGACTATGCCGAAGGGAGAGAGCTGGCATAAAGAACTTATAGTTTTGTCATGCAATCCACCTGCAGGAAAAGCGGCAATATTTAGTCAAAGTATAGTAGAGAAATTGCACCAGTACAGAAATTTTAGACACCGATTCGTGAGTGGATACGGTTTTCAGCTAAAAGGAGAGAAGATGTTGGAGTTAATAGATAATATTGGCCCACTTTGGGATGACATAAAGAAAGCTATCACAGATTTCTGGGACACCTTTTAAGTGATAACATTTACACACATATCGAGCAGATAAAGGGAAGATAATATTTGAACAAGTAGATTTGCACCAGACTAAATTGTTAGGCAAATTTTGCATATAATGCCCGTTGTTGTCAGCGGGCATTTTTGTTATTATACGACAATTCTATGGGCAGGTTGGCTTGTAAAAGATAGATATCCGACGACTAATTGAAAGGAATGTAAAATGGCTGTTGATGCAAAGCAGGTATCCGCCTGTCTCAAAGAGTGTAAAAAACACTTGACCACGGAGCTGCTTCCTTTCTGGCTTGACCGGTGCAAGGATGATGAGAACGGCGGCTTTATTACGCACTTCGATAAGGACGGCAATGATACCGGCGAGGATGAAAAATCCTTAATCGCACAAACACGCACTGTCTATACGATGGCCTCGGCCCATCGAGCGGGTTACGGGGACGGCAAATGTGCCGAATACGCTAAGCATGGTGTCGATTTTCTCATCGAAAAGATGTGGGACACCGAATACGGCGGGTTCTTCTGGACTGTGGACCGTAAGGGCAATGTCGCCATCGATAAGAAGATTATTTATGGCTTTAGCTTCGCGATTTATTCCCTCAGCGAATATACCTTAGCGACGGGTGACCCGAGGGGCTTAGAATACGCTGAGAAGGTTTTTGACCTTATGCAGAAATACTGTGCCGACACGATGTACGGTGGATATTTTGAGATGTTTGAGAGGAGCTGGGACCTGTGCGGGCCGGGCAGCGGCGGCGGTGACAGAAAGACCCTCGACGTCCATATGCACCTGATGGAGGCGTTTACCACATTATATGAATGCAGCGGCCAGAGCGTTCACCGTCGAAAGCTGATCGAAGATATTGACCTTCTGATAAAGAGAATTCTGCACCCGAAATATGCGACCGGAATACCGCAGTTTACACCAGACTGGCGGATAGCGCCGCAGATAAAGTTTGATATCATTTGGGGCTGGGACCGTTTTGCCGATGGCGGGGAAAAGCCCCACGCTGAAGACAATACTTCAGCCGGGCATAACGTGGAATTTGCCTGGCTGCTCGCCCACGCTACGGACATTATGGGCTCGGGCTTTGAAGAATATAAGGACATTATCAAGAAGGCAATGGACCACGGAATGATAAACGGTATCGATGAGGAATATGGCGGCGTTTATATTGAGGGGCCGCACGCCGGTGGTGTTTACGACCGCGAAAAGGAGTTCTGGCAGCAGGCGGAGGTTATGATTGGGATGCTGGAGGCGGCCCTGCGTTTCGGGCCTGAAAAATACTGGCCGGCCTACGTAAACGTGCACCGTTTTGTTTTCGACAAGATGATAAATCATCCCGTCGGCGAGTGGTGGCCGCTGCTGACCAGAGAGGGCAAACCCATCTGGACGCATATGAGCCATTCCTGGAAGGTGAACTATCATACGGTTCGTTGTATGGTACAATCCATAAAGCGGCTGCAAAAGTTGCTCGAAAAGCTTCAATAACAGATGTTCACATATGCAGTACGACGGCAAATACAATGTTTTTGATTCCAGCAAAATCGACACGTATCCATTGAGTACGCGCAGCAATAAGGTTACGCTCAATGACCTTGTCCGTCCGATGGACATCGACCATATTGCTATTGATTTACCGGAAAAGACTTGCAGTGATATCGAGACTATTGCAGGGGCTGTCGTGTCGAGCAGAAAAGCTGATAAACCTGTTGTCCTTTTTACAGGTGCTCATTTAATTAAAAACGGTCTTGGCCCTTTGCTTGCCGACCTTGTGAGGCGCGGCCTCGTAACTTTAGTTGCGGGGAGCTGCGCTACAGCCATCCACGATTTCGAGCTGGCTCTGATAGGCCAAACCAGCGAAAATGTCCCCGATGCTCTGGGCAAAGGCAGATTCGGAATGGCTTACGAGTTTGCATACATCAATTGTGCCTTGTCCATCGGTAATAAATACAAGCTGGGCTGTGGGGAGTCACTGGGCAGAATGATGTGTGATGAAGATTTTCGTAAAGAGGTCCTTGCCCTGACTGGAAAAGTCAATTCACCGCTAAGTTTTAGTTATCCACAAGATAGTGTTCTTGCCGCCTGCTATGAAAATGAAGTTCCCTTTACGGTTCATGCCGGAATAGGCACGGATGTGACCGACCAGCATCCATCTTTTGACGGCCAGGCCAAGGGTGGCTGTTCCGGCCGAGATTTTCTTATCTACACAAATGAGATAGCCAAATTTACAGACGGCGGCGTCATGCTTAACATCGGAAGTGCCGTGACCGGCCCGGAAGTTCTGCTTAAAGCAGTCTCGATGGCTGCCAATTCGGGCAATGTCCCCAATAATATCATTACCGCCGACTTTGACCTCCGCGACCATGAGCCCGGAGCAATGAGCGATGAGTCTTCACAAGGCTATTATTTCCGCGACCAAAAAAGTGTTGTAACCAGAATCCCCCGGGCATTTAACGGAAAAGGATTTTATATAAAGGGCGACCAGAAACAAACGTTTCCATTGCTCTATAAAAAGATTATAGGAGGGTTGTAACTAAAAGGTGATTAACGATGAAAGAAGGGCGCATCAAGGAAATCCTGACTCGTATTAAAAAGGTAAAAATAGCGGTTTATGGTGACTTCTGTGTTGATGCTTATTGGCTGCTCGATGCGCGCGGCTCGGAAGTCTCAGTTGAAACCGGCTTGCAGGCCCGGGCGGTCGGCAAACATTACTATTCGTTAGGCGGTGCATCGAACGTCGTGGCCAATATTGCCGCCCTTGAGCCGGCAGCGATACAGGTAATAGGTGTTATCGGGGATGACATCTTCGGCAGAGAGCTGAGACGCCAGTTCCACGAGCTTAATGTCGATACAACGTATCTGGTTGTTCAAAAGGAAAATTTCGATACCGTAACCTTCGGCAAGCCATACCTTGAGGGCAGCGAACAGCCACGAATTGACTTCGGCTTTTTCAACCAGCGAACCGAGGCAACCGACAAGGCCCTGCTGAAAGGCATCGAAATCGCCCTGCAGAAAGCAGATGCTCTGATAGTAAACCAGCAGGTCCCCGGCAGTATCACAAACGAATCTTTCATAGACCGGGCCAACGCCCTGTTTGAAAAATTTACGGACAAAATAGTTCTGCTCGATTCCAGGCACTATGGCCGCAAGTTCAAAAACATTTACCGCAAGACGAATGATTTGGAAGCGGCCCACTTGAACAAAGTCGATGTCAATTTGGGTGATGTTCTTACATTGGCCGATTTAAAAAAATATGCGACGAACCTTTATCAGCAATTCGACAAGCCCGTGTTCCTGACCCGCGGTCCGCGCGGCATCATAACCGTTGATTCCGATGGTATCCACGAGGTCCCGGGCATTCAATTATTGAAAAAGCTCGATATTGTCGGGGCCGGGGATACGGTAACAAGCGCATTGGCTTTATGCCTGGGGGCAGAAATTCCACCCGCTGAGGCGGCGGAGTTCGCGAACTTTGCCGCTGCTGTTACCGTTCAGAAGTTATTCCAGACAGGAACCGCATCGGGTGCGGAAATCCTTGAGGTCGGCAGAGATGCTGATTATATCTATCAGCCTGAACTGGCCTCCGACCGACGTGGGGCTTGTTATTTCAACGATACTGAAATAGAGCTTTGCTACGAATCGATACCCTTTGGCCGAATAAAGCACGCTGTCTTTGATAACGATGGGACCATAAGCACGTTAAGGCAGGGCTGGGAGCAGATAATGGCCCCCGTGATGGTCAAGGCCATTCTCGGCGACAAATACGAGAGTGCGGACGAGACTCTTTACCACAAGGTTCGAAACCACGTGGCCGACTACATTGACAAGTCCACTGGAATTCAGACCATCATACAGATGGAGGGTCTTGTCGAAATGGTCAAAGAGTTCGGCATTGTCAGAGCTGATAAAATACTCGACAAATTCGGCTACAAGGAGATTTATAATGATGCCTTGATGGAGCTTGTTAACAAGCGAATCGAAAAATTCAAACGTGGCGAGCTCGACATCAGTGACTATACAATCAAAGGTGCGTTGGAATTCTTAAAAATCCTTCGTCAGAGGGGCATAAAACTTTATCTGGCCAGCGGGACAGACCACCAGGATGTTGTCGCTGAGTCCGAAGCACTTGGCTACGCTGAGCTTTTTGATGGGGGTATTTATGGTGCCGTTGGTGATGTTGCCAGGTATTCCAAGAAGATGGTCATTGAAAGAATAATGAAGGAGAACAAGCTGCAGGGTCTGGAATTAGCTGTCTTCGGCGATGGTCCCGTTGAGCTGCGTGAATGCCGGAAGCGTGATGGCATTGCCGTCGGTATCGCAAGTGATGAGATTCGCCGTCACGGATTAAGTATCGAAAAGCGCACCCGTCTGGTCAAAGCCGGTGCGCATATCATCGTGCCTGATTTTTCACAACACGAAAGACTTATCAAATTATTATTTGGTTCCTGAAAGACAGGGACTTCCAGGAGTGAATTGACAGCGCCTTTTAACACGAGATTGAGAAATGCCGATATTTGAATACAAGTGCAATAAATGTGGTCATACGATGGAGTTTTTAGAAAAAACGAGGATTCCTCGAAAACATAGCTGCGAGAAGTGCAACAGCGCCGACTTACAGAAGCTATTGAGCGGTTTTGCCGTTGGGCAAAGCAAGTCAGTGAGCCAAACCTGCGAATCCTGCCCGAGCGGCCCATGTCCGACTGATGTTTGTTCGGCGGGGACGTGTCCTTATGGTTCATAGTATTGGAAAAGGCTATCTGCTTTCATTAAGCCAGATATCCAGTCGAGGAGTTTCCCAGCCGTAGGGTTTGCCTAAGATGTCGTAGTCGCCGTCCCCATCAAGGTCGGCAATTTTGGATTCGTGCAGGGCAATACCGCTTGAAACCTGAGTGATTTCAAAATTTCCTTTGCCGTCACCCGGTAGAATCAAGTTTTTGGCATCCGGGTTCCTGCCGCCTAATCGCATTTCTGCCACCCAGATGTCAAGATTGCCGTCGCCGTTAAAGTCGAGTAGTGTCAAAGAATGGCCGCAATCTACTTCTTCAATTATTTTTTTGCTGACCCAGGTGCCTTTATTCCATTCGTATATTATCAGAGGTGCCTGGCCGTCTCCTACGACCAGGATGACTTCCGGCCGACCGCCCTTAATCAACTGTCCGGCAGCCGAGCGCGAGAATGCGTAGCCGGCGTCGATGATATTTGGTGTATAGCTGGTTCCGCTGTTGTGTTTGAACCAGCGTCCGCCGCCGACGATGTCAAGCTTGCCGTCACCGTCAATATCCACTTTGGCCAGTCCTTCATGTTCGTTGATTGCCTTAAAGCCGGGGTATGTTCCCCGCTGTTCCATCTGGCTGTCTTTGCTCCAGGAGTAAATCTCTGTGCACTGCCAGTTCCTGGCTTTCTTAGGATTTTTTGGAATTTCGGCGATATAAAGTTTGCAGGCACCCTGGTTCCAGAATACGAGTTCCGTTTGCCCGTCACCGTCGAAGTCACCGAATATCTGGTCGTGGTGCTTGTTCCCACCGAAATTCTTTATTTCATAACGTTTCCAGGGTGTCTTAGGATTGTAGTTTGGATAAGGATTTTCCCACCACCAGACTTGGTTACTTTGTGAGTCGCCTGCAAAGACTATATCAAGGTCTCCGTCTGCATCGATATCATAAGTGTCTGCTCCTGCTTCGATATGCAAAGCCTGGTCGTCTATGACATATTTTGTCCAGCCATTTGAATCCCGACGATACCAGACGACTGAAGGTGCTTTAGTGCGCTCAGTGATGGCGAAGTCATTAACGCCGTCCTTGTCAATGTCGCATACGATGCTGGAGGTCTGCTGTGTGCCGGCATTCGGAGCTGGAAGGTCTCCTTTTACTGTTGATAGGTGTGTCCAGCTAACGGCGCTTGCCTTTTGTAAAGCGAAGCTGCAAGTAGTAAGGCAGCTTGCGGCAATTAACACGCTGATTATTAACATTTTCGGTTTCATTATAGAATCTCCTTGTTTTAGTTGTGATGGATTATGCAAAATAGAAATCAGGCGTATATTGTTTGGGGGAATCGTTTTTTTGATTTTCTCAAATAATCCTGCGAATCCTTATCGTTGGTAATTAAAGATCTTCAAGCTCAGCTAAGAAAGAATCGGACTTATCCAGCTCCAATTCAGGGAAGCTTCCGGACAGCTCCTCAGCCAGGACTTTTGGTGGTGGTACTTTCGCTGCGGGTTTTGGTTTGGCCTGCTTTGGTGGGACAATTTTTTCTGGTTTGCCGTCAATCTGCAGCAGAAACGTAAGTGGGCCTATTTTGATATAATCGCCTGCCTTAACCGTTGTCTCGTTTATACGTTTACCATTAAGGAATGTGCCGTTGCGTGAATCAAGGTCTCGAATTTTTACGGCCTCTTTATTCAGGTTCAGTTGGCAGTGCCTTTTGGAAACGATCATAAGGGGGATACACAAATCACAATCGTGACGTCGGCCAATTATCGTATTATCGCTCGGCAGAGAAAAAGCTTTTTGTGAGCCGTCTTTTTTGAATAGAATCAGATTAACATCCATTCTACCATCCTCGCTATTAGTTTGTACTTTCCCACGACTACTTTTATTATATAGTTAAAAGCCGTGTGTAACAAGAAATAAATCGGATTATAAATAATATTGACAATTTTGGCCACGCTGATATATTCATAAGTAAACACAAAAAGGATTGGTATTAGCGGATAGATATATGGCAAAAGCTACACTGCCCGATGGCAGCACGTTAGAAGTTGCTGACGGTACGACGGCAAAGCAATTAGCTGAACAGATAGGACCGGGGCTTGCAAAAGCGGCCGTCGCGGCGAAAGTCAACGGCCAATTGGTAGATTTATCGGCGCCGATTAATAGCGAAGCAGACGTTCAAATCATCACCCTCAAAAATGACGAAGGCCTTGAAGTGATGCGTCATAGCTGCGCCCACGTAATGGCTGAAGCTATATGCAGTATTTGGCCGGATACAAAACTGGTCTATGGGCCAACCGTTGAAGACGGATTTTACTATGATATTGACCTCGATGAGCCGATTCGGCCGACTGATTTCGAGCGGATCGAGGAGAAGATGGCCGAAATTGTCAAAGCCGACGAACCGTTTGTTCGCAAAGAAATGACCAGAGCCGAGGCCTTGGCGAAATTAGCATCTGACAAATATAAGACCGACAATATAAGCCACACGGATAGCGATGTTATTAGTTTTTACTCGCATGCAGATGACTTCGAGGATTTGTGCCGGGGCCCGCACGTTCCCAGCACAGCTAAAGTCGGAAGCTTTAAGATTATGTCGGTAGCCGGCGCCTATTGGCACGGCGACCCGACACAAAAAATGCTCCAGCGGGTCTATGGCACCGCCTGGCCGACTAAAAAAGAGCTTGACGACTACCTGCAAAGATTAGCCGAAGCGAAAAAACGTGACCACCGCGTATTAGGCAAGCAATTGGATTTATTTAGTTTCAACGAAGCTGGCCCCGGTTTTGCATTCATTCACGCCAAAGGAATGATTATCTGGAATGCCATAGTGGACTTTTGGCGGGGTGTTCACGAGAAATACGGCTATGAGGAAATCCTCACACCTATAATTCTTAATGAGCAGCTCTGGCACAAGAGCGGCCACTGGGACAATTACAAAGAGAATATGTACTTTACAAATTTCGACGACGCCGACTATGCGATAAAGCCGATGAACTGTCCCGGCGGATGTCTGGTTTATAAAACCCGTCAGCACTCGTATCGCGAATTTCCGATGCGCGTTGCCGAGCTTGGGCTGGTGCATCGACACGAGGCCAGTGGTGTTATGCACGGCCTTTTTAGAGTCAGACAGTTTACCCAGGATGATGCCCATATTTTCTGCACCCCCGAGCAGATAGAGTCCGAGATAATCGGAGTCATCGAGCTTACCTTCGAGATATATCAGGCCTTCGGATTTGAAGATTTTCACATTGAGCTGTCCACCAAGCCCGAAAAGCATATCGGCTCGGACGAGATTTGGGAGACGGCTACAAAGGCCCTCAAGGATGCCCTCAGGCACAAAGATATTGTGTATAAAATCAACGAGGGGGATGGTGCATTTTATGGGCCAAAAATTGATTTTCATATAAAAGATTGTCTGAAAAGGTCCTGGCAATTAGGCACAATTCAACTGGATTTTTCTATGCCGCAGCGATTCGGCCTGGTTTATACCGATAAAGATAATACCGAGAAAACCCCTGTTATGATTCACCGGGCGGTTTTGGGCTCTTTTGAGCGCTTTATCGGCATTCTTATCGAACACTACGGTGCAAATTTCCCGCTTTGGCTTTCGCCGGAGCAGGTAAGGGTGCTGCCAATAAGTGAAAAAAGCAATGATTATGCAAAAGTCATTGAAGATAAGCTAAAAGATGTGTCTCTGCGCTGTAGTTGCGATTTTTCAAATGAGAAAATAAATGCCAAAATCGCCAAGGCCCACAGTGAAAAGCTGCCCTTTATGCTGGTAGTCGGGCCTAAAGAGGCCCAGTCCGATACGGTCAATGTAAGAATACGAGGCGTCAAAGAGAATAAAACAGTACAGATTGATGAGTTTTTAGGAATAGCGAAG
The DNA here is from genome assembly GCA_041862635.1 of Phycisphaerae bacterium. Classification (GTDB taxonomy): domain Bacteria; phylum Planctomycetota; class Phycisphaerae; order Sedimentisphaerales; family Anaerobacaceae; genus NIOZ-UU13. Next base: position 8,189 of record JBGVTO010000407.1, on the reverse strand, counting down.
GATAAAATTGCCGATAAAAAAATAGATTTGGCTTTTTAGAAATATAAGTTATAATTGTTGGTTGTAAAAAGACCCTCAGAATAATCGGTTAATGATTTGTTGTTTTATAGAAAGGTAAGGTGACGCACAATAAGTAAACGAGGTTTAAAGGTAAATGGAGGAATTCGGGCCGAAACAATTCGGCTTGTTGACGAGTCAAATAATCAGGTGGGTGTCGTTACAAAATACGAGGCCCTCAACAGAGCACGCGAGTTAGGGCTGGACCTTGTTGAAGTTGCCCCTACAAGCGACCCGCCGGTTTGTCGGATAATGGATTACGGCAAGTGGCAGTACGAACAAAAACGCAAGGTTCGCGAGGCACATAAGAAAAATCAGCACCATACTGCAACTCTGAAGGAGATCAGGCTCAGACCCGAAACCGATAAACGCGACCTTGAGATTAAGCTCAAACACGGGCGCGAATTTCTGGAAAAAGGCCACAAGGTACAATTCACAATGTTCTTCCGGGGACGCCAGATGCTGCACCGGGACCGGGGTTATGCGATGCTCGACCAAATCACCGAATCACTACAGGATCTGGCAAAGGTTGAACGGCCGGCCAGAATGGCGGGAAGACGAATGACTTTATTAGTCGTGCCAAAATAGTTCGTATCCATCAACCGGAAGCGGCCCCAGCAGTCTCGTGGACTATATTGCATAGCACCAAGAGTATCGAAACGTGCCTCACTTAGGGTTTATCACTTGTAAGTTCTGAACTTACAACTTATACGTTCATAGAAGGGGCGGTTTGCCAACAAAAATCTTAGGCGGGTTTTTCCAATTATTTTAAGGAATTTGTATCTCCGCTGTTGACCAACGCCAGCAAATGGCGTACATTACCGGCCTTATATTCTTCCGGCGCCAACAGAGCACAGCGAAGTAGTGGTCTGTAACATGAAAAATGCGTGGTGGTTACTGGTAGGGTGGGGCTTGCCCCACCGAGATGATGCTAACAAGCGTGTTACAGGATAGTAGCTTTTTGGTGCAGGATTTCAGAGAAGGTTATTTTAAGGGAACAGCTAAATGCCGAAACAGAAGACCCATAAGGGGTTGAGAAAAAGAGTCAAGATTACTGCTACCGGCAAGGTCAGGCATAAACGTGCCGGTGGTGGTCATCTTATGAGTGGTAAAAACGCAAAACGTCGAAGGCGTTTGAGCAGCTCGTCTATTATGAAAAGCGCAACAGCTAAGAAAGTCAGGATTGAGCTGGGTAAGCAGATACCTTGAAGATAAAGAAATAATCAATAGGAAATAATCAATATAGAAGGTCAGCCTGAGGCGGAACCAATTGATTGAGCTTGCTTCTCGGCTTTCATTCTGCTCACCGCCAGTAAGCTTAAAGAATCGAAAATTTTCAAAGGAAAGCAGGTCAGCAAAGATGCCAAGAGTCAGAAAAGGTGCCGCAAGACACCAGGCAAAGAAACGAATCCTCAAAGCAGTAAAGGGCCATCGTGCCTCTGCGGGTCGGCTGTATCGCCTGGCCAAACAATCTATGGTGCGGGCGGCCGTTAATGCTCGAATTGACCGCAAACGCCGAAAACGTGATTTCCGTGGTCTATGGATTACACGATTAAACGCAGCCTGCCGGCAGCGGGGTATAAGATATAGTCAGTTCGTCAATGCCTGTAAAAAAGCCGACATTGGACTGAACCGAAAGATGCTGAGCGAAATCGCTATTGCCGACCCGGATGGTTTCGATGCCATAGTTGAGGCAGCCAAGGCTGTAATAAAATCGTGAATCATAACTCAGAACTTGCCTGGCGAGCCACGAGTTACGACATACGACATACGACATACGAGATACGAGATACGATATACGAGTAAATGCTTGAGCAATTTAAAAAAACCGGCAAAGAAGCCCTTGCTGACCTGAAGAAGGTTGCTGACCTGAGGACTCTGGAAGAGTTCCGCATAAAATATCTGAGCCGAAAGGGACAGATTATCCAGATGCTTAGTCAGATAGGTAAGCTCCCCCCCGAACAAAAAGCTCAGGCAGGTCAGCTCGCAAACAAAATAAAAAAAGAGGTTACCAAGGCATTCGAAGAGTTGAAAAGCACCCTGATGCAATCGCAGCAGGAAATATCAAAAGAGTTGATAGATGTTACTCTGCCGGGCAAACCTGTCAGGATTGGCAAGACACACGTTATTACACAAACCTTGAATGAGCTGCTGGAGATATTCGGCCGAATGGGCTTTGCTGTGGCCTACGGCCCTGAGGTCGAAGACGAATGGCACAATTTCGGCGCGCTTAATATGGGGCCTGAACATCCGTCAAGAGACCCGTTCGATGCTTTCTACATTGACGACAACACCCTTTTGCGAAGCCATACATCACCAGTTCAGATCCGTGTTATGGAAAGGACCAAACCGCCCATTCGAGTTGTTGCACCGGGACGGGTCTATCGCCCGGACACCGTCGATGCAACGCATATGTATATGTTTTATCAGCTTGAAGCCCTGGTTGTCGATGAGGGTGTTAGTATGGTGGATATGAAGACCACCATCGAGCAGTTTATCTATACCTTTTTGGGTCCCGGTACGAAATGGCGATTTCGGCCGAGCTTTTTTCCGTTTACCGAGCCGAGCGCCGAAGTTGATTTGCTTCTGAAAGATAAAAGCGGCAAAGAAATCTGGGTAGAGATGGGCGGCTGTGGTATGGTTGACCCGAACGTTTTTGACGCTGTTGGGATAGACAGCGAAAAATATACCGGCTGGGCGTTCGGTTTCGGGATAGAACGGCTGGCAATGCGAAAATACGGTATTACGGACATTCGCCTTTTCTTCGAAAACGACCTGCGTTTTTTAGACCAATTTTGATTTTGTAGATTTTGTAAATTTCGGTGTGATTTAATTGAAAAATGTAGTATAATTAATTTTACGGCGGCAGCACCGGTGATTTTTTACGATAGCAGAATCGCGGATAATTTATTGCTTCTTTGAACATATAAAGGGCAAATAGGGAAATGGTAATGTTATGAGCATCACATTTTTGAAGGTAAAAGTCATAAATCCTGAACAGCCCAAGAAATCCCAAGAATGTGAGTTTCTTGTGGACTCAGGGGTGGTATATTCGGTAGTGCCCCAGAATATCTTAATGAAGCTGGGTATCAAGTCCACCTCTTTCCAGGAGTTTATTTTGGCCAACGGCGAGGTTCTCAAAAAACCCATTGGTAATGCGTATTTTGAATATGAAGATAAAATCAGAGCAGCACCGGTTGTCTTTGGTGATAAAGGAATATTTCTATTAGGCGCTACAACAATAGAGGCTTTAGGGATGATTCTCGATCCTATCAGAAGAGAACTTAAGCCACTTCCTATGGTACTTATGTAAATTTATTTAGAGCCCATATCAAAATGGAATGAAACAGCGTTTTTAGTACTGATATTGCCATTTTTAACTCTTTTTGTTAGAGGCTCTTATATTCTACATGGTTCAGCTTTGCCCTTAGAATGGCAGGCTATGCGAAAGTACGGCATCACAGACATTCGTCTGTTCTTCGAAAATGACCTGCGATTCCTCAACCAATTCTAAGTCTTTGCACTAAGAGGTTATTTCAAAGCACAAAGCTTTAGTTACTTTTACTTTTGCTATGGTGGCAGTTCGCTTTGTTATTTGACTGAATCGTCGGGCGGTAGTCCGAGCTTTTTGTATAAGTTGCGTCGGCCGGCCTTGTCGCCTTCAATTGTAGCTTTAGCGTATTCGGCTACTTCTTTTGCCTGAGCTCGCGGGACCACGATGACTCCGTCACCATCGGCGACGATGACGTCACCCGGCTCTACCAAAACGCCGCCGCAGACGATAGGTCGGTTGACGGATTCGACTTCATTTCGGCCTGGGCGGATGCCCCTGCCCGGTTTTTTAAAGTACAGAGGGATCTTCTCGGTAATGATCTCGTCTGTGTCACGGGCGGTAGCGCTGGTAACCACTCCAACACAGCCGCGCAAACGCCAGCCCATAATGTTATTTGAGCCGATTGAACCCACATCCGAGTCCGGTGCATCGTCGATGACCAGCGCCGTACCCTTGCGAATGAGCGGGGTAAACGGCTCGCTGGAGAGAGCGTTGTACCACTGACCGACCCAGCGGTCGAACGCCTGGGTTTCCATACGCGGCGCGGGCGGCTTGTTCGTTGGGACGTATCGGACGGTTACAGCAATGCCGATAAAGCGATGCGTGAAATGTGTGGTGTCTTTCCAGAGGGCGTGGATTTCCGGCGACATCAGGCCGGTATTAGTTAGCCCGACCTTGTCCATCCCGTCGGAAACATCGGCGACGCGCAGGCCCTCAAAAAGTTTAAGGATTTGTTCATCCTCTTCGGCAGTGTACACTTTGGTTGTAATGAAATTTTTGCCTGCCCTTAATTCTTCGGTGCTTGGCCTGGCGTTTTGTCCGGCTGCTGTCGGTGCTGAATAAGCACCTATAACCAGCAGTGAAAATGCCAGCAGGCCGACCAAAACCATCAGGATTACTGCTACTGTTGCTTTTCGAGTTTGCATTTCTTACCTCCTTAATTTCCAGGAAATCTAAAAATATCAATGTTTCGATACTATAAGCTCTTTTTGCTCCGATTCAAGGTAAAAAAGGCCGAGTAATAAAGAAAGTGCTTTTGGAAGGACTTGGCCTTTGGGTAAGTTGTTGATTATTGTGGAGTATTTGGTAAATTGAAATCGCAGACAAAGCCGATTGGTTCGGAGAAAGATGTAATGATTGACATCACAGATAACATATCTATTCGTGAAGATGGGCTTGTTTTCAAGGCGTCGCGGAGCGGCGGGCCGGGGGGACAGAATGTCAATAAGGTAAACACACGGATTACGCTGTTTTTTGATGTGTCGAATTGTGAGAGTCTTTCCGATGTGCAAAAGCGGCGAATACTCTCTCGCCTGTCAACGCGAGCAGACAAGAACGGCCTGGTAAGAGTTGCTTCACAAAGGTTCCGAACTCAGAAGGCAAATCGCAGAGCCGCCGTCGAGCGATTGCAACAATTATTAGCTGAGGCCTTGAAGACCCGGCCGGTGAGGAAAAAGACCAAAGTTCCGTATGCGTCCACGCAGCGGCGGTTGGAAGAAAAAAGACGGCGAAGTCTGTTAAAACAACAGAGGGCAAGAAGGAATTTAGCTGAGGATTAGAGGGGGCGGGGCAAAGCACACATATCAGTGTTTTCGGCGGCGAACCATTACCACGAAAACCACTACCGCGGTAACAATCATGATTACCAACACTTCTTTGGGTCCTATTAAAACAGCCGCCATAGCAATTTTGTCTCCAAGTTTATCAAGCCTCTATCCGTCACAAACTTATTCTTCAAATGTTTCCTTTGGCTGAGACTTTTATCGTGTTTTTGGCCGAAAAGCAAGGAAATATTTCGCACTAAGGAGTCTTTTCCGGAGTTATAAAATAAATCTGGCGGAAAGAGATAATTTTTTTATATTAAAGTGTACGCCAGAACGTCATATTGATAGTGAAGGTTGATTTTCAACCTGATTGGGTCAGCCTTGGATGCTGGAAGATGAGCGTCTAATATGGGAGCTCAAACGAGGGGACAAAGAGGCCCTGCGCCAAATCTACATGAAGTACAAGGATAATATGCTGACGATAGCAGCTTCTCTTTTACACGATACTTGTGCGGCGGAGGATGTTCTCCACGATGTCTTTGTTTCTTTTGCCGCCGGCGTTGGAAGGCTTGAGCTGCGGGTAAGTCTGCGGAACTATTTAATGAGCAGTGTCGTTAATCGTGTCAGGGATAGGTTCCGCAAAAAGAAACACCACATGGTTGAGCTTGGCAAAGCCGGGCAGATTGGCTCGGATTCGGATGGTCCCGTGCAGTCGGCAATATTCGATGAGCAATTGCAGCTATTGGTCGACGCTTTATTTGAGCTTCCGTTGGAGCAGCGGGAAACAATAGTCCTGCACCTTAACGGCGGGATGAAGTTTAAGGAAATAGCCCAAATGCAGCATATCCCGATTAATACGGTTCAAGGCAGGTACCGCTATGGATTGAATAAACTGCGGACAATCTTAAGTGGAGAGTCAAAAATATGAATCCCACAGACCAGATAGAACGAGCGATTGAGAGATTGCATATAACTACCAGAGCCGAGACGGACGAGCGCATTCTCGACGATGCTTTTGCTGCACTTGAAAAATCCACGCAAAAGCAGTCACCTCACGTTGGACGCAGCGCTCAGCAAAGAGCTCTAAGAATCAGAATAGCAGAGATAGCTGCCGTCGCTGCTGTGATTCTCGTGGCTTTTGCTTTGTTCTTTGGCACACAGGCCAAAAAAGCTATCACGCTCAGTGAGATTTATGAAGCGCTGGGGAGAGTTGAGAATGTCTGTGTTGCAGCGTTTCAACCCCCTGCGAACGAGCCGTTACAGACCGAGTGGGTCTCGCAAACCCTGAATATCGACATGGTCAGAATCGGGGAGCAGTTTGTTTTGTGGGATATTACAAATAAAATCAGAATGATAAAGTATTTATCTTCTGCTTCTGTCAGGACAGAAGTGGTTTCTGAGGAGATGCTTGCAAAGGCTGAAAAAGCAATACATCAAACATTTGGTTTGCTTCCCTTTGCATATTATAAAGAAGCTCCCCAAGATGCTCAATGGAGCCGCGTGGACGATACGCAGGTCGCGGCTGTTGTTCCCGACACCAAAGTCTATGAGCTTATCTGGCAGGAAAAAAGTACCACCTCTGATGCGATTGGATTAAAGAAGTGGCGGATTTTTGTAGATGCACGTTCCAACCTGCCTAAAAGAGCAGAACATTATTTCAAACTCAAACCTCAGGAGGAGTATAAGTTTGAAACGTATGAGGTGATTACATATCCGAGCGATGATGAAATTCAGGCGGACATCCGGAAGATATTCGGCCCGGCTGCAGGCCGGCCGGATGAGCCGGGATATATAGGCACGCCGGGAGACCGGCCGAGGTAGGACGGGCAGAAGAAGGTAGTAGTCTGTCAAGATTGAATCTGTAAGTTGTCATTCCCACCCTTTCAAGCTATCAAATCAAATTTGACAGATTAGTAGTTTTTCTATGATAATTGAAAACAATCGCTGATTGTGGTAAAAGAGTACGAAAGACTAACTTAAATCAGGGATTGTCCTTATGGCGGTACAGTTTATTCTTGGCAGAAGCGGTACCGGTAAGACGTGCTATTGCATAAAAGCTATCATCGATGCACTGGCCGAGCCGGGCGAACAGCAATTGATTCTGCTGGTTCCGGAGCAGGCCACCTATCAGGCTGAGCGTTCCATTCTGGCCGACGAAAGGATAGCAGGCTATAACAGATTAAATGTGCTTTCGTTCGACCGTCTGCAATTTCTGTTGTTAGGTAAAAACACAGCCAGGCCGGCCCTTTCGCGCATCGGACGGCAAATGATAGTCCACAGGCTCTTGCGGGATAACAAGAGCAAATTGAAAATCTTTGACTCATCGGCATCCTCGTCCGGACTGGCCCGGCAAATGGCACAAACTATCGCCGAGCTGCACCAGTACGCAAAGACGCCGGAGGATATTGACCGGTTGCTCAGCGAGCTGGCTAAAGATGAGCGTAATAATTTAGCAATCCTTAAGTTTACCGATATCGGCCTGATTTTTGGAGAATACATAAAGTTTATTGAGGGCGATTTTCTTGACCCTGATGTTCAGCTGACTCGTGCCTGCCAGGCAGTCTTGGCGTCAACTTTGGCCAGAGGTGCGAAGCTGTGGGTCGATGGTTTTGCCGGCTTTACCGATGCCGAGCTTGCAATCCTTACCGAGCTTCTGAAGGTGGTTGCAGATGCACAGATTGCCTTTTGCCTGGACGCCTCGGAGATTGATTTAGCAAATCCTGCGGCAGAGAACATTGACCCGGTCGGTTTGTTTAATCCGACGCAGCGAACATACGCCGAGCTTGTCGATAGAGTGAAAAAATGTAAACTTCAATTGACCAGGCCAATAATTCTTGAACGAGCGGTTAGATTCTCTGCCTGTGACCAGCTTGCTCATATCGAGCGTAATGTATTTGAGCTTGAACCCCGCCCTTCGGAGGGGCGGGGTGAACCATCGAAGCTTGACTCGGCGGATAATATTCGGATTGTATCGGCTCCGAACGCCCGGGCCGAAGCCCGGTTCGTCGCAAGGCAGATACTCGAATTGGTCAGGG
>JBGVTO010000406.1:0-2270 GCA_041862635.1 Phycisphaerae bacterium | reverse complement strand
TCTCAGCACCAAGGTCCCTGGTGCCTTTATACTCTGGCGAGCTGGTATCGGCATTTTTCACGGCATCTTTATCAGTACCGAAGTACAACTGGTGCGAAGCAGCAAAGATACTCGGCGAGAAGGTAATAATCTGTGTTTGCTTTACATCCACAGCGCCATTAGCCGGGTTCGGGCTCCCGACGGCGCCTTGAGTTGTAAAGCTCCAGACGTCTCCTTTATGTGTCTGGATGGCATCAAACTCATCAACACGCCAGTAGTAAGTCTGAGCCAATTTAAGTGTGCCGGGATCATAGGTTGTAGCTCCCTGAGGAAGACCTCCGGTGGCACTGCTGACATCGTCAAAATTCTCGCCAAAGTACACTGTGTGCAATTTCGCACCGAAACCTGCCGTCCAGCTAAGCCGCGCATCCGGGTCTACAGACTCGTCACCATCAGCCGGGTCGGGTGCATAGGCTGTCCTGGGGGGAACCGTAAAGCTCCAGACATTACCTTTCCAGGGACTATTCGGCTCGGTGTCATTGACCTCGTCAATCCGCCAATGATATGTCGTGCCCGGAATCAGGCCATCCGGATAAAGAAATCCAGGAAAGCCGGCAACAAAATAGGTTGCGGATTGGCTGCCCTGGAACACGCTCTCGGCACCGTCATTAACGTCGTCGAAATTCTCGCCGAAGTACACATCGTGCGAGACAGCAAAATCTCCCGCCCGCCAGCTAAGGTTCACCCACGTATCCAGATGGTAAACACCATCAGCCGGGTCAGGGGCTGAGGCAAACGGATACTCTGCTCCACCACCTGACATAACACCCAGAATCTCTGCATCCGTCAGCGGGCGTGCGTAAATACGCACATCGTCAATAATGCCCCGAAACCACTGAGCAGTGTTATCCCACATACCTATCACCGTATCACCGCTTGTCCCAAGATAAGGAGTGGCAGAAGCCTCAGCTTCCAAGACTCCATTGATGTAAATTCTTCTGTTTTGATTTTCAAAATCGTACCAGAAAGTGATGTGATACCAATTGTTCTCATCGAGGGTTGTAGTAGTATCGAGGTCGTTAGAATAGAATCCCATGCGAACGCGGCCACTACCGGGCCCATAGATGCGATAATGCAGACTCGTGTTCGTTGAGTTTGACTGGACCTGGGAGATAACGACTTGTTCACCTGTATACAACACAGGATAGACCCACATCGTGATAGTAAAACTTCGACTATCCAGCGGGATATGCGGAGCCACGACGCGAGCATTTTGACCATTGAACTCCAGCGCGCCGCCAAACTTCCCAGGAACCCACAGTGCATCTCCCTCGATTATGCCATCGTTACCATTGCCACTTGAGTCAAAGGCTGTCGTCCCGGAACCCTCATCAAACCTCCAGCAGCCGATAAGATCTGGGTCAGCAGCTTTTGCCACGCCCGTTAGGACAAGGCCCAGCACCAAAACAATAGAAACCAAATAAATCAATTTCTTACACATAATAATCCTCCTTCACCCCGTCCCGTCTTTGCCGCAAGACATCCGCCGCAAGGCGTCCCTTTCGGGACTGTGGACGACGGGCGGGTTTCAACAAATTAAAATAACCGTGCTTTGGCCACACACCAAAACAATCATTTTCTTCAACAGATATCAAGCGTTACAATACAGCTTGAGCACGAAGCCCCCCTGCTTTTGCAAGTGTAAACTCGGTCCTGTGAAAACGGGGATCCGAGACTTCAAGCAACTTTTTCTCCATAGCTCCATTCTCCTAAGCAAAGCTACTGCGAAGGAAGAAGCGACTTCGCAAAGCAGCACAATTTCGAAAATGACCAATTAAAATTTATCATTTAATAAGGGGGCTTATACCAAATTGGTACAAGCCCCGAATTGATGCAAATCTACTATATCAACCCCGTAATTCTAACTGCCAGCCAAATCACACTGCTTACGGTGCCGGTGGTGGAGCATACAGACGAATATCGTCAAAGTACATCGTACCTGAACCACCAGCCTGTGGGTTGTTCTTATTGCCAAGACCAAGGGAAATCGTATTGACATTAGCCAGGTTCACACCCTGGTCTGCAAAGGCCTGCAGGTCGATATTCCATCGGGTCCACTCATATACCTGTGCTGCATCAGGATTATCATGGTTGACCACTGCACTGCCGTTGAGAGCAACATACAACGTCTCAGCAGCGTTATCCGAATCGCCCCTGAACCAAATCGTTAGTGTGGTCACACCATTCTCGGTCCAGTCACGCGGATAAGTCAACGTCAAAGTCGCCTCAGA
>JBGVTO010000405.1:0-9631 GCA_041862635.1 Phycisphaerae bacterium | reverse complement strand
AGGCAAAACGAAGCAGTAGGGATTCAAAAGTTCAGGACGGCAAAATCACCGTGGTATTTTTTAGCGGCTTTATTCCGCTCCGCCTGCGGCGGACTTTCAGCACGGCGGATAAACTCCGGCTTTAGCGTCGGGTCACTGTGGAAAGTTTAATACTGCGAAGTCGCGATGGTATTTTTTGGCGGCTTTGTTCCGCTCCGCCTGCGGCGGACTTTCAGCACGGCGGATAAACTCCGGCTTTAGCGGCGGGTCACGGAGGAAAGTTGAGGACGGCAAACTCCTTATGATACTTTTTTGCTACTCTATCATAGGCCTTGGCGGCTTCGATTTCATCGTCGAAAGAGCCGATGAATTTGTGCTGGCCATTATGGGATATCTGAACATTCCATTTCTTTGTTCGTTTCTTCCAGCTTACGCCTTTATATTTTGAGGATGGATTCTTTCTGAAGTGTATCCTGTTGTAGCTGTTTTGCCTGTGTGTGGCCGTTCGCAGGTTCGCTTTGCGATTGTCGAAGCCTTTATGGTTGATATGATCGACGTATAGATGGTCGGGCGGGTCGAGAATCTCGCGATGCATCTTAATATGCTTCCACTTGTTTTTACCCAGATGAATCCTCCGGGTGGCATAAAAGGTGTTTTTGCTCTTAATCGCGTGCCATTTGTGTTTGTTTAATCGCTCGTAATCTTCGGGGTCCACTATGGCGTATTTGCCCTGAGTGAGCGGTATCCGGCGAAAGGGGTAGCCGTAGTGGATGCGGCGGTAGAACAGTACCAGAGCCACGAAAGGCCATACGAGGCGATCGGGAATCGTAATGGAAAATTTGAACTTAATTATCACCCCCAGCCGGTGATGAACAAACACCGGAAAATTCGAAATTCTAAGCACTAAATCCGAAACAAATTAGAATGTCCTAAATTCAAAATTCAAAACGTTTTGGTCGTTTGGTAATTTGAATCCCTAAGCGTTGCTCAGGACAGGTTTTGAAATTGTTTTGTATTTCGATATTCGGATTTAGGACTTGGGGCTTGCGGCTTTCGGCTGAAAGCCGTTGCTCCTTCGGCCGCGCTCAGGACGAGCTTCTATAATTGGATGTATCTGCGTGTTTGATGCGAAAAAAGTCCTCGATTCTCGATTCCCGATTCACGTAACTCGATGTCAGCAAGGCAGATAAAAAAAATATGAAAATTTCGATTTTTGCTTTCAGGTATCAGCGTTTTTGATTGAAATTTAACCTCTGAGTGCGCGGAGTGGGTAGGGCAGGAGTTTAGAATTTAGATAAGTCAGGCAATTGAAAACCACAGCAAAAAAGGCCGAGCCAATAGTAGCCCGGCCTTGGGGGTAAATATTGCATTTGCCCGGTGAGCTTATACCAATTGTAATTAAAAGATGCGCTTTATATAAAGAGCTGCGAGCCATCCCCAAGCTGCGCTTGAGGCTGCCACCCTTTTGTGCTAAACACAAGGAGCACAGTAATTAAATGTAATTGGTATCATTTGGCTTTTAGTTGGCTTTCGATTGAATCGGCAATCATTTTGCAATTAGCTTGGAAATATTCTTTGGCTGCTTCGGCATCGAAACCGGCAGGGTCTCCGAGATAGCCTAAAGGAGTTACCCGTCTTGCATCCGTAAGCCAATTTCCGACATCACGATAAGTAAGCCTGGTCGGTTCGAGTGTTTTTGCGAGTTCCGTATCAACCTGGTCGGGAAAGAACGCAGCCACTATGCCGGTCTCGTCGGCTCCGGCGTGAATATCCAGATATTCCTGAGGGGCCTCGTTGGAAGGAGGAGATTTATGAGTGACAATGAACGGCTCGTTTCCGGTCAGTCCGTAACGAACGACTTCCTCTTCCGACAGGACACAATAGGCATTGATACCAAGGTTGTTGCGCGCATCTATAATAGATTCGAGGACGGTGATGCAATGCTGACCATCCCCGTGAAAGTTCATGTTAAAGATATCGGTGAAGCCCCAGCTTTTGAGCGAGTTAAGTATGTCGTGCAGTACAGCCTTCATTGTTTCTTTTCGAACGGTAAAAGTTCCGGGAAAGACGTGTGTCGTTCCGTTGATTCCCCAATAAAAGGGCGGAGCAATAAGCGTTTTGATGCCCCGTGATTCAAGCTCACGACGTACGAGCTTACACGAAAGATAAGCACCGTAGGTATCTATACCACAACTCATATGCGGGCCGTGCTCTTCAATTACCGCAGTTGGCAACAAAACAACAGCACCTTGTTTAGCCGCTTCTTCTACTTCAGGCCAGGACATATCAACCATGGTCTCATGGAAAATTGAGCAGCCGCCTGATGCGGCGGATGTTTCATTAGCAGGCGGCTCTTCTTGATTTTCCGTGGACTTGAGAGATGGTGACATCAGCAAAACCAACACAAGACAGGCAATAAGTAAAAAAAGAAATTCAAGACGAAACAAAGCACGTCCGCTCCGGAACCTGCTTAAAACAGCTGGTAATTGTTTTTTGGGGCATTTGCTCTTCATTGCTTTTCTCTTTATCATTACGGTAACGCATTATATAGTTAAAAACTTGTACAACAGCTCACAAACCAAATGGAGCGATTCCTTTTCTGTGAGAAACACCAAGGCAGGACTTGCATTCCGGGCAAAAGTAGATGCAACGCTTGCCCAGGTCGCCCTTGAGCTGCTGAAACCATACGGTTGTAAGCTCTTTTTTGCAGTGAGGGCAGATTGGTACTACCTCTTCTTTTTTCTCAAAAGTAATCATATTATGTCTCCGTTTTCACCGGGTAAATTTTTCAACCGAATCTATCTTCATTGATTCGACATTGCCCTGGTCGTCCAGCTCGAAGAAGATTGTATTTTTATTAAATTCATCAAGCCACCCTCCTTTTTCATCCGGAGGCTGAAACTTAACGACCTTCTTTGCAAGTGGGTCATCCACTGCCAGGCTGCCATCTTTATAAAGTACTGTAAAATCAGCTCGCAGAGCCGCCAGTGAATACGTGCCGAGATAAGGCCTGAATTTTTCGGGAACATTATTATTTACTTTTACGGGCCCTGATTTCCTTGGAAGGGGGATAATTTGATGTATCTGCATTTCCTCGACTTTGCCAAAGCCAAGATATTTTCTCTTAAACGTGAAATATATCTGGTTTGACATTTTACAATACCATAAGCCCTCTTCATCCGGGTCATTCAGCGCCAAGACTACTTTTCCCGGAATATCAACGGCCAAATTTCCGCCTTGAACAAATACCTTTAATACAGTTTTAGAAGAAGGATTGGTGTATTCACCAATGTACGCTTTATACATCTGGGAGGCTTCCTCTTGGGCCTGGCCCATTTTCATTGAACCGGCCCTAAAATCAAGCACTTCCATTTTTTTGGGATTAAGAGCAGTAGCAAGTGATTGATAGACTCCGATGCGGATGTGGCCGGAATCGGCATAATCAGTCTCATTGGCGGTGGCATCGACGGGTACCCATCCCACGTTGCCCATGTATATTTCATTCCATCCATGCTGTCCAAAGGCTCCGCCATAATTGGGGACATACATACACCCCCAGACAACTCTTGCGGGTATTCCCACAGCCCGGCAAAAGGCGGCCAGAAGAAGTGAGTGTGCCCCGCATTCCCCGGCTTTGATGTCGTAGGTTTTGCGGGCAGTTCCTCCACCGGGAATCGCATAACCAATATTCTCGGCAACCCACTTGCTCAGGCGGCATGCCGCCTCCCAGGAATCCTTTGAGCCTTTGGTTATTTCCTGTGCTTTTTTGATGAGGACAGGGTCATCCGACTCGAGCAGCTCCTCGGGTTCGAGATACTTTTTCAGGGACTGGTCTTTGCTGAAATCCGCAGGAAAAGGCGGGGCATCCGAACCGTCATACCGCTTATGTTCAATCTCAAAGACCCCTTCAATCAGATTGTCATTTATAGTGCCTGTAAAACGCTGACCGGATATATTAAGACCCTCCTCGGTCACCCACAATCCTGTAGGCTCAACACTTGCTTTGACCTTCATGTATGATATGGCTTGAACATCCGCAATTGCCACGTCAACCTTGGCAAAGAGGTTATCATCCACTTTCGCCAGCTTAATCCTATCCACAACTGAGCGGTCGGTTAAATATATATCCCGGCCATTAGGGAGATTTGCTTTCAGCATGTGGCTGGTTTCTATATCAATCCACCATTTTACTTTTAACCCTGTTTTATGATTCAACTGTTCAAGAATAATCGCGTTATAAGTCTTCCCTACCAATTCCAGGTCTTCAGTCCCTATTTTTGAGTAGGTTGATTCCTGGATTTCCCCGTCCATGACATCCAGCGTTTTATATCTCTTCTTCTGTATTGTGCCGCCTACGAAATCCTTTATCAGTTGTGAGAAAAGCTGTGTATCGCCAAGGATAACATCCGGCGAGAGCTCTATGTCTTTCGGCTTTGGGCTCATCGTAGAAGTGTAATGAGCGATATTATCTTCTATTGCCACCTTTATACCCAGCTTTATTTGTCCCTGTGAAATATCAATATTTGAATAGGTGAAGCCATCGGTTGCCGGATCTATGTAGCTTTGTGTTTTAACTTCCGTATTGAATTCGCTCCCGAGCGCAGAGAGCATCAAAAATACATTTTCCTCCTCCAACTTCATATCTTTACCATCTATTACAGTAGGCGAAATATCGGTCTCGACGTATCCGCACAGTACCCCGTTTACTTCAATACCATAGTACCGTTTCTCCGGTTCGACCTGAGCTGCTTGCGCCTGAAAGCCGCCTGAGAGCACCAGAATCAAGAGTACAAGCACGCACATCAGACACTGTTTTTTTGAGTCTTTCATTTCAATCTCCTTCTTTTCATTTGAATCTCTACTTTAATTTAAGACGATTAACACACAATTTTCTTCAATCTTTTTCGCATAATAGCTATCGCCGGGCCTATTTGGGCAGCGAAAGGAGTAGTGCATTTTGAGCGATTTCTGAAATCTCCTCGGCACTCAGGGCGTAGCTGTAGATGCGGACGTCATCGATGAGGCCGTTCCAAAAGCGATTTGGCGTCTGCGAGTTTTCGCCGATGTAAACCGGCTCATCATTAACGCGTATATTTCCGGGTGCTTCGGCCGAGGCGTCCAGGCTGCCGTCTATATACAGATAGAGTTTCTCTTCATCATAAATTCCCGCAATATGATGCCAATGTCCATCGTTGACGTTGGTGGTGCCGTAGATTTGGCCCCAATCGGTGCCTGGGACAACAAGACCGGAGCAGGCAAATTCGAGCGTGCTCTCGCCGGCGTTCCTTTGCAGTCTCCAGGCCCTATCTCCCTTGGCAATGATGGCCTGCCAATCTCTGTCGAATGCGTTGACCTTTATCCAGGCCGAGACTGTGATTTGCTGGGTGATGTCAAAGTCCGGGTTTTTGCCGTTATCCACGTAGTCACCATCTCCGTCGAAGGCAAGTGCACCCCCATCTATGCCATCGACCCAGCTTGTATCGCCTACGAGCGTGCCATTGTGGCCGTTGCCACTTGAATCAGCGGCAATATTACCGGCGCCGTCATCGAATTTCCAATGTGCCACCAGCCTTCCGGTGTTGAAACTCCAGACCTCGCCCGGCGTAACCTTGCCCTGGGCCGATACGGTATCGACTCGCCAGTAGTATGTCGTACTCCTGTTCAGGGCCGGTAATTCGTCGAAGCCAGTGCTATCTGTTGTTGTCATCAGTGACAAGTTAACAGGTGACGTGCCGAAATAAACCTTATGTTCGGCGGCGCCGGCGCCGGGCATCCAGCTCAGCTTTAATCCTGTAAGGGCCGTACCTTCTGTTCCATTGACCGGCTGTGGTTTAATGGCCTTGGGCTTGATGTTTAAGGGCACAGCTTCAAGCTCAGCTAATTCCTCAGCATCAACATCCCGCGCAGTTAAATCACCAAAGATTACCCTGTACACGTCGTCTTCAACCTTCCACCGCATCAGAACGGCGTGGGGGAACTCTACCGAGACTTTGTCGCCGTAGTACGCAGGGTCTTTACCATCTATGACTAATCCTGCGTAGAACCTAATAGACATCTCCAAACTCATTGCTCTGTTCTCATCTCCCGGTTTTGGAGGCCAGGGCGGCTCGCCACCGAATCTCGCTAAAAGTGCGGCACGAAGCTCTCGCGTCATCGCCATCGCCGACATCTCGCTCGGATACCTGCCATCAGCATACTCAGCAAAGAAACCCAATCCTTCCACAACGCTTTTCTCATCTACAGACAGTTCCACATCCGCTCCCAGCTTATAATCATCCGGTATGTCAGGCTCAAAGATTCTGGGTTCGACCTCGATATCCCACTGGTATCCATACGTGACCATATCGAGCGCCTTTTCACCATCTTTCGCAAAGACTTCGATTTGGAGTCTCACGGGCAAATCGTTCTCGAGGGCAGCCCAAAGACGTGCTACCACATTGCCAATCATCTCTCCTGCGATATTGGCAGCCACCCCTCTTGCAATACGGGGGTCACGGCACTCGATACCTTCAACATCAATGCCGTCGATTTTACTGCGTCCCAGTTTGGTGTATTCATACTTCATGAACTCTTCGACCAGCTTTCTGGGGTCACAATATTCTTTCTGTATCTTTTGGAAAAGCTCATCAGTTAATGTCATACGCAAATACGCCTTTTGTCCGGGTATGACCGTTACAGCCACCTGGTCCGAAATCGAAAGATAACCTTTCGTGCGCAATTTACCTTCTCGGTATGTGTTTGCGCGGATGCCATTCTCTTCAGAAACCCAAGCCTGTGCTTCCAATTCCACACTGCCCTTTTCTTCGAGCATCCCGATCATATTCACTTTCATACGGTATGCAAATGCCCCGACCTTTTGGATATTGTTGAGCACCTCGCCCCAGGCGACACCATTACCATCGCCAATGATGTTGAGTCCAAAAAGCACGGCAATAATTACCAACGCCGCGGCTGCCAGTTGTGTAATTTGGCTCTTTGCAAGAAACTCCAATATAATATGCTGTCTCGGCTGTCTCGACTGTGTCAGAGTTTTGTCAAAGTCTATCGAGGTCTGTTCGGCGATTCTTTGTACGTCGGCCGGTATGTCTTCGGTGCCGATAGTTTTCAGGATATCTTCGATTTTATCCGTTTTCATTTTATTACTCCTGTTCCGCTAAAGTCGCTAATTTGCCTTTCAAAGTTGCAATCGCCTTTGAAACGTGCGACCTTGCACTCGCCTGGGTACAACACAATTGGGCAGCAATATTCCCGTAATCCTGCTGTTCGAGGTATCTCATGACTATCGCCTTTGACTGCTTGGCCGGCAGATTGCTTATCGCTTGTCTGACCATTTTGACCAGCTCAGACCTGTCGAGCTTTTCATCCGGGCTTTCCTGGATATCAAGCTGGTTTTTATTGAAATGCCCATTTTTGCCGATTCTGTCTCGCCAGGCCTTGGAGTTGGCCGTCAGCACAATCCTGTAGATATAGGCGGGTGCTTTTCTGCCTTTTAGCTTCTCGATATTCTGCCACATACCCAAGAGGGCATATTGCATCGCCTCGGTGAAAAGCTCTCTATCTCCCGTCAGCTTCCAGAGAACCGATGCCAGAAATCCGGCATGCTTTGTTCGCAACTGCCTGAAGAGCTCGGCCCGTTTCGAATAATTCATCTACAATGCTCCAATCTTCCGTAAAACCTGAAAATTTCCAGTTTTCACATAATAATAACTGCGGTGACCTGATTTTGTGTAAAAATTTTTTGAAAAGGAAGGGACATTATGGATTTTGGCCTTTATTCAATCGAAATGCGTCTTTTCTGCCGTGGGCTGTGGGGCGGGTAATTTTGTATGGGCAGAGTTTCGGAGCTTAAACATGACGAAAAGTCCAAAGGCGCCTGAGCACAAATAACCCAGAGGTGTAAACTTGAGGATGACATTCGGACCGAAATGTTCAGTAACAGGCAGCAGTGCCATAAAAACGATACTGGCCAATGCCCAGGTGCCGCCGAGCATAAAGCCCATTCGCTGTCCGAGGCTCAATCCTGCGGCTTGTCTCGATAAGGTTATCATCAATACGTAAGCGGCGATTGCGCAGAAGCCGGCACCAAATAATATCCATATAGCCATTCTGGTATTTATTAATACCAGATACGCCACTAAGAAAGGAACCACGAGGAAAAGTGCGACAATTGAACATTTCAGCTCGCCCTTTTTGCCGGCGATATTTGCCCAGACAAATGAGCCTACTGCTCCGCCCAGACCAAACATAGTTGTGGAAAAGCCGCCAAAAGTAAGCTCAAAACCAAGCTCGTTGAGCACTGTCGGCAGAAGGTTTGCAAGAACGGTCGTCGAGACAGCCGCGGGCATTGCCATAGTCATTATGAGCCAGAAAGGCAGCCGATTCTCCTCTGTCCGGACCTTATTTTTATTGCGCACTTTCCGCTCGACCGCCAGGCGGATTCTCAGGAATACGACCATAACAATACCGATAACCGGACAAAGAACCAGAGGATATAAACCCTTCAGACCAAAGCGAGAAACGAGATAGGCAGAGACCGCGCCGCCGCTCGCGTAGCCTAAAAAGCCGCCCGCCATAAATACGGCGGTGCTAACCGCCGGCGGAATCCTTCTGAGCCAGTGAACCGCCCTCAGGCCTTCCGGGTGCACTATCGCTATTCCACAGCCGCTGACGACGGCCAGCAAGATTATTAAAGAAAAGGCACTGCTGCCTCTGGGCAGGGCGCCCAGCAGGCAGATACTGACGGCTAAAATAAGTCCGAGATGCAAAAACAACGGCCTTCGCTTGTCAGCACGCATATGACCGATGAGCGGCTGAATGCCGTTGCTTGCCATAAGCATTACGGCCAGAACAAGACCGCCCAGAGACAGGCTTAATGAAAACTCGGCCCGAATTGCGGGCAGGATTGCCGGCAGCATACTCGCGAACATATCAATCAGGAAATGAACGCTCGCAAGCACGAACAACTGCATCCAGTAAAATGTGGTGATTCTTCTATTCAAATATCAACTGACTGGCACCTCAAACTTGTTACCGGTGAGCTGCTCGTAGGCCTCAATGTATTTTTTGCTGGTTTTTGCTCCGACATTATCGGGCAGCTCGACGCCCGGACCCGATTTGTCGAAGTTAATGCTCTCGAGATAATTGCGAACAAACTGCTTGTCGAAACTTTCCTGGTCTCTGCCGGGGTGATATTTATCGGCAGGCCAGAAACGTGAAGAGTCCGGCGTCAAAACTTCGTCAATCAAAATAATCCTGCCATCGATACGACCCCACTCAAACTTAGTATCGGCTAAGATTATCCCTTTGCTCTCGGCATATTTGCCGGCCTTTTCGAAAATCTCAGTACTTTTGTCCCGCACGTAGTTTGCCGCTTTGGAGCCGATAATATCCACACATCTCTCGAAGCTGATATTCTCATCGTGCGTTCCTCTCTCGGCCTTGGTTGCCGGGGTAAATATCAATTCCGGCAGCTTCTGGCATTGTTTCAATCCGGACGGCAGCCTCTGTCCGCAAATCGTTCCGCTGTCCTTGTATTCTTTCCAGCCGGAGCCGGCCAGATACCCCCGCACCACACATTCAATCGGCAGGACTTTAACCTTTTTAACGAGCATACTTCGCCCGGCCAACTGTTCGGAATGATTGCAAAACGGCT
>JBGVTO010000404.1:0-14650 GCA_041862635.1 Phycisphaerae bacterium | reverse complement strand
ACATTACGCGTACTTCGGTGACAATTTTGACGACGTCAACAATGCCACCGGAGGACTCCCTCTGGGATCTGCAACCTATGACCCCGGCACACTTAAATTGGCTCAAACTTACTACTGGCGGGTCGATCAGTTTGACGCCATCGAGACGTATAAAGGCGACGTCTGGAGCTTTACTACTGAAGGTGCTGTTATGGCAATTAACCCGGCTAATGGCTCGGTGGATGTAACACAAACACCTGTTCTCACATGGGAACCTGGTTTTGGTGCTACACATGAAGTTTATTTTGGCACTGATGCAACTTCGCTGGAATTAAAAAGCAGCGGGAACCTCGGTTCCGAGAGCTATGATCCCGGACAACTTGAATGGAATACTACCTACTATTGGAGGGTTGATGAAGCGAATGACGCCAATGCCGACAGCCCGTGGACGGGCCCTCTCTGGAGCTTCACGACAGCCAACTTCCTGATTATTGACGATATGGAAAGCTATAACGACCTTGATCCTGCTGACCCGGCGAGCAACAGGATATTTAATGCGTGGATTGATGGATATGACGACCCGACAAATGGCTCTCTCGTTGGTTATGAAAATCCTCCTTTTACCGAACAGACCATCGTCCACAGCGGCAATCAATCTATGCCGATGTCTTACGACAATTCCGTTGGAAAGTCCGAAGCAACCTTGACATTGACTTCCAATCGTGACTGGACAGTGAACGGTGTCGACACTCTGACAATTTGGTTCAGAGGTGATTCAGGCAACACTGCTGAGAATTTGTACGTTACTCTGAACGGTAACACGAGAGTCGACAATGATAATCCTGATGCAGCAACGATAACGAGCTGGACGCCATGGAATATCGACCTGCAGGCTTATGCCGACCAAGGTGTGAACCTTGCCAATGTCAATTCGATTACTCTTGGCCTCAGCTCGGTTGCCGGCGGTACAGGCATGATGTACTTTGACGATATTCGTTTATACCCACCAGCACAGTAAACTGGGATTCGATCGTTCAGTACAATTAGCGCAGTAGATTTGTAGATTCGGGGCTTATGCTGATTGATTCGGTATAGGCCCCATGTTCTTGGAGCAATATCAAAGCCGTAAGTTAGACCGGCTCAAGATTTTCTGTAGGACAGATGTGAGAGAGATTGTGGCCTGCTACAATAGCCACACTCAAGCCTAAGGGTATCTGAGGTAGGGTCAGAGGATTTTAAGGCAAATTAGAACGTAAATAGCGGCTTTATAGTTCAACATCTGCTTAGATTTCACCGATAAAACATTTATGACTAATAATAAGCGTTTCAGAGCAAAGGGGGAGGTCTAATAGGAAATGTTTGAGCCAAAAAATCAGGATGTAAGCTGCCCACAATGTCACCGTCAAGAGGTACATTTTGACTGCAAAATCGGTTTTTACTGTAAGGCCTGCGGTCGGAAATTCACCTCCGAAGAGACAAAGGTGCTCGTCGAACATGAAGTCTTCCAAACAAGAACGGAGAATCGCTCTTAGTTCACATCACTTACGGACGGTTAGAAGCAACATCAGGAAGATTATCAATATGAGAATCACCAATACCAATGAAACAACGCACACTATCAACGCGATCCTTTGCCGCCTTATTATATTTTCATATTCCAAGGCACTCTTTTCAGGGGGGACAAAATCCCCGCTAGCCAGCGGTGAGAAACTGCTAACGTCAATGCTCTGATGGGCCCTGATAGGGGGATCTCCTTTCAATAGGCTTTCTATGTCTTCAATAAGAATATTGACGTTTTGGTAGCGGTCTTCTGGGTTCTTCTTCATCATTATCTCGATCATCTCGCTAATGCCGATTGACAGCTTTTTGTTGATATGGTCTGGCGGGGTAAGACTTGTATGTAGATGCATATTCATTATATTTCTTTGGTCTTCATGATAGAATGGGACTCTGCCTGTCACCATGTGGTAAAGGGTTGCGCCGAGGCTGTATATGTCAGCCCTTCCATCAACATTCATTTTGCCCCTTATCTGCTCAGGCGCAATATAATACGGAGTTCCCCAAGCCTGGCCCTTCTCAGCTTCTATGGCAGCAATGTCAGTAACATCTCGGGCAAGGCCCAGATCAGCCAGCTTAACCACGCCCTCATTGGTAATCATTATGTTCTTTGGCTTGACATCACGGTGGATGATCCAGTTTTCGTGGGCATGCTTAAGGGCCCTTGCAACCTGAATAATGATATTGAGTGCCTCTTTTTCTTTAAATACCTTTCCTTGCTTCAGGGCAGCATCAATGGTGTCACCTTCGACATACTCCATCACAAAATAATGGTATTCGCCCGCTTGCCCAACATCGATTGCGCTTACGATATTATGGTGATTAAGCTTGGCTGCCGACCGTCCTTCTCTATGAAAGTGTCTGACATAATTTTCGTTTTTGGCCAATCTGCTTCTCAAGACCTTTATTGCAACAATCCTATTAAGGCTAGTCTGCCTGCCCCTGAATACTGTAGCCATTGCGCCAGAACCGAGGATCCCTTCTATTTTATATCCTGGAATCCCCCGCTCCCGCAGCCGTTTTAATATTTCTTTCTGGGTTTCCGGGTTTCCAGGCATAGGATACACTCCCTTTCATTTTTAAGCTGACATTTCCCATTTAAACGTTTACAAAACATAACTCAGTCCTTTCTCCGACCACATGACGCATGGCAGGATCAACAGAAAGTCGTTCGGCATCGTTGGTATCTTCATATCCGGCCAGACGACTGTAAGCCGACTGCCGCAGCAAGGCAGCGAGGCTATGCTGTGTATTTTCTCCGGTTCGATTGTCTGTTAGTTTGTAAGCCGCCATGTCCGCCAATCCAAACAAATCATCCATCTCTCTATAAGCTAATAATCCTGCGTCGCTGGTGACTTTCGTTCCATGAAATTCAAGCTTCAATTTACGGTCAAAATTGACTCTCAGAGCATTCCTTTTGCTTTCACCTATTAGGTTCTCCAAATCAGAACAGCAAAACTGTCGTAAACTGCATCCACAAGCTCTATACTATCAAAATCTAGTTCATTTTTCATGGTTTACTTGGGAAATCCGGGTTATATAATTGCTATATTTCTTTCACACCGTATACTTAATCAATTACGAGTTTTTGTGTCGCGCAGCCGACACAAATGTTCTATTGGACTGAGCCGCTGAAGCGTTATTTGGGATTTTAATAGACATTCTGGAGTCAAACTGTCACCTGGAAATCAGGGTGTTTTTTCAGCTCTTGAAAGAGGTGATTTTTTGAGGAATTCTGGAATTTCATGACTCAAGAAAATGGGACAATTTTGGGTGTAAAGTACTTAGGGAGCTTAATACCACACAGTCGGGGTATAGCCTAATCCTCCCCAGCAACCCCTCTGTACGAAATGCAAATCTTTCTTGCCCTCGTCTGTTTGAGGTGTGCGGTTGACGCTGCTATGCACGCGGTTCTGGTCTCTACCCAGCTTAATCGTTTCGATACCTTTCCACTTATGGTAATCACTGTGGCCATCGGCGAAGCTAAAATTTGTACCGTCACCATGTCTGACTGTGGGGTCGTCCCACCATTGCTCTTGTACGTAATGAACAGCAAAGCTGTCCGGCGTTACCCAACCTTCGTCAATGAAGACCATTCTGTAGGCCGGGTCGCGAATCTCTGACTTCCTTGTGACCCACACACCCGGCTTTTGGGTGTCTGTTCTTGGGATACCATTGACGCCATCCATCGCTGCGTATGTTACCATTTCTCCCCGAAAACCAGTCGGGCAGCGGTAAAGTTTTACGTCCTTGCAATATGGCCAGAGCGAGCCCTCTTTGATTTCTCTTATTTGTTCTTCCTCTGGTAACTGTGCACCGGTTTGATAACTCGAGTGCCAACACTGGCCTACCCAGGCCTTCTCTTTTGCGCGGTCAATGCCTCCCATACCGTTAACAATCTTGTCGTCGTTATCATCCGCATACAGAATCCATGCGAGTGTTAACTGCTTTACATTGTTCAGGCACACCGCGCGCTTACCCTGTTCCCTAGCGCGATTTAGAGCTGGCATCAAGATAGCCATGAGCACCGCAATGATGGCAATCACTACCAGAAGCTCTATCAAAGTAAAGCCTTTTTGTTTGTCCATATTGATACTCCTGTTATATTTTTTGTTGGCCGATTCTTTTGGTATGTTATTTTATAATTTTAATTTAACCTTTTGTGGATTTTTGTGCAACTGTTTTTTAAGAGTATCCTCTGCGCGTAAAAAGGCGAACATCCCTCGTGTCGACATCAGCCAAAAGACGACATCCAAAAGAGTTATATGATTGGTACATTTCATTTCCTCCGTTTTTTACTTAATCAATTATGAGTTTTTGTGTCGCAAAGCCGACACAAATGCTCTATTGGACTGAACCGCTGAAGCGTTATTTGGAATTTCATATATATCTCACCGTCTACTTAAGACTATCGACTTTGGGCAGCCCGCAACCGTGGGGATTATGCCTCTATCTATGATCAGGAACTTCAGTCAGGAGATTAAAGCCAATTTCCACGCATTTTGGGTGGAATACCCGAATCCATATGGCAAAAGGACTGGATCGTTCGCTTTAAACAGGCTGTCCAGGACATACGTACCGTCGTCAAAGCCTCTCTGCTCTATCGTGCAATCACTCCGTACCGTAATGCTTGGGAAGCAGTCTTGCATATAATTGAATAGAAAAGACGAGCACGTGCTCATCTTTACAGAACCTGCTATACTCGCGGTATGCCTGGCTTCGGAACTGGCCGGATAGAACCATCCCACGCGGCAATATCTGGAGGTGTCAGCTGGAGGTCTGAGTTTAGAATTTCGTCCCATGTTACGTGTTTACCTGTGTATGCTGACTCGCGTCCCATAATGGCCGTCAAGGTCGATTCACACAAAAAGCGGGTGTCATTCAGAATCTCGCCACGTCGGAGTGCCGCGATAAAATCAATATGCTCCTGGAGGTGACTTTCATGCTGTTCTGGGTATTCTCTGAAAATCTTGGCATTTTCACCCGTGATATAGGCGTTGCGGCCGACCATAGAGCCACGGCCCTTCGTTCCAACAATCTCCTCTCCAATCTTCGCATCCGTCCCTTTGATCTGGCGGCACATGCTGGTCATGCGAATACCGTTTTCGTATTCGAACTCGACTGTGAAGTGATCGTAGATATTGCCACCACGGTCTGTGTGATACTGTCGTCCACCCATCCCATAGGCCCTGACGGGATGAGCCTGCATGATCCAGTTGCATCTGTCAAGGTTATGGACGTGCTGCTCTACGATGTGGTCGCCGCAGAGCCAGTCGACGTGGAACCAGTTGTGAAAATGGTAATCAGGAAGCGTCATCCCATCTTCACGTTCGCGATACCAAATATCTCCTGTGTTGAAGTAGGCGTAAAGAGACATGACATCCCCGATTTCCCCCCTATGAACGGCTTTGACAAGGTCGGCATAATGAAATACATGGCGGCCGTTGAAGCCAGACAACAAACCGATTCCCTTTCGCTTCATCTCGTCCTCGAGGGCGAGTATTCGGCGCACGCCCGGTGAATCGGTGGCACACGGTTTCTCCGCGAAGATATGTACACCTTTCTTGACTGCGTATTCAATATGCTCCGGCCGGAAGCCCGGAGGAGTGCAGAGCAGAACGTAGTCAATGCCGGAGTCGATCACTTTCTGGTAGGCATCCAAACCCGCGAAGCAATGGCTAGGTTTCACTTTGATGCTTTTTTGAATCGCTTTGTCGTTACTTTTCAGCTTCGACAACCTAGCAAGGCTTTTCTTGACCTTTGCCATGAAAATGTCGCCCATCGCCACTAGTTCAATATTCGGGTCAGCCATTATCGCGTCTCGGGCGGCCCCGGTGCCGCGGCCCCCGCAGCCTACAAGTCCGACGCGGATTTGGTCGTTGTTTGCCCCGTATGCATGTGTGACAATGGAGAATCCTGCCAAGGCGGTGACTTGGGTGCTGGTCTTAAGAAAACGACGACGTGTCATTGTATTTTTTTCTGGTTTCATAGGTAGGCTCCTTTCTATTAAGCTGACTATTGCCATTCGTTTGAGAATACCTGATCGGTGATCTCTTTCCGGGCGGTACGAACATGGACCCGGTCAGAACACCTTAAGAGGCGTTTTCATGATTGAGATTGTAGCAAGATGTTGTTGAGATTACAATAATTGTGGTACTCGTCCTGCTCAAAAATTAATCCAGGGAAGGATTCCAGGCAGTCCTTTACTATTTCTTTGATGACAAAGGATAATACACTTAGCTCACTTCATCTCCTCCGTCTACTTAAACAATTACGAGTTTTTGTGTCGCGCAGCCGACACAAATGCTCTATTGGGCTGAACTGCTGAGCGGTTCCTTGGAATTTCAATAAACAAACTAATTTCGTGTCATCGGTGAGCAGCGGACAGATCGGCGTGATTATATCTTGCTCGGGGGGAGATTGGTTGGTTTTACGTCTACTCGACCATAATGTCACCTGAGAATTAGGGTGTTTTTAGCTCCTGAAAAAGGTGACTTTTGAAGGATTCAGGGATTTTGCAGCTCGTGATATATGCCCTCCTCCCTTTTATAAGCTTTTTTCTGTTGTATGGCATATTTGAGTCTGATATTATCACGTCATTATCGTCAATGGATTTCTATCAACAACCATTTCAGGAGGCACAAGATGTACATTAAATCAATTTTAATCTTGTTCACTCTTATCAATATTATCTTTTCATCAAAATCCCTTGGTGGAAAATCGTTTTACACTACCCGATTGGATGATCCTCGCGCGGTCTATCTAACAAAGGATGATTTCTCCGTACATGCCGATGGCCTCGGAGACGATACCGAAGCTTTGCAGGCGGCGATTGACAAGGCTTCGGAAAACGGGACCAGCGTTGTTTTCATTCCTGAAGGTACGTATCTACTTTCGAAGACCATTTATGTTTGGCCGGGCGTTCGTTTAATCGGTTATGGCGTCAAGCGGCCGATATTTAAACTTGGCGAAAACACTCCCGGTTATCAGGAAGGAACGGATAAATACATGTTGTTTTTCTCCGGCGGGAGAAGAAGAGGTAGCAGGCAACCCTCGGACGGAAGTCCGGGTACGTTTTACAGTGCAATCAGCAATATAGATATTGAGATTGGTCCGGGCAACCCGGCAGCTATCGGTATCCGTTTTCACGTTGCTCAGCACAGTTATGTTTCACATATGGATTTCAGGCTTGGCACCGCCAGAGCAGGCCTGGATGATTTCGGGAACGAGGTCGAGGACCTGCATTTCTACGGTGGCCAGTATGGCATAACTTCCGGAAGGTCTGCGCCGGGTTGGCCGCTCTTAGCTATCGATTGCACCTTCGAAGGTCAAAGCGTAGCGGCTCTGGGTCTTGAGAAGTCGGGGCTTGCATTAGTACGTCCTCAAATAAGGAACGTTCCAACAGCAGTAGAAGTTTTTGCTGGTCAGTTTGATGAACTGTGGATCAGTGATGCTCGATTTGAAAATATCACCGGGCCGGCACTGATTATTAGTAACGAGTACAATCCCTGCAACCAGATTAACCTTCAAAATATAGTATGTCGGAATGTGCCAGTCCTAGCCGGTTTCCGAAGAAGCGGTAAGAGGATTGAAGGCAAAGGCTGGCAGTATGTTGTAGAGCAATTTTCCCATGGTTTGCACATTGAATCACTTGGTGCGAAAAGGGAAATTAAAACAACCTATGTGGCTCAAGAAGTCAGTTTTCTACCGGAACTCGTAGAGACGGATATTCCCGACCTTCCCGCATGCGACATCTGGGTCAATGTAAACACGCTGGGTGTAATCGGGGATGGAAGCACAGATAACACAACTGCACTGAGAAACGTAATTGCAAAATATCGCACACTATATTTCCCAATAGGATTATATAATATAAGTGATACGCTTACACTGCGACCGGACACCGTTCTAATTGCGCTGCATCCTTCGGCAACGGTGATTAATGTGCCGGATGAAACACCCGCTTTCCAGAGCTCCGGCGAGCCGAAACCGGTTATTGAAGCTCCTAAAGGTGGAACTAATATTATGACAGGTATCGGTATCTACACAGGGGCGGTAAATGCTCGTGCGGTTGCAGTAAAATGGATGGCTGGTGCAAATTCTATGATGAATGACGTCCGCTTGCACGGCGGACATGGTACGTATCTTCGAACTGGAGGCCGAAACTGGCGCCGCAGCCGGGATACCTGGAACAGCCAACCAGCAAGCCTCTGGGTCACCAACGGTGGCGGCGGGACATTCAAGGACATCTGGACACCAAATGTTTTTGCAAAATCCGGAATGCTCATTACAGATACTTCAACGAGCGGCCGTCTGTATACAATGTCTTCCGAGCATCATGTCAAAAATGAAGTAATCATAAGAAACTCTTCGAACTGGAAATTTTTCGCTTTACAATTCGAGGAAGAACGCGAGGAAGGGCCAGAAGCTCTGCCTTTAGAAATAGATAATTCGAACAATATTCTGTTCGCCAATACATTCTTCTATCGTGTGATTAGCTGTTTTGTTCCGTATCCATATGCGGTAAAGGTCACAAACTCCAGTGACATCAGGTTCAGGAATTTTCACTGTTACAGTAATAGTCGCGTTTCCTTTGACAGTGCACTTTGCGAGCCCGATTTGGGCGTCGAAATTCGCGAGCCCGAGTTTGCGGTACTGGACGTATCCAGCAACGTTAAACCCATTATGCCGAAAACCGGTATGGTTGTCCTGGCCGAAGGAGCGAAAGTCGAAAGACTTGCAGATGGATTCATGAATATTGCCGGGGCGGCCGTAAATAGCAAAGGCGAACTTTATTTCTCTGATGCTCACGAGCTTAAGATTTATCGTTGGTCGCAGGAGGACGGTAAAGTAGAAGTGGTACGCAAGATCCCGGAACAGCCGATGGTGTTAGCTTTCGACAAAGCCGACAATTTGATAGTTGTTGCATATAAGGGCAACGGAACAGTGTTTGCGTTCAATCCGGAAGATACAAACAGTGAGATTAGACGTCTTGAGCCTCAGCTGGCCCAACCGCGACAGGACATGGCAGCGTATCTGCCGATTAATCGCTGGTCGTGGACTAATGAAGCGGCTTTTATACAGAGGCAGATGAGAAAAAAAGAATTCCACTATATCTCCCCCGATGGAACAACCTTTATTCCGGCAAGCTCAAGCTTTACTACCGGAGCCACCAGTTGGGGCATAAAAACGGCAGATTTGATAAGGGCCTTCAGAATAGCCAGGGTCATGCCGGGGCAAACTTTCTATGTCACCAATGAAGCAGATTTGAAGACTTTTACATTCACTGTAGGGACTGATGGGACACTATCTGACGGGAAGCTCTTTGCCGATGAGGGTGGAGAGAATATTGCGCTCGATGGCCAAGGCAATGTTTATCTCACCGCAGGTCATATTCTTGTTTTGAATCCTTCAGGTAAACAAATCGACACAATCAGGATTCCACAGAGGCCGATCAGTATTATTTTCGGTGGAAAAGACAAAAAGACTCTTTTTATTACTGCACGGTCGTCACTTTACAGTGTTCGTACTAAATTCGCTGGACAATAGCAATAAACTATCTCGTCCCTTATGCAAATCTCAGGGACTGATGTCGTCCGTTCGTCTCCACTTCTGTGCATCGGTGCTACTCCAGTTCACGACATCCCGAACTCACTGGGGGATTTTCACTACTTGCACGCATTACTCCATATTTTCTTTATTGTTTCTTCCTGAGAATATCCGATAGGACAATTCGGACATCTGGTGTTGGCATGATAGCTGCCGAACGTTTTGTTCGGACATGACACCGTATACTTAATCCGTTAATAATTCAAAAATATTCAAATTTCTGCAAAAAATCGACATTTATTTGGACTCGATATAGGAAAAATCAACGTTCATGGAGACATTTCGGAGACATAATGTCACCTGAAAATCAGGGTGTTTTTTAGCTTCTGAAAGAGGTGATTTTTCGAAGAATTCTGACGTTTTGAGGCTCGCGAGAATAGAGCCCTTTTAGTGGTGACTTGTCAGTATTCTACAGCTTCTGTTTACATCTCCCTTTTTTGTTTCGATTGACAATTTAGATATTACAAGAATCAATTTCCATATTGGGTTTCATTCACTTCTTCCTGAAAGAAACACGCCGGGAGGTTACAGAAAAATTCACCCATTTCAATGATTCATGCAAAAAGGTTTGCGAAAGGTCCTAGGCGTCGATCTTGATTGATGCCACGTGTCCTGCTCTGGCCATTAACTGACGGTCTCTGCTATCTCGATGAACGGCGATTTAACGCCGCACCACCCACGTGCCTGCCAGACGATCGTGCAGGCCGCGGTTGGGATGAATAACGGCATAGACCGCTGCGCTGATCCATAGGCCAAGCAATACAAGGGCACAGATAAAGGCGATACCTTCGACCCTTTTAATCAACAGAGCCACGAACAACATTGGAAGCATCAGTGGAAGCCAAACGATCGCCCAGCGCCGCAGCAGCATTGCTCTGTTGGCGGGTCGTCCTTCGGCGTTGACCACTACCAATCTAAAAATGGAGTGACCAATGGTGCTGCGGAACACCAGTCCCAAGAGTTGAAACAGGGCTATTGCACCTAATACCAGCATAATGGTAATCATGATGAAGCTGCCCGGAGAGTCTTTCCATTGCTGAACCAGTTCGCCTTGAAAGAATCCTACAAAAGCAACAGTCCAAAGATAAAGAGGCACCATGAAGATTGACCCGGCTCGAATCCCCCTACTAACCTCAGCGGATTTTTCTAGGAATCCTCCTAGGATGCCGGCGAGAAAGCTGAGTTTTTCGAACTTTGCATCGGCAAGATTCTGTAGCACGCCCCTTGCATGAAGGGGAAGGCCGGCTGATTCGGCGCAGGCGGCGATAGTACTCAGGAAGCGCTGTTGGCCGGCGAGGTCTCCAACTGGAATGCGTTCGGCGTCGGTCTGTACATCGGGCCATGGTTCGTCGAGCAGGACGGCGCGTCCTTGTGCGGTGATCCAGACATGATCGAGGCTCAACTCTGCGGGCAGAGTCTTATCCCCTGTCGCGGCCCATAGCTCGGATGCCAGGTCGTGGAGCCAATGGCGCAGATTCGACCAGGGCAGGTGTTTGCCTCCTTCTGTAAGACTGGAAAACGGGATCCCTTCAATTGCCTCAAAAGCATCCCAAGTGGCTTCGGGTGTTTCTACCTTCTGCAGCCATCGTAAACGGCCGTGGCGGGCAAGATTTCGTCGAGCAAGGGAAAGTTCCGGCGATTTTCGCCTCAGCAACCAGACCGGCCGTCGCAGCACCGGATCAGTGGCGGCGATCCATTTTCCGGGAACTATTTCTTTAATGATCCGGTAAGGACCAAGAAAATCGGCAGCCTCGGTGGCAATTTCCAGCTTAACTGGAGGCTCGATCGACGGTCGCACCGTGCCCCTGGGCTTGATGATTACTCTTGTACCGGTGAAGAGGTCCCAAAGGGTGGCAAAGCCGTTTTCCCGGCGTGCTCTCAAAGTAAACAAAACCGGAATCCAGGCGCAGGCGTTGGCGGTGGCCACGTACGTTACCGTCTGAATCCAGGTCCAGTCAGCATCTGACATCAATACCATGTTGAGTGGATTTCGGATGACTTCAATAGAGAGAATTGGAATGAGTATTCTTATCAGGGCCCGTCCGAAGCCTGGCGGGCGGCCGTTTGTACGGACAACGCGCAATCCTTTGAGGTACTTGCCGAGACCTGCACCCCAGATTCCCTCAGTGATACTAAAGTAAAGAAAACCGAAGCTCCAAAGAGCAATGTAGTATCTGGTCGAATAGAGGGTGCGTTCGTAAAGAGGCCAAGCAATTAATTTCTCCGCACCAATGAAAAGCATGAGTGCCACATAGGGAATCAAAAAGGCGATTAGGAAATCAATCCAGCCGGCTGACCCGCGTATATTCATCGATGCCGGCTCCGGTTCTTTGGAACTGAAAGACAACAGCGCATTGCGCAGCGCTGTGTAATCGGCGTAGCGCCTGTCAGGCTCTTTGGCGAGGCAGCGGGCCACTACCCGCTCAAGGCCGAACGGAACGTCTTGGCGCAACTCGGTCAGTGGTTTCGGTTTTTGGTTGACGGCGTTTGCAACGACCTGCATCGCGTTGTCTCCCTCAAAGGGCGCCCTGTCGGTGAGCAGGGTGAAAAGCGTTGCCCCCACCGAGTAAATATCGGCACGCACGTCCAAGGTATCACCACGCAATTGTTCGGGCGACGCGTAGGCTGGGGTACCCAGAATCTTACCGTGGGCAGTGATAAAGGTATCGGTCTTGGCCAGGGTGGAGACCGAAAGGCCGAAGTCGCCCACCTTTACCGAACCGTCCGGGCTGATGAAGCAGTTGGAAGGCTTGATGTCACGGTGCAGCACCCCGGCTGCGAAGGCGGCTTCCAGGCCGGAGATGACATCGAGGACTGCATCGACCGCCTCCGTCACCGGCAGCGGGCCACGTTTCTTAAGTTTGTCCTTGAGAGTGCCGCTGCCCGCGATCTCCATCGTGATCACAGGGAGACCCTCTATTTCTTCACTGCCGAAAATGTAGAGACTGTTCGGATGGTTGACGCCCGCGGCCAGGCGGCCTTCGCGGAGAAACCGCTGCCGCAAGTCCGGCGAATCCAGTTGTTGGGCGAGCATTTTCAAGGCGACCCGGCGACCAGTAGCGAGTTGTTCAGCTTCGTAAACTGTGCCCATGCCGCCGCGCCCGAGCAATCCCAGCAATCGGTAGCCGCCGAATTCGCAGGGGAATTCCAAGGGCCCGTAAATCGACAGTGATTCGCCCGGTGCCATCGAGATAGTATCGGCCTCGCCGCCGGGCGGGGCCAGGGCGCCCGACATTAGACAGGCGGGGCAGAGCTTTTCGGTCGATTTCTCGGGAATTACCGCTCCACAGCGCTTGCATTTATCCTTTTCGGAAGTGTTCATGAATCAATCTCCAAATTAATTTTCATTCACTTCTTCCTGAAAGAAACATGCCGGGAGGTTACAGAAAAAATTCACCGCCTCCGTAAAACCGCGACCAGATAGCGCATTTCATCGTTGAGGTCCGCTTCATTGCTGACCGTCTGGGCGATGGCGGCCCGCAGCAGCTTACGATAACGTTGCCGCAACCAGTGCACGGCAACCTTGACCGCACCCTCGCTCATGTCCAGTCGCGCCGCGATTTCCTCCCGGGGCGACTCATCTTCCCCGGTGAGGCTGCCTTTGAGCGCGTCAAACTGTTCGCTCTTGCCAGTTTTGGCCATTTCGTCGCGCAGGGCTTGCAGGGCCCCGGAGATGGTCTGCAGCGCCCATTCGCGATCGAACAGGTGTTCCGGATTATCCGACTGCTTCGATGCTTCGGCGTATCGGGCCTCCGGATCAAGCGCATCCCATTCGATGAATTGCACCTGGCCGCCGCGCTTCTGCGTTTGGGCCCGATGCCATTCATTAGCCAGGAAATGCTTCATCGCGCCCAGCAGATAAGAGCGAAACCGGCTCCGCTTGCGATCCGCAGAGGCAAATCCGTCCGTTTCGATGAACCGGGCAAAAAAGGTTTGCGTAAGGTCCTGGGCGTCGACCGCTGAATACCCGCGGCTTCGTACGAAGGCATAAAGGGGATACCAGTAAGCCCGGCAAAGTTCCTCGAGCGCCTCTCGGGCGTGGGTCTGACTCGCCTCGTCGGGCTTGGCCGCGCCCACGAGGCTCCAGTGGGTGGTGGCAAATTGTCGGGGACCGGGAACGGGTGTATCTCTCATCTGGGATTTCCCATATACACTTTACTGAAACATTCTTACACGCTTAGAATCTTATAAAATCAATATCTCATTGAGATTGCAACCATTTTCTGGCAGACCCAGCGAGTTGTCTCGCAAAAGATGCCAAAAAGGGCGAACACTTATGTCGAGATAGTCTGGACTAATAGTCGAGCTAAACAGGAAGTGATTAGGAACGGTCTGACGAAAGCTATCCCCAAAATAATGATACGATTGGCACATTTCATTCTCACCGTCTACTTAATCAATTACGAGTTTTTGTGTCGCAAAGCCGACACAAATGCTCTATTGGACTGAACCGCTGAACCGTTATTTGGAATTTTGATAAACATTCTGGAGTCAAACTGTCACCTGAAAATCAGGGTGTTTTTTAGCTCCTGAAAGAGGTGACTTTTCGAAGAATTCTGGCGTTTTTTACAGCACTCCACAGTTATATCAATCAACGGGATAGCTAACACATAATCAAGGGATTTTATTTGACGGGAAGATGGCAATTTTGTATAGATAATATTAGTTAAGCTGGTGCCTGTGCAGTTGGGCACCTGTAGCTTAGAGTTTATCCAGCGTGTGCAAATCTTTTAGTTTTGAAAGACTCCTGCAAAATGAATGAGCTTGCCAGAGTCGAGTAGAGTTGAAAATAGATTTCACCAGCCGAACAGGGCTTTCGCTGGCAGAAAACTGATTTTGACGTGATTTTAGGCTAAAAAGCCTTTTTGTAGATAGAGTTTCTCTGTGATGTTTGTTGTTGCTCTTTGAAAAGTTAATCTTTCAGCACAGCTTGGATTCGTCATCCAGCCTCTCTTGGCTTGGACCGATATGCGAACGTTCGGTAGCATCGCATCTTTTCCGGTTG
>JBGVTO010000403.1:0-9927 GCA_041862635.1 Phycisphaerae bacterium | reverse complement strand
CAAAGCCCGATGCCTGCGTTGTCGGCCAAAAATGTTCTCAACGTGGAGAAAACCACGCCTCCGAGCATTTTTGGCCTGCCGCCTTGGCCTCGAACTTTTCGCTCGGCCTCATAACGACCCGGTTATTGGGATAAGCTCTTATTAAATATGGTGATTCCGATAAATCGGGACAAAAGTGGTGAGTAGTGAGTGGGATCATTAGGGTATCAGGATATCAGGGTATCAGGGTATCAGGGTATCAGGGTATCAGGATATCAGGGTATCAGGGTATCAGGGTATCAGGGTATCAGGAAAAGACAAATTTTTGCTGTGCATTTATCCTGATAACCATTTGCCAATTAACCACTCACCAGTTAACCAAACAGGTTCAGGGCCTTGATGGTCTCTTCCAACGACAGCTCTGCATAGCAAATAACGGTGTCAGCGGCACCATAATAAATCTTTAGCTTGTCATCTTCGCAGAGCAAACCGCAGCTAAACACCACGTTTCCAAAGAAGCCGTTACATTCGTAGTGGGCTTGCGGTTCGAAAATTGGTTTTTTCATCCTTGCGATAACCTTCCACGGCTCCTGGCTGTCGAGCAATACCGCCCCAAGACAATAGCGATTATTTCTGTCCACCCCGTGATAAATCTCCAGCCAGCCCTGGTCAATCTTGAAAGGTACGGCACCGGCGCCAATCTTAATCTCGTCCCAGTAGTCTGGGCGAGGACTCATTAGATAGCGATGGTTTCCCCAGCAGCACAGGTCCGGTGATTCTGCAATCCAGACTTCCTGTTTTCTAAATAAAGGAGAAACAGGCCTGTGCAGAGCATAATACTTACCTTCGAGGCTTTCAGGGAAAAGCACTACATCCTTGTTGTCGGGACAGAAGATGACTCCGTGGCGCTCAAAAGTGGTGAAATCTTTCGTGGATGCCAGACAGGTTGTTACTCCCAAAGGGCAAACCCCAACATAACTGATATAATATGTGTCATCAATAAGGCTGATTCTTGGGTCTTCGAGGCCGAAGGTTTCATAGTCATTTGCCGGCTGAATCGTAGGGATATTTTCAATCTCAAAGCCGATACCGTTTTTGCTTCGTGCCAGCCTCAGATGTGAAATAGATGTCAAATATGTCCGGCTCGGTGTTATGATTAACCTCGGGTCTGAAAAATCATTTTCCTGGTCGCCTTTCGAAAATTCTTTTACGACAATCTTACCTTTACTCACCTCATAAAAAGCGGTTAGTACAATATTGGGATGTTTGTTGATAGGTCTTTCAGCCACACGAAGAAGCAGCACGACCTCGTCTTTAAAACGAGTAACTCCGGCGTTAAAAACACCGATAACTTCAAAGTCGTCTCTGGAGGGCTTAATATCCTCCGGTTTAATTATAGGATTATTCGGCGAGCGGAATGCTTTCACTTCATAACTCCCTTAATTCTGAATCTTAAATTTGCAAACGCTCGACATCGCTATCGGACAAATTAGCTATTAACAATAGCCGCTCGTAATAAACTCTGCAACAACTTTTGCTCGGGTATTACTTTCCCGACAATTGTGGAACGGCTGCCTTCGACCAAAAGGCATTGACTCGACGGGTCTTTATATGTTAAAATATTTAAAGCCAAGAAGCCAATAAGCTACGGAGGCTAAACCGCACTGGGCGGTTAAAATATAAGCGGGGAAGGGAGAAGGGATTAGAGAAAATGTCCCGATTTATGAAAATCTTATTGCTCGGCCTGGTATTAACTGTAGCCTTGCTCGGCTCTCCTATGGAGTTCTTGCGGACTGTCAAGGCCGACTGTCCGATAGGGGACTTAAATAGGGACTGCCAGGTCAACTTTCTGGACATCCACGTTTTTGCCGAGCAGTGGTTGGCCCCTCCGGAAAGTCCAGCCGACCTCGACAGGGATGATGAGGTCGATATGAGTGATTTTGCCCTGTTGGCCGAGCAATGGCACCAGAGGGGCATACCTCTGGCAATCAATGAATTTATGGCGTCCAATAGCAGTTTTATTCGGGATCCACAGGGCCAATATGATGACTGGGTCGAAATCTACAACTACGGCACCGAGGCTATTAATGTAGGTGGGATATACCTGACGGACAACCCGTCTGTTCCGAGCAAGTGGCGAATTCCCTATGGCAATTCGGCGGTAACTACTGTCCCAGCAGGGGGCTATCTGTTGATATGGGCCGACAATGATACCACGGACGCCGGGCTTCATGCTAATTTTAAACTCGATGCGGACGGTGAGGAGCTTGCCCTGTTCGATACTGACGGCAGTACACTGATTGATAGTGTCGCCTTTCCTGCACAAGCCACTGATATTTCATACGGTCGCTACCCTGATGCTACTGATAATGTGCGATTTCTTGCCATCCCAACCCCGGCAGCGGAAAATGATGGTGCGTATTTAGGCGAGGTTGACGACACGAAATTCAGCCATAAGCGAGGTTTTTACGATACGCCTTTCTCTGTCACGATTGCCACTGAAACCAAAAACGCCGTAATATACTATACGCTCGACGGCACTGAGCCGTATAATGTTACTAATGTTGGGCGGTCTCCGGGCGGTACGGTCTATACTGGTCCTATTCCTATCACCACGACCACGTCTTTGCGGGCGATAGCCATCAAGCCCGGCTGGAAACCCACAAATATGGATGCCCAGACATATATCTTTCTTGACGATGTCATTCGACAGCCTGCCCGTCCAGCCGGATTTCCCACTAACTGGGGGCACACCGGCAATGGCGATTATGAGATGGATCCGCAAGTTGTCAATAATTCACGCTATCGCAACACGATAAAGAGTGACCTCAAGTCCGTTCCGACACTCTCACTGGTAATGGATGTTGACGACTGGTTCAAAAGCGGTGGTCAGGGCATCTACATCCGGGGCGAAAGAAGCGAGCGGGCATTCTCAGCCGAAATGATTTTCCCCGATGGAAGCCTGGGCTTCCAGATTAACTGCTCCGTCATGATTGTCGGGGGTAGCAGCCCGAATAGATGGAAAATGGACAAACTATCTTTGAGGTTAAAGTTCAAGGGTGAATATGGCTCTACTAAGCTCAGGTTCCCTGTCTTTGGCGAAGCCGTCACCGATGAATTCGACACTCTTGTCGTCGATGCCCGGATGAACAACAGCTGGGGTTATGGCGGCGGAGTTATGCTACCTAATAACAGTCGACCATGGATCTCGGGCAGTCCTTCACAACGAGATGTTGCTCAATATACACGAGACCAGTTCGTTGCAGATATTCAAAACGCTATGGGTGGCTACGCACCACACGGCAGACATGTCCACCTATATTTAAATGGCCTATATTGGGGATTGTACTGGCTTCACGAACGGCCTGACGAGCACTTCGCCGCCGCCTACCTCGGTGGCGATGATGAGGATTACGATGCCCTCAAGCACAGTTCCGGTACGGTTATCAATGGTTCCGGAGCAGACTACAACCGAATGTTCAGTATCGCCAATGCCGGCCTGGCTTCTGATGTGCAGTATCAGTTAATCCAGCGGTATCTGGATGTACCCAATCTTATCGACTACATGATAACGAATTTCTATGTAGGTAATACTGACTGGGCGCATCAAAACTGGTACGCCTCGCACAACAGCGAAGACCCTAATGGCCAATGGCGATACCATAGCTGGGACGCCGAACACGTAATGGAAGCCTTGGGTGCAAATGTTACAGGCAGAGACGATAACGGTGGCCCTACACGCCTCCACCAAAGGCTGGTTGACAACTCCGAATACCGTATGGTCTTTGCCGACCATGTCCATCGTTATTTCTTCAATGACGGTATTCTTACGCCGGACACTGCAACAGCCCTTTATCAACTCCGGCTCGACGAGGTGGACCGCGCCGTGGTCGCTGAGTCGGCACGATGGGGTGATAACCACCGCTCCAGTCCCTACACACGAGACATCGATTGGATTCGTGAACGTAACTGGTTAATTAACGAGTACTTCCCGCAACGCACGGGAATTGTTCTTAACCAAATCAAGGCAAGGGGATGGTATCCTAACATCGATGCGCCGGTCTTTCGCATCAATGGCTCTTATAAGCACGGCGGCCTGATTTTGCCAACTAACAGATTTTCTATGGCTGCTGCGACCGGCACAATCTATTATACTCTCGACGGCAGCGATCCACGCCTGCCGCAGACCTTACCAGACGACAGTACCATTACAACCCTTGTTCGTGAGAATGCGGCTAAACGGGTATTGGTTCCGACCAGTAACATCAGCAGCAATTGGAAAGGCGGCGGTGTTTTCAACGACTCGGCCTGGAGATTTAACACCGGAAATCCCGGCGGCGTTGGCTACGAAAGAAGCTCCGGTTATCAAAATCTCTTCAAACTTGACCTTGAAGACCAGATGTATGGAAAAAATGCCACCTGTTATATCCGCATCCCGTTTGTCTTTAATGACAGTCCGGATGACTTTGACTTTATGACTCTGAAGATTCGTTACGACGACGGTTTTATTGCCTACATCAATGGCGTCGAGATTGCCAGACGCAATTTCACCGGCACACCGACCCGGAACTCCAGCGCCAACGTCAGTCGTTCTGACACAGAAGCCGTCAACTTCGAGAACATCGACATTTCCGCTTATCTTAACTCACTGCAAAGTAATTATAATATCTTGGCCATCCAGGGACTGAACAACTCGACTACAAGCTCTGATTTTCTCATCTCCACCGAGCTGGTTGCAGGCAAAAGCAGTTCCCCCGGTGACGGCGGTATTTCGTCTGGTGTGCTCCAATATACCGGACCAATTACGCTGCCCCATAGCGTCCACGTCAAGGCCCGTGTATTGAGGGGCGGCACCTGGAGTGCCCTCAACGAGGCGACATTCGCCGTGGGCCCCGTAGCAAATAATATGCGTATCACAGAGATTATGTATCATCCGCAGAATCCAGATGAATCGGACGAACCAAACGAAGAGTACATCGAACTGAAAAACATCGGAGCCGAAACAATTAATCTGAATCTGGTTAAATTCACTAACGGAATTGATTTCACCTTCCCGAACCTTGAAGTGCCACCTGGAGAATTTGTTGTCGTTGTCCAGGACCGCAATGCCTTCGAATCCCGGTACGGAACAGCTATGAATATAGCCGGCGAATACACCGGCAGGCTAAACAATGCAGGCGAGCGAATCAGGCTTGAAAATGCTATCGGCCAGACGATTATGGACTTTGACTATAAAGACGGCTGGCGCTCTATCACCGATGGTGACGGTTTTTCTCTTACAGTAATAGACCCGATTAACACCGACTCATACAGTTGGAATGAGAAAGACTCCTGGCGTGCAAGTGCATACGTCGGCGGCTCACCGGGTGAAGATGACGGCAATATTATCCCCGACCCCGGCGCAGTGGTTATTAACGAGGTGTTGGCACATTCGCACGCCAATGCTACGGACTGGATTGAGCTGCATAATACTACAGAGACTACTATAGACATTGGCGGCTGGTTCCTCAGTGACAGTAGTTCTAATCTGACCAAATACCAGATTGCCGCGGGGACAAGGATTGCTCCGTATGGATATATTGTTTTTTATGAAGACCTGCATTTCAATAATCCTGCCGCCCCGGGCTGTTATCAGCCATTTGCCCTGAGCGAGAACGGCGAACAGATATATCTAAGCTCGGTGGAAGGTGGTGTTTTGACCGGCTATCGCGAGGCGGAAGATTTCGGCGCTTCGGAAACAGATGTATCGTTTGGCCGTTACTACAAATCCAGTACCGGTAATTACAACTTCGTTCCGATGTCTCAAAACACGCCGGGTTCTGTTAATGCTTATCCGAAGGTCGGCCCGATAGTCATCAACGAGATTATGTACAATCCGGATTGGCCGGTTGGTGGCTCATATACTAATGACCAGTATGAATACATCGAACTGTACAATATCAGCGCTGAGCCGGTAACCTTCTATGATTATGACAAAGCTCAATCGTGGAAGTTCACCGATGGTATTGACTTTACATTCCCGGAAGAGAAGCCTGTTACGCTCCCTGCCGGCGGATATTTGTTAGTGGTCAAGGAGCCGGAGGCGTTTGCCTGGCGGTATCCGGCTGTCCCGGTTGCGAAGATTCTTGGCCCTTACAGTGGCAAGTTGAATAACGACGGCGAGAGGCTGGAGCTTTCGATGCCCGGCGATGTGGACGAATTTGGTACCCGTTATTATATTCGCGTTGACAGAGTTGGTTATAGCGATGGTTCTCATCCTGAGGATTGTCCCGGCGGCGTTGACCTCTGGCCGAGCGAGCCGGACGGCGGAGGCAAATCGCTTACGCGCAAGACCGGCGCCGATTACGGCAATGACCCTGACAACTGGGTTGCAGCCATACCTTCACCCGGCCAGTAAATTTCAAGTCCATTTATTCATCGAATCACTTGAACGAACAGTTATTTTGCAGCTTGACCTGTATCGCAGAGTGTTTTATTATAAGAACTCAAAAAACAGGCGTTTTGAGTTAAGGTTTGTTTCGGGGAGGGCTTGGCTTTTATAGCGAAAGAACGAAATAAGTAGGGAGGCAAACAATGAGATGTGTAAAATTGTTGATTGTTCTGATATGTATTTCGACTTTGGCAGGCTGTCTGGAGGAGAAGACGGAAATGGCAAAAAAGACATTTGGCGACGACCTGGCATTCCTTAAGAAATATACCGACGTAGTCGTTTTATCAGACACTTCCGGCAACAGCCAGGTAGCTGTTTTGCCCACGCTGCAAGGCCGGGCAATGACCAGTACTGCGGATGGAACGAAGGGATTGAGCTTTGGCTGGATTAACCGCGAGCTAATCGCTTCCGGTAAGACGGTCGAGCACATTAATGTTTATGGGGGTGAAGACCGTTTCTGGATCGGGCCCGAGGGTGGGCAATTTTCGATATTTTTCAAAAATAATGTGCCGTTCGACCTCGAGCATTGGTTTACCCCGGCGCCCATTGATACAGAGCCATTTGAGCTTGTTTCTAAATCCAAAAACCATGCAATTCTAAAAAAAGATATGCAGTTGGAGAACTACTCGCGTACTATTTTTAACCTTCGGGTGGACCGAGAAATTCGAGTTCTTGAACGCAGCGAATCGCTCGATGCGTTGGGAATATCGCCGGCCAAAACAGTTAAAATCGTTGCTTTCGAATCAAACAACACGATGACCAACACAGGCACAAAGGCCTGGGAAAAAGAAACCGGATTGCTCTCAATCTGGATTCTTGGCATGTTCAATCCTTCGCCTGCAACCACGATTATCGTCCCGTTCAACGTGGGTACGGAGGATGAGCTTGGCCCCATCGTGAACGATGCCTATTTCGGTAAGGTTCCTGCGAATCGGCTGGTGGTTAAGGACGGTGTGATGTTCTTTAGTGGTGACGGACAATACCGCAGTAAGATAGGTCTTTCGCCCCAACGTGCCAGGCCAATAGCCGGCAGTTATGATGCCGTCAATAAAGTCTTGACAATTGTCCAGTACAACAAACCTCAGACTGCTGCCGATTATGTAAACTCAATGTGGGAGCTTCAGGAAGAACCGTACAAAGGTGATGTTGTTAATTCGTACAACGATGGTCCTTCCGAACCCGGCGCTAAACCGATGGGGCCGTTTTATGAACTTGAAACATCATCCCCTGCAGCGGCCTTAAAACCTAGCGAGGCAATATCCCATATACATCGTACCTATCACCTGCAAGGTCCCGAAGCTGACCTTGATAGTATTGCCAAAGCAACGCTTGGAGTAACGATAGCCGACATAAAGTCGGCGTTTCCAAAATAGATGGATTATTGTTGTGTTGATGTGTAATGTCCTCATTGCAAAAATTTTCTCTTGACTGGAAGATGACCAATTTGGTATAAATAAGCTTGGTCAAGCTTTTGTTTAGAGCCTGCCTGAATGAAAAAAGCGTGCCCTGATGGCCGAAGGTTCGAATGGCTGGATATCAAGGGGTTTTAGTCTTTCGGCAGGTTGAACTTCTACGGCGTTTTTAAGTGAGTGAGGTGCTGAGTTTTAAGCAGGAGCTTCGTGCTTCGTGGTTAAGATTTTTGCATTTCAATTAACATCATACTATATTTTGAAGGAGGTTTATTATGTCTAAGAAATTGGTTTATTTGGTTTTAGTCTTGGCTTTTTGCCTGGCATCGTCGGTGCCCGCCGCCACAATCGTCTGGGTGTCGGACAACAAGACCCCTACAGACGGAGTCCCGGCAGACCAGCCCTGGGTGGAACTTCTTGAGGCCCAGGGGTATACCGTCAACCTTGACTTCCGTAATCAGGAAGGTCGCAGCCTCGATACGGCAGAGATTGATGTTCTTAACGCCGCCGACCTTATCATTATCAGTCGTGACACCAATAGCGGCGATTACACTGGTACCATGGCCGCATGGAACTCCATCGAGACGCCTATCATCATGCAAATTGCACATATCGCCAGGAGTAACCGATGGCTATGGATAAATACAGATGCCTATAATGACAGTCTTCCTCTTGCAATGGAAGCGGTGGACATCAGCCATCCTGTGTTCAATGGTGTGAACCTTGACAACAACAATC
This sequence comes from Phycisphaerae bacterium, assembly GCA_041862635.1. Lineage (GTDB taxonomy): Bacteria > Planctomycetota > Phycisphaerae > Sedimentisphaerales > Anaerobacaceae > NIOZ-UU13. Next base: position 1,371 of record JBGVTO010000403.1, on the reverse strand, counting down.
AGGTTCCGGTCATCACGGAGGCAAGCTCCTTTCCAAGCATTACGGATGCGGGCAACGGTACGCTGCTCGCCAAGCGAGCAGATAACGACGAACTCTGGATAGTCGAGTGGGAAACAGGGCAGGAATTCTACGCAGGGTCGGGCCAGATTGCCGGCGGTCGTCGTATGTTATTTATCTCCGGCACGAACAGCGGCGTCGATGGTCGATACAACCTCACCGCCGACGGTGAAATAATGTTCCTCAACGCGGTCAGTTATATGCTCGGTACCTCGAAACGCGTAAATGCTTACAGACCAGTCCCGGATGATGGTGTCATCTATGAGGATACGTGGGTGAGCCTTGGCTGGTCACCGGGAGATAATGCCGTCTCACACGATGTATATTTCGGTGACAATTTTGACGACGTAAATGACGGTGCCGAAAGTACGTTCCAGGGTAACCAGGTCGCGACGTATCTTGTTGTCGGCTTTCCCGGATTTCCTTTTCCGGATGGCCTTGTTCCGGGCACGACATATTACTGGCGGATTGATGAGGTCAATGACAGCGAGCCGAACAGTCCATGGAAAGGCGATGTCTGGAGCTTTATGATTGCTCCCAAAACCGCCTATAACCCCGACCCGGCTGATAGTGCCGAGCAGTTAGACCCTGATGCAAACCTTAGCTGGACGGCAGGTTTTGGTTCCAAATTGCACACAGTGTACTTCGGCGACAATTTTGACGATGTGAACAATGCCACGAGTGGACTTCCACAGGGAACGACAATCTATAATCCTGACACACTTAAATTGGCCAAGACTTACTACTGGCGGGTTGATGAATTTGATGCCGTCACCACTTATAAAGGTCACGTCTGGAGCTTTACTACTCAGGGCGCCGTCGGTAGGCCGGACCCGGCTAATGGCGCTGTGGATGTAAAGCAAACACAGATTATTACCTGGTCACCAAGTGTCTTTGCTGCTTCGCACCAGTTATACTTTGGCACTGATAAAGATGCCGTGAAAAATGCCGATACCGGCTCGCCGGAGTACAAAGGCACAAGGAACCTTGGTGCTGAGAGCTACGACCCCGGAAAGCTCCTGTGGGATACTACCTACTACTGGAGGATTGATGAGGTTAATAGCGCCAATACAGACAGTCCGTGGACAGGCATCCTCTGGAGCTTTACGACCGCCAACTTCCTTGTTGTGGACGATTTTGAGTCCTACAATGACATTGATCCACCTGACCCCCAGAGCAACAGGATATTTGAAGCGTGGCTGGATGGTTATGAAATCCCGACAAATGGAGCTCTCGTTGGTAACGATCTTCCTCCTTATGCAGAGTGCCGTGAACCTCGTTATAGTCGGCGGAACCATCGTAACCATGGGAAGC
>JBGVTO010000402.1:0-6806 GCA_041862635.1 Phycisphaerae bacterium | reverse complement strand
ACCCTTTCCGCAGTCCTGGCTGCAGGCTTCTTGACCTTCCTAATTCTGACTGACTCGCTCACACTGGCCTTGAGTGCCTCCATAAGGTTCAAAACCTGCACGCGTTCTTCCTCCACGGCAATCGATGGTTCAACTCCTTCTATCTTGGTATTTCTGTGGGAAAAGAATGTAGAGGCCGCATGGAAAGAGGCAAAGGAAGGCGGTTGTAAAGCTGACCTCTGGAGGCAATTGGCAAAGCTGGCGGGGGTTCCGGGACTGGCCCTGGTTCGGCGCTCCCCTCAAATTAAGCCCTCGAAGGTCGGTGACCGCAGATGACCCATTTCTGTCAGCCCGAAGTAGCGAACTCTGCACCGCCAGCCCGGTAATCAGCATATAGACCCGGAAGGACAATCCATTGGCTCTTGCAGCTTTGGTGCTTTGGCCAATTCAGCCAGAAAATCCTCCCTCTGCCTTCTGGTAAGGCCGCTGCTGACCTTGCCCTTGTATATCAACCTGCCCTGAACCCTTTCGCCGAGCAGCAGCGCACGTACGGCCTTTTCGCCCCGTGTCGGGACACAACCGATGACCTCAAAGTCGGCGGTGCGAGCGACCTTGATCTTGAGCCAGTGGCTTGAACGCTTACCAATAAGATAAGGGCTGTCTATACGCTTGGCCATCATCCCTTCCAGCCTGTGCCGCACGATACCGGCGAAGAACTCCATACCATGCCCGACTACACAGTCCGGTACGATCAGAAGCGGATAGCCAAGTTTTCCCACCAGTTCAATTAGTCGCTGGCGTCGCTTGTACGGTTGGTGGTCAAGGAAAATTAGCTCAAAACTGGTGTGATTTTGAAAATGCTTGTACGTTGTACAAAGGTGTCATTGTCGTGGTCTGGAACAGCTATCTTCAGGTTAGGTAGATTGTCTGCTTACTTGCATTTTAATTCTAACATAAGTATAATCAACATGCAAATTTGAAAAATTTTGAAGCTCATTTTAGGCAAAAGCAGTGGGCATGAAAATTTACAACAAAATCCCAGTTTGGGAAAATAAGAACCGGTTGAAACTGCTTTACAAATTTAGAGAGTTAATTGACACGTATTTCAACAATGTAGAAGTAGATTATATGAGTGTAAATCCACATGCAGATATTATAGAAAATGAAACTGCTCGGCAAGTTCGTATAGAAATAAATCGGTCGTTAAGTGAAGTGCGTGAAGTACTTCACTCTGCAGGTATACACCCAGTTATTCAGTACACACCACCACCTGCAACCGTGGTCGTAGGTTCATAGCGGGGGCGCGTTTCGAACATACGACCACGCCATTATGAGCCCTGATGCGATATCCATGGGCTTTCTTTTACAAGTGCACAAAAGGCCAGTACTATAGCCTATTTTCAGCACTGCTGCAAAAAATCACATCGCTTGCGTGTCTCAAGAGACCTTGCCGGGCATGAATACAGTGGCGATGTAAAAAAATTATGCAAGTAAATTATGTAATATATGTGAAAAAAAAAGGCAAGAAATCCACGTTTTTCGCAACCTAAATGTAGGTATTTGCTAATCTACTCTAACTTCCCAGAAAACGATGTATATATTATTAAACGACAGTAAGACCCAATACCATCTTAGGTAGGCAGATAGATCTTACTATCTGCCTACCTTATTTTGCATCGAATTGGCAAACTTAGAGGAGCCGTCGCTCCCTCTAACGGCAGTGCAGGCTGGCAGACAGTGGACCTTACCAGCCCTGACGATGTGGAGGAAGGCCAGACTATCTGGCTTGTCCAAAAACTACATCAAAAAACGCCGCAAACAACAGCTGGAAACTGTTGACATTGGCTCTTTTCGCATTCGATTTTAGGGGAAACTTCGGAGATTTTGACCTGCAAGGTGAAATTTGCAGAAAAAGTCTATTTTGTTTAAATTAAAATGTACGGTTAAATCGTTTTATATGTGACGATTGATCGTTCCAAGATTAGCAATGAGGCTCGCAGATGTTTGAAGACGAGATGCTTCTATGGAAAATGAAGCGTGGAAGCAGTGAGGCATTGTGTCGTATTTATGAGAAGTACAAGAATGATTTGTTAGCATTGGCGATTGCTCTCTTGTATGACGTTGATACTGCCGAAGATATTGTGCACGATGTTTTTGTCTCTTTCGTACAATCTATTGATAAGTTTCGGCTGACCGGCAGCCTCAAAGGCTATTTGCTAACCTGTGTAGCAAACCTTTCACGCGACAGAAATCGAGCAAGGGGAAAAACTCCCATCAGACCGATTGAAACAGATTTGTCGATATTAGACCTTAGAATACCGGATCAAACTGTGATATCCACAGAAGAATTGCAGCGATTAAGACATGCAATAGCCGAGCTTCCATATGAACAACGAGAGGTTGTCATCCTACACCTACAGGGTAGAAGGACATTTCGGCAAATAGCCGCATTGCAGGGTGTTTCAATTGGTACAATCCAGAGTCGATATCGTTATGGCTTGGATAAACTGCGATACTTATTGAATAGTGGGGTGAAAGAATGATATCAGATAATATAGAAAAACTAATCAGGGATCTACATGTTCTTAATGTTAATACCCCTGGCGAAATGGATCGGAAGATTCTTGTTGACGCTCTGAAGGCTCAGGAAGAATTAAAGAAGATGAAATTGGCTCGAACTCAGCCGAATATATGGAGAATGATTATGAAGAGCAGCATAACAAGATTCGCTGCGGCGGCGGTGCTGCTTTTAGGATTATTCATATTGACCATCCATCTGATAAGTAGTGAAACCCCCCAGCATACTGAGCCGACCCACACGGCCACTGCCCGTCAGGATGAGAAACAAAGCGAGGTGACCCGTCCCCAGGTACTGCTCGAGAGAGAGTTGGAGATGGCAAAGCAGTTCTTCGAGAGACAAGACCTGGCGGGCCTGCTTCAGCTTCTTCAGACCGGCCAGAATCCTACTAAGATGCGGGTGGCCCATTATCTTGGGCAAATTGGCGATGGCTCCGTGTTGTCTGCCTTACAGACATTTGCCGAGCAATGGCAGGGTTCGGAACAGGAGAATCCGTTCCAAGAGGCCATTGGGGCAATCCAGGAACGTCAAGCCAAGCCTGAGCCCCGGGAAACCACCAGCCAAGAGCCCAATGAATCTCAGCCCCCTCCGCAGGCGAGTCAAACCGGAGTGTCTGGTATCGTCATTGACAAGAACACATACCGACCGATCCAGAGAGCTGAAGTTGGCTTCAGGCCTACCGAGGCGGTTGTCACGGATGCAGAAGGCCGGTTCATGCTCACCTACACAAGGCCTGATGAGAAGGCCTCTGTGTTTGCAACAGCCTCGGGCTATGCATCACGCAAGATTACATTGCGCATAAAAACGGGAAGCACGCAGGATGTCACCATTGAGCTTAGTCCCGGCTCGAAGCTTGCCGGCATAGTCATGGACCAAAACGGTCAGCCCATACAGGGTGCTGACGTGGGCATCTTTGGTCTCACTTATTTCCTTCAGAGACAAGACCCGGCAGGGCTGCTGCAATCACTTTTCTTTGCAGTGACAGACGCTGAGGGTCGATTTGAGACCGATGGCCTGGATCCTGTGGTCAATTCCTACCAGGTTCTCGTCAGTCATCCGGCGTATCCAGGGGTCTCCATCGCCCTCCAACCAGCCCCCGCGGGCCAGACGCGGTATCAGGAGATTATACTGAAGCCTGGGGTGACCGTCTTTGGCCAGGTTACCAATTCGCAGGGAGTACCCATCTCGGCGGTGACGGTGGGCAATACCCGATCCGGTGCGATGTGGAACAACATAGAGGCCGAGACGGACGAAGAGGGGATGTACCGATTAGGTATTGTGGATGTTGGGGAGCTTGTCCTATGGGCGACCCATGGCCAGTACGCACCGTTCGTCGAATACACTACTCTTGAAATGGGCCAGGCAGAACGACGTATTGACATCCAGCTCAAAGACGCACGCACACTCCATGGAACCGTGGTGGACAGTGACGGTAATCCCATATTGGAGGCAATTGTTACGACTGACGAGTACAACGGGGTAAGACTTTTTGATCGACGTCGCCACTCATGTGACTCAGACGGACGATTCACGATTCCCAATGCCCCCGCAGACGGCGAATTGGAACTACGAGTCTTCGGCGAGGGAATCACCGGAACAAACCACAAGGTGGACCTCGGCCAGGACGAGTGCCTTATTGTGGTTGACCGTTCGGGCAAGATCTATGGAAAGGTGATGGATGCCACGACCGGTGAACCGCTCCCCGAGTTCCTCGTCAAGATGACCGCCAGCCAGGTCGGTCCTCGCACCTTTGGATACGCGGCCACGTGGTCGCGAGAAGGACATACCTTCGACTCATCCGAGGGCTTGTTTGACACGGGTAGAGAGGATCTGCCTGTTAACGGCCAATATCGAATGACGGTCCACGCAGAAGGTTATGCGCCCTTGACTATTGATCCGGTTGTGGTTCAACCTGTCTCAAACGAACCCAATCTCACCGAATTCAGGCTTCAGATTGCGACCGTTTTCGCGGGTCGGGTCATTGCCAGTGATGGCCAGCCGATCAAGGGAGCAGCGGCTGTCTTCTTCTCGAACGGGAATGTACAGGACCGTGAGAACTGGCCGCGGGCGGTGACCGACAAGGCGGGCGTATTTACAATCTCCGGGCTTGACTCGGAGCCACAGTGCCTGTTTGTGAGCGCCCCTGATTTCGCTCCTCGTGTTTATCTCATGACGGATATGCTCGAAACACCCGGCCTGCTCTCTGATATTGTCCTCGACCGTGCGGCCAGTCTCTTTGGGCGCGTTTTCGATGAAAACGGCAAGGCAATGGCTGACGCATGCGTGCATGCCTTCGTTGACCTCGGACGAGCCAGAGACGTGCTAAAGCGTTTCCCAAGCCTGGGACCTAGGGCGAACACCGACCAAGACGGATACTACCAGCTATCCGGGGTCCCGACGGGACAGGTGCAGGTCTCCGTGATGTCTCCCCGGAACTATACAATCGGGCATAAGAAGGTCAACCTCAAGCCCGGTGACTCGATGGAACTGAACTTCGGCAATGAAGGGGATTACGTAATCACCGGTACAGTACGGGCCGGCAGCGATACCCTGGAAAACGCTCAGGTCACATTGCATTCCAAGCAGGCGGATCCTAAGAACCGATATTTCAATTTGCGAAGGACCGATCCTGAAGGACGATTCCGGCTTATTCACGTCCCTGAAGGAACGTATATGATCTACGTGCACTGGCGTCCAAGTGATGCACGCAAGCCCACCAAGTGGCCGGAAGACACGAAGTTCGCGTGGCATCGCCCATTGAAAGTCCATAAGAATATGGATCTTGATATTGACGTGGGCGATGGTCCGTCCCCTTGAGAAGGTGGCTTAGGGCAAAGCGACTGTCACCTGTCAACTCGGGCAGACAACCACCATTGTCGTCTCTGGACAATAACCGCAGCCTAACACAGCAATCGTGATCTGCCTTCGTGCCGCCTATTGGATTCAGTGGCGTACAAACGGGGAGTCGAAACAGTGATTTTGAGCTGAAAAATGGGTCTGGATTTTATTCCCAGAAGTCGCCTTCGTACACTATCTCAGCAGGAACCATCGATAATAGAATCAAAGAGGGGAGCTCGGGTCCTTGGAGGGGATTCCGGGAGTCGCTTTGGTTCGGCGCTCCCCTCAAGTCAAGCCCTCGAAGGTCGGCGACCGCAGATGATCCATTTCCGTCAGCCCGAAGTAGCGAACTCTGCATTGCCAACCAGGCAAGCGACAAATAGAGCCGGAAGGACAATTCACCGGTTCCTGCAGCTTTGGAGCTTTGGCCAATTCAGCCAGGAAATCCTGCCGTTGCCTTCTGGTAAGGCCGCTGCTGACCTTGCCCTTATACACCAACCTGCCTTGAACCCTCTCACCCAGCAGCAGCGCACGTACGGCCTTTTCGCGCCGCGTCGGAACACAACCGACAACCTCAAAGTCGGTGGTGTGAGCGACCTTAATTTTGAGCCATAGCGGGGGGGCGTTTCGAACATACGACCACGCCTTCGTACTCTAACTCAGCAGGAACCATCGATAATAGAATCAAAGAGGGAAGCTCGAGTCTTTGGCGGGAGTGGCCCTGGTTCGGCGCTCCCCTCAAATTAAGCCCTTGAAGGTCGGCGATCGCAGATGGCCCATTTCCGTCAGCCCGAAGTAGCGAACTCTGCACCGCCAACCGGGCAATCGACATATAGACCCGGAAGGACAATCCAACGGCTCTTGCGGCTTTGGTGCTTTGGCAAATTCAGCCAGGAAATCCTGCCGTTGCCTTCTGGTAAGGCCGCTGCTGACCTTGCCCTTATACACCAGCCTGCCCTGATGACTTTCACCTAACAGCAGCGCACGTACGGTCTTTTCGCTTCGTATCGGGACACAACCGATAACCTCAAAGTCGGCGGTGTGAGCGACCTTGATCTTGAGCCAGTCACTTGAACGTTTGTCGATAAGATAAGGGCTGTCTATACGCTTGGCCATCATTCCTTCCAGCCTGTGCCTCACTATACCGGTAAAGAACTCCACACCATGCCCGACTATGTAGTCCGGTACGATCAGAAGCGAATGGCCAAGTCTTCCTACCAGTTCAATTAGCCGCTGTCGTCGTTCGACCAGCGGCTGGCCTGTAATCCGTCGCCCTCTGACATAGAGAAGGTCAAATGCCATCAGCCTGACCGGCATTCGCTTGCTCAATATCTCTATCCTGGTTGGTTCCGCCGCCGTGTCTTAGGGCTAAATCCTGTGTAACTGGAATGTGCATGTAGGGTTCTCTTCC
>JBGVTO010000401.1:0-21711 GCA_041862635.1 Phycisphaerae bacterium | reverse complement strand
GCGGCATAGCCAAGCCCGTCTTTCCACGAATACCATATCTGGTTGTCCCCGGAATCGTAGTCCTCGAAATCGTCCACGACAAGGAAGCCGGCTGTCATGAAGCTCCAGAGGATGCCTGTCCACGGACTGTCGGGATTGACGTCATTGACCTCATCAATACGCCAATAGTAGGTGACACCCAGCTCGAGTTTTCCGGGGTCATAGCTCTCATCACCAAGGTCCCTGGTGCCTTTATACTCCGGCGAGCCGGTATCGGCATTTTTCACGGTATCTTTATCAGTGCCAAAGTATAACTGGTGCGAATCAGCAAAGACACTTGGCGAGAAGGTAATAATCTGTGTCTGCTTTACATCAACAGCGCCATTAGCCGGGTCAGGATTCCCGACGGCACCCTCAGTAGTAAAGCTCCAGACATCGCCTTTATACGTCTCGATAATATCAAACTCATCGACACGCCAGTAGTAAGTCTCAGCCAATTTAAGTGGGCCTGGAGTATAGGTCGTAACTCCTTGAGAAAGACCCCCAGCGGCATTGTTCACATCGTCAAAATTGTCGCCAAAATACACAGTGTGTAGTTTCGAACCGAAACCTTCCGTCCACCTCAGAGTTACATCCGGGTCTACCTGCTCGGCAGCATCAGCCGGGTCCGGTGCATAGGCGGTTTTAGGGGGAACCTTAAAGCTCCAGACATCACCCCTCCAGGGACTATTTGGATCCAGATCATTAACCTCGTCGATTCGCCAGTAGTAAGTCGTGCCTGGAACAATGCCGTCCGGAAAAGCAAAACCGGGAAAACCAACAATATAATTCGCCGAGGCTTGATTGCCTCTGAATGTATCGCCGGTGCCGTCATTTACATCATCAAAATTATCGCCGAAGTACACATCGTGTGATACCGCAAAATTTCCAGGCTTCCAGACAAGACTAACCCATGTATCCGGATGTAGGGCGCCATCCTCAGGGACGGGTCTCGAAGCCAAAGATTTCTCTCCGAGGTAAGGTGGGGCATAGTCGCCTTCGTACCATCTTGCACCATCTATCCAGAAATCACCAACTGCAAAACCTATGTGGAGCGAGACGGTCGGTGGACTGACGTCCTCAGTAAAAACAGGAGTTGTTACGCTAAACTCGGTCCATTCTTCAGTCATTGTGAAGGTCTGGACACCATATGCCGTCCATGGATCTTCATTCAGTTCCGGCTTGATCTCGATCTGCAGTTCACCTTCCTTGCATTTGAGAAAGGTGGAAAAAGTGTATTTCTTGCCTTCTTTAAAAACAACTCCTGAGGGGTACAGACCAACATTCCAGTAATCTACAGGTGGTTCAGGAACCATAACATGCAGACAAAAGTAACCCTCAATCGGGTCTTCGCGAACCGCTGCGTCCTCCAATTCTTCAACCACTTCTATTGTAACGCTACCCCATGTACCCCACGGCGCAGTAACACCGTCCTCAAAGCCACCGTTAGCCAGTAGATTTTCGGCTTCTTGTGCGTGGCTTGGACCTAATACTATGAATCCTATAAACAAAACTGCTGTCAACCAGACTACTCGAGTTCTCATGATACATCCTCCTATAAAAAGGTTACGATAACGACGACTATTCGATAAACTACGATGATTCCGCGACTTTGAGGAGCGAAATCCGCAGATACCCTCATACGCGGATATAATATTCACCGATTATACTTATACCAAATCAGACACTTTCTCGTCAAGGACAAACTATGCTTTTAGGAGGATTTTGTGTTACTATTTTCGAGAATTATTTTATGCCCCCCAACAAATTTATTTGACGTTTTTGCATCGAAGCAATCCCAAAATAATAAATAGCCAAAAGTCAATTAAAACGGGGCCCATACTGAATCTATCAGTATAAGCCCCGAATTGACATAAATCCGCTTGTCAGCTAAATCATATCTTACGGTGCCGGTTCCGGCGGCGGGGGATACAGTCGAATATCATCAAAGTACATCGTACCAGAACCACCGGCTACCGGATTCTGCTTGTTACCCAGACCAATAGCAATCGTATTGACATTGGCAAGGTTCACACCCTGGTCCGCAAAGTGCGTCAGGTCGATATTCCATTGAGTCCAGGAAGTTCTCAGTGCTGCTTCAGGATTATCATTAGTTACAACAGCACTGTCATTGAGAGCAACATACAAAGTCTCAGAAACGTTGGCTGCTTCACCCCTGAACCAAATCGTCAAAGTGTTGACACCGTTCACTGTCCAGTCACGGGTATCGGCCAACGTCATAGTCGCCTCAGAGTACCCAATGCTGTTGTCGTAGGAAAGCGGCATCGACTGAGAACCACTGTGAATTATCCTTTGCTCGGCAAAGGGTGGATTTTCATAACCTACGATAGATCCATTTTCCGGGTTGTCTAATCCATCTAACCAGGCATTAAATATCCTGTTGCTCGCCGGGTCACTGGGATCAAGGTCATTATAAGACTCAAAATCATCTACGATAAGGAAGTTGGCCGTAGTAAAGCTCCAGAGAGGACCTGTACACGGGCTGTCGGCGTTGGCATTATTAGCCTCATCTATCCGCCAGTAGTAAGTGGTATTCCATTCAAGATTGCCTGCATCATAGCTTTCTGAACCAAGGGTCCCGCTGCCTTTATATTCAGGCGAAGTTGTATCAGCGTTTTTCACGGCATCTTTATCTATGCCGAAGTACACCTCATGTGATGCACCATAGATTCCCGGCGACCAGCTCAGAATCTGTGTCTGCTTTAAATCCACGGCGCCTTTAGCCGGACTCGGGCTCCCGACAGCGCCCTGAGTAATAAAGCTCCAGACATCGCCTTTATGCGTTTCGATAACATCGAACTCATCAACACGCCAGTAATATGTCTTGGCCATTTCAAGTGCACCGGGATTATAATTCAAAGTTCCCTGAGAGGATCCACCGGAGGCATTGTCCACTTCGTCAAAACTTTCACCGAAATAAACGGTGTGCAGTTTCGCAGCGAAACCTGCTGTCCAGCTAAGTTGTACATCCACATCTACAGACTCCGCACCATCAGCCGGATTGGGAAAGTATGCTGTCTTTGGAGGAACACTAAAGCTCCAGACATCGCCTTTCCACGGGCTGTTCGGCTCAGAGTCATTAACCTCATCGATTCGCCAGTAGTAGGTCGTGCCGGGAACAAGACCGTCTGGATAGGCAAAGCCGGGGAAGCCAGCAACTGAAAACGTTGCGGCTTGGTTGCCCTGAAACGTGCTTTCAGCACCGGCGTTCACATCGTCAAAATTGTCACCCAAATACACATCATGCGAGACAGCAAATTCCCCCGGCCGCCAGCTAATGTTCACCCACGTATCGGCATAAATGGCCCCATCATCCGGGATGGGACCATAGGCTTTTCCGGGTTCCCATGAAGAACCGAGCATATAACGGATAGCGTTACGGAACATTATTTCACCTTCATCGGTGAAGTTCCATGCTCCCCAGGGAGTACGAGGAGGTCCGTCGGTTTCTTGTGTGCCGGCGAAAAACATGATACGTTTACCCGTAGGAAACTCACCGGCGCCGTCGTAGAACTCGACTCCGGCCTCCCATTCGGCAATCCAGGGCAAGTCGGTGCCCTCTTCTTTGGCTATAAGTGTACCGTTGCCTACATTGTTGGCGTTTACGGATGAGGTGTGGCCCGAACCTATGGCCGGATCCACAACCTGAACCAGATTGCCGGCACCGATCGTCACGTTGGTAAATATAGGATGGTCGGGTTCTATGACCTCCAGCGCTGGAGAACCGCCCAAGCTGTTCGCAGAACTGGAGTTGACCCACTTCCAACGGTTGCTTCTTGTTATTAACGCCTGCATTAGTATAAGCGGTGTCGTGACGGAATTCCACTGAGTCGGCTCATCACCCTCGTCATATAGAGTACTGTTACAAGTGCGACTTACAATAATCAGGTCGGCAGCATTAAGAACCTTTATCTTGTCGGGATCGAGGGTTGTCCAGTTATCATGCTGGACAACAACCAGGTGTCCTTCAGCCTCGAGCCACTCCACCAATTGATGGTCATCCTGGTTACCATCGTTGTCATAGTCGTGGGCTTCGTTCACCACGACAATCTCAGCAGCGTAGGCCGACGACATCAGGCAAAGGGCCAGCACCAAAACAGAAATTAGATAAATCAATCTCTTACACATAATAATCCTTCAAAAAAGTAACAAAAACGAACAATAACAACTTTCACGCTCATTATGGTACTGCTGAGAGTTCATCGTTAAGCCAGCTATCCACCATGATAACAAGGTCTTCGATGTCAACCCCGTTAGAGGCTTTTTCCGTTGGCTCTCTAACGGGGTCAACCTTGCAATCGGCATTTATATCGCCAGTCAAATCCAACCTGTCGGGACATGTCCGTGACACGGCGGGCTACTCAATATTATAGAACCCAGCCGGGCACAACCTAATCTGGTCAATGTATATATGGTCTCTGTCCTCACCCTCCTGAGCCGAACTGGTGCCGTCACCTAAGCCGATAGCGATTTTCTTTACAGAGCCCAGGTCTACTCCACCACTACTGAACTGCTCAAGTGCCACAGTCCACTGGCGCCATGAATCAGACTGACAGGCATAGGTGTATGGGTGCTCAACCTTGAAGCTTTGGCCGGCAGCATCCTCCAGCTTCAAATACATCAGATGCTCCATATTTTCGTGCTCACCAATGAATGACAGCGACAACGCCTCAACGGCTTGAGCCGTCCAATCCTGCGGGCTGTCAAATGTCCGTGTGGCCTCAGTAAAGTAAGGCTCGTACTGATTTTGGAATTCAAACCGCATAGAGTTGTTGCCCAGGCTGTCTGTCGCGAGAAAGACGTAATCGAAGTCGGTGATGTTTTCAATCCATTCAGCCCTTATACCTGCTTGGTCTGCATAGGACTGAAAATCTTCCACGCTTATACACTCTCCCACAGTAAAGGTCCAGGTGCGGCCGGTGACGGTACCTGAAGGCCCGATTTGATCAATGCGCCATTCGTAAGTCTGGCCTAATTCAAGTGTCCCCGGGTCAAATGTGGTACCTGCGGGCGCCGGCTCAACCTTCTCCATAGCTCCTTTCTTGCCGAACCACAAATCGCGTGAAGTCGCAAAAGCCGCCTCTAACCAGGTAAGGTCAGCGTCCACACCTACATCTGCCGCGCCATCAGCAGGAGAAGGATTGACTGCCGCCGGGCCGTCAGACACGGAGAAGACATCGTCAAAGGTGCAATGGTAGCCGGCCGGTTCCTCTTGTTGATTCTGGGCGAAGATACCGCTTACGCCGCTCAGAAAGGGCTCATCTTGTACATCCGGATCTTCCCAGGGGTCGTTACCGTTGGTGTCCACCATTGTCGCGGTCTTTGCGACGAGCGGGCCGCCTTTGTACTCATAGAGACTACTGGTAACATACACGGGCCCCGAGCCGACAACATCCAATTCAGCATAATAGCTCCTGGCGTGGCCGAGGCCTGGTACAGTAACGTCCAAACCCAGCTCTTCTGCATCCCTCATGATATTTGACAAGTTGACGACCTTCTCGATATCAATTCTCAGGTTGGCCGGACCGTCTTCCCAGTTTATGTGCATCACATATACCTGGGTTGCAACCACGCCAGGATAGCCGGTTATCGACCCATCGTCAACGAAGTAGGTCATCCTTGCGATGAGGCCGTGGTGATTCCGGGAGGCATCGCTAGTAACATTGACTACTGCCCCGACCCGGACGTCGGTGAACTCTTCGTTTGAACCAAGGGCCGCGCCGAATTGCGAGCCGCCAATGCCCGCCGAGCTTGTATCATCGAGGCTGAGGTATTTATTGCCGTTTGGATCGGTTTGGATGGTATGGGTGTATGTCTTGGTCATATCCGGATAGGGATGGAACTCCCATGTTGGCAGGTCAAGCTCATCGCCGTCGAAGGTCTCCGACCAGCTGGCCTGTGCGGTGCCGCTTGCCGCCACAATCAATCCTACTACTGCACAAATTACTACCTTTTCTACTTTAGACATAATAATCCTCCTTCACTCCGTCCCGTCTTCGACGGGCGGGGTTCAAAAAAGTTAAAATAAAAACGAACGATAATAATTTTTACGTTCACTACATTCTACATTAGCTCAAGATATGTTTTTACGACTTGACACCATCTCCTTCCTTCCCGTCGTGACTTGGCCACGCCGAGGCAGGCAAAAGTCCGATATGAATTGTTGATTGGGACGTAAGAATCTTTACTCAACAATTTTTCAGCTTTTTACCAAAAAAACTATAGACATTCCACACGGCACAAGGCCGAAATCCACAGAACTCCTCTATCCCATTTATAACACATTTCCCACTTTCTTGTCAAGAGTAATTGGCATTGTTTCTGGGATGTCTATTGCAAATATTGTTGCAAATCTGGGCAAACAGACGCAAAATGGTAACAATAAAACGCAAAATGGTGTTCCTTTAAGAATGAAGGAGAAAAACTGTGATGACGAAAAATATGAATCGCATTTCTACAAGATGTTTGTTTGCTTTGCTGGCGATGCTGATAGCGTCTCAAACGAGCGTGGCCAAACAGAATGTCGTTCTTGAAAAGCTTGATAAGCCGCGTGTGATTGTGCTGACAGACATTACCAACGAACCGGACGACGAGGAGTCCATGGTACGTTTTCTGGTCTATTCCAACGAATTCGATGTCGAAGGCCTGATTGCGACCACATCGGTCTGGTTGAGGAACAAGGTTCGGCCGGACAAAATTCGAGAGCGGATTGAAGCGTACGGTCAGGTTCGCAATAATCTCTTAAAGCATGCACCCGGATATCCGACCAGGGAACATTTGCTCAGTGTTACAAAAGCCGGCCGGCCTGAGTTCGGGATGCAGGGAGTTGGGGAGGGCAAAAGTTCGGACGGCTCCCGACACATTATTGAGGTTGTTGACAAACCGGATGACCGTTGGGTCTGGGTAAGCATCTGGGGTGGGCCTAACTGTTTGGCGCAGGCCTTGTGGGATGTGAAGAATACTCGCAGCAGGGAAAAGCTGGATGCCTTTGTCTCTAAGCTGCGGGTTTACACCATCTCCGACCAGGACGACTCGGGACGCTGGCTGCGGCTCACATTCCCGAAGCTGTTTTACATCGTGACTCCCAGCAGTGTAGATAGTAATGAATACTACAAAGCAACCTGGACTGGCATTTCAGGCGACCGTCGTTATAAAAACGGGCCAATGCATAAGTTTGAGCTTGTCGATAATCCGTGGCTGGAGAAGAACATTATCAAAGGCCACGGTTCGCTCGGGGCTCTCTACCCAAAAGTGAAATTTATCATGGAAGGTGATACACCATCGTTCTTCAACTTAATAAGCAACGGCCTGGGCAGCCGTGTCAGTCCATCCTATGGAGGATGGGGGGGACGCTACGTCCTTCATCAAACATACGCTGAGACTCGTCCAATCTGGACTAATGCAAGGGGCTGTCAGGACACGGTCATAGCCGAAAATGGCGTAGAGTATACCTCAGCCCAGGCAACCATCTGGCGATGGCGCCAGGCATACCAGCATGACTTCGCAGCCCGGATGGACTGGTGTGCAGCCGAAACGTTTGACACAGCCAATCACAATCCCGTTGCCGCTTTTGACAATGATAAGAGCAAGGCGGTGGTAAACATAACCGTCAAACCCAAAGAGACGGTGAAACTCAGCGCCGCCGGGACGTACGATCCCGATGGGGACAAAGTCTCCTATCGTTGGTTTGTCTATAAGGAAGCAGGCAACTATGACGGTCCAGTCGATATCAAGAATGACACGGCACAACAAGCTCGCTTTATAGCACCAAAAGTCAAGTCACCGGGAGCTATCCATATCATTTTGGAGGTAAAGGACGACGGCGAGCCGAGTCTTGTCAGCTATCGCAGGGTCATCGTCAATATAAAACCTTAATTGAAGAAGGAAAAGGTTCAACACTCAAAACTCCCCATCCCCCTCAGCCTTTGCGTCTGCCCTATGCTTAAAAAATTCAGAGAAAACTGCCAATTTAATCGCCGAAAAAAAGGTGAGCGCATTACAACTAATCGCTTGCGATTTGTTCGGCTGGCTGGTAATCTAATTGTTACGTGGTTGGTTTGTAGGTAGGAGTGCAAAATATGTCAAATCTATTGAGACTAAAGCAAATCAAGATTGTATTGTTAGTAACTCTCGCTCCCGCATTGTTCTGCCCCGGGCGGATTATTGCGGCTGAGAACTGGGAACAGTTTAAGTACGATTGCAGGCACTCAGGCAACGTTCCCGACAGAAGCGTAACTGTGCCGCTCGGCCTGGTTGGCGCTGTGCCGCTGACCGACTCTGTCCTGACCGCACCGGTCGTCGCCGAAGGCCGAATCTACGTAATCGACGCCTCAGGTGTGGCCTTTTGCATCGACGGCCAGACACTGAAAGTATTATGGCAAACCCCCACACGCGGCGGTAAAGCCAACTGCAACAACGTCTCATCACCAGCCATCATCGGGGACTACCTACACTTCGGCACAATGGCCGGGTCCTACTATGTACTGGACGCAAGCCACGGTACCGTGGTGAAGGAGATTCGCTGCGGCGAGCCGATTTTCAGCACCCCCGTTATCAATAACGGCCGGGTCTATTTTGCCACACTTGGCTCCCGTGTCTATGCCCTCGAGCCCGACGGGTCCGTTTGCTGGATGTGGGACTTCGTAAAAGAGATTCCCAGTTTTGACGGTAATCGCTGGAGCGGCGAGGAGTGGGCCAAGCATAAGAACGGACGTGTAACCTGGCGGGACCAGTTCTGCTGTTCGATGGATATTGCTATGCACGGCAGTGTGCTCGTTGTGCCGGCAGGTGGTTCAGCCGTCTGCCTCGAGGATGTTGGAAGCCGGCCTTCAGTTCGTGGAATGGCCACGGTGCCGTCGTACGCAGGTTCTGAAAAGCCCGCTACGTTCGGGATAGCTTTGGGTGAGGACGGCGCCATCTACCGACAGTGGCACCGCCGGGACAATACAGGCCGGGTCGAGGTAATCCGCCTCGTCGAAGGTAAAACACTCACCGAGCACATTGAAGGCACACAGACCGAGATAAACCGTCCCGGATCATTGAGTTTCTCGTCGGTGAGTGTGCGTGGTGACGATGTCTATCGATGCCGGCCCGAAGAAGGTTTTGGTTTATGCAAACATTCTCGAGGAAAAGCCATTCAAAAGCTCGGAGGCTATCCATCCATCACGCCGCCGATTCTGCTCCGGGACAAGGTTGTTTACGGCGGGCTCGACGGAAACCTTTATGTCGTATCGATGTCGGGCAGTGATGTATGGTATTTCAAGACGGCCTTCGCACGAGCAATCTCAGCACCGGTTGCTGTCTGCGACGGGCGAATCTACTTCGGCTGCGAGGATGGATACCTGTACGTCCTGGGGCCAGCCGGCAAAGCACCTCTGCCAACAAAAGACCTTGAACTATGGAGGGTTAGAAGTCCCTTTACGGGTAAGCTCGCCGATTCTAAATATGATTGGTTCACCAATTATGGCAACCTGTCCAGCACAAACTCCAATAATCAAGGCATCAAGCCACCTTTCAAGGTCAAATGGATTCGCCGGTACGAGGGTACTTTTAAGCACCTTCCCGTTTGTGGAGACGGCCGAATGTACACCCACACCGCCGAGGGCCAGGTCTTCGCCGTAGAGCAGGAGACCGGACGACTCCTGTGGCGGCGCTACTGGCCCGGCGCACATATCTCCTTCACCAGTCCAATCTACCACAATGAGCGATTGCTTGTACCCCAGGCAGGTATGAAAAAATCGCGAATGCGCTGCCTCGATGCGGCGACAGGGAAATTGCTCTGGGAGGCGCCTTTCAGCGGCTCACCGAGCTGGAGCCGACAGCAGCCGCCAACCATCTATAAGAACCTTGCTGTTTATTCCTTTGGCACGGGCAAGTACGCGCCTCAAGGAACAGAAAAAGCATATATTCACAAGGGCCGGCCCATCAAATCCCCCGACGGTGCGGAGGTGATGAGCTGGATTTATAGCCACAACAACCCCTACTACCCTAAAGACCAAAAGCCGCTCATACGGGCCTGGGATATTGATAGCGGAAACGAAGTCTGGACAATAGACTTCTCTGAGTTTGGCTCCGGTGGCAACGACGGGGGTTTGTGTTTGATGGATGATACGCTGTACTATTCGTGTTTTTTCGGTTACGCGGCCAGAGGAAAAAATGACCTGCCCGGTGCAAAGGGCCTAACTGCAGCAATAGAACCGGCCACCGGGCGGGTGATTTGGTTGACGAGCGAGTACTATGTGACCGCGGGCACCACTATCAGTGCTGATAACGGGCGTTTATACCTGGGCGGTTACAATCCACCGAACGGCAAGACAACAAACCGCTACGTATGGTGTCTGGATGCGCGAAACGGCTCGCTCATCTGGCAGTCCGAACCGGTCGGCAAATCGGTCAATGTGGTAACAATAGGCCGAGACTTCGTCTTTGTTCACGGCTCAACAGGCCAACCGAGCTTCCTGATTAACAAAGATTCCGGTAAAATCCTGTCAAGCTTCGATATGAGGTATGCCTGTACCCGATTCACCCTGTCCGAACCTTACCTGCTGGGCTCTAACATGGATATTATCGATACTACCAACGGCAACAAAGTCGTGTCTTCCGGCCCCTGTGTTGATGCGCGGGAATGCGTCGGTGCAGTTGTCTCCAATGGCCGAATCTTCTACACGTCTCAGGCAAATGGTCTGCAGCTATCGCAGGTGTGCGGCCAGGAAGCTATATCGTTGAGCCCCGTATGGCAGACGGCAAGCCCATAAAAGACCACAAAAAAGAGAAGTGAGCTAAAGTGAGCGAAGCTTGGTTGTCGTTGTCGAATCTGGTATCGAAACTGGAGGCTGGAAGCCCGAGCCTCGAGTTTCCAGGGCCTGCTGCCACGTCTTGCGACGTGAGTCGCAGCGGCAGGCGAGCATCGATACGAGCCCCGTCCCGTCTTCGACGGGCGGGACGAGCATCGACAACCTTAAACGAAAACCGCACTTTAGGCTCTTTACACTTCAGGCGCTTTCATATAGGAGACTAAGCAAACTTCCTTCCAAGTTGCATATTGCAATTCAATGGGGTATTTTTAATGAGAAAACCACTTCCTAAATGTCTCAGGGGGAGTTAATTTCGGGCAAAATTCTTGTTACCAAATTCAAAGTTAGTGCCTTTTATAGTTAGAAGAAGTCTCGAAAATGGCTGTTATTGCGTAAAATATTGAAAGGAGATGTATTATGGAAACGCTAAAATACCAGAAAAACGTTAAAATTGCTGTTATAACGCTGGTTTTGGCCCTGATACTGTTTATTGAACCGGCCTTAGCGGAGAGGAAATCCAACAAAAGCAGTAGCAGTAAGTCAAGCGGAAGCAGCGCCAAAAGCCAGCAAGTTTCAAGGTCCTCCTCCGCCTCCAGGACCCGGCAACCTTCGAGCACCAGATCAAGCTCCTCCAGAACTTCTACCTCATTGCGGTCCATTAGGCCTCCAGCCAGAACAAACACACCAAGGTCTTCAGGGTTAAGTAGCTCTAGTTCACGAAGTATCTCGCTGCGGAGCACGGGTCCCGGCAGAACTACCAGATTCAACATTCGCATACCCAGTACGGGAGTAACCAACCGTCAACCCAGTAGAATGACTGTCAGCCGCCCTGTTACCAGACGACCGGGAATTACCTCCAGTACTCTTGAGCCTTCGAGCATCACTATTGGTAGTAGAAAGCCGACAGCGGTAAGCTCGGGTGCTGGAAAACAGACATCGGCAAGCTCGGGTAATCGTATAAGCTCCGACAGGTCCTCACGTATCGGCAGCTCAATCAGTACAAGAACACCGAGCGTGGGCAGAACACAACCGCAGATTGGCAGCTCAGGTAATCGTATAAGCTCGAGTAAAAGCTCACGTATAGGCAGCATAATCAGTACGATAACATCGAGCGTGCGCAGTACAACAAGACCGCAAGCTGGTGATTCAAGTAGTCGTATAAGCACCGACAGGTCCTCGCGTATCGGCAGCTCAATCAGTACAAGAACACCAAGTGTGCGCAATACACAACCGCGAGTAAGCAGCCCAGGGAATCGTATAAGCTCAAGTAAAAGCTCACTTATAGGCAGTATAATCAGTACAAGAACACCGAGCGTGCGCAGTACAACAAAACCACAAGC
Organism: Phycisphaerae bacterium; assembly: GCA_041862635.1. Classification (GTDB taxonomy): domain Bacteria; phylum Planctomycetota; class Phycisphaerae; order Sedimentisphaerales; family Anaerobacaceae; genus NIOZ-UU13. The sequence continues at coordinate 9,539 of JBGVTO010000401.1, read as the reverse complement.
TGGCGATTCAACCAATCGTATAAGCGCCGACAGGTCCTCGCGTATCGGCGGCTCAACCGGTACAAAAAGACAGAGTGTTCGCAGTACACAACCACAAGCTGGCAGCTCAGGTAGTCGTATAAGCTCCAGCAGGTCCTCGCGTATCGGCAGCTCAATCAGGGATAGAAAAACTTCTATTCCCACTACTACAGGAAGACCTGCTCGCAGCAGTAAACTGGGGACCGGTATCACCGGAATGGTTGGAGATAGAAGCAGTCGAGTTTCCAGAAAATATGAGCCCTCTCAAGTACCTCGAGACGGACATATCAGCAAAGAACCTGAAAATAGACCTGCAATCAGCCGACAACGAAAAAGCACAAACATAAGGAGCATGGACAGGTTGTCACCCGATTCAAGGATAAGAAAAGTCGTTCCGGAAAGGCGGACAGAAGTTGTTGGCACTACATTAGTGCACGATGCTCATACAGGAGATAGAATTTCCCTTCACAGTTACAGAATAGGAAGGTCTTCACATGTGGAATATCGCGACCGTCCGCATGTAATAAGGCACGTCCCTCACTATGGCCATTTATATATGGACTGGCGTAATCGGCTATGCCACAGAACAGTATGGCCCAGATATCGCTTTATGGTGCACTACGGCCTTGGGCCCTGGTTCACGTTTAGATATGTCTATCCCTATTATCACCGGAAATATATCTTCGTTAGCTTAGGCGGCTACTGGCCGATAGGATATAGCTACAGACGTTATTACTGGTACGGCTGTCATCCCTACGCTTGGTACGGCTATTACCCGATCGCTCGTGAAGTACAGGGAGATACGTACAACTATTACACCTACAATTACTACTACGATGACAATGCTGTGGTGTCCGGGACGAGCCCGGTAATAGACGGTATTCAGCCCGTTGACCATAACACTTTTGCCGACGTACGCGAGAAGCTAGCGCAGCAAGCGGCTGAAGAACCCGGCGAGGTCACGCCGGCTGATATCTGCTTCGAAGATGCCGTCAAGGCCTTTGAAGCTGACAATTATGATGTAGCTATTGAAAAGTTCGCCGAAGCGATGGAGCTTGCACCTGATGATATGATACTTCCCTTTGCCTACTCTCAGGCGCTTTTCGCTAAAGAACAATATTACCAGGCAGCGGAGGTCCTTCGGGAGACTCTGGCGAAGGTTTCACCTGACAAGGAAGGTGTTTTCTATCCTCGTGGTCTATATTCGGATGACGATGTGCTGTATGAGCAGATTAACGTCCTTGCCGAAAAGGCAGAGCTGTACAGCTTTGATGCAGACCTGCAGCTTCTTTTGGGCTATCAATTGCTCGGTATCGGCAAACTTGACGAGGCGGTCGAGCCCTTGCAGCGGGCCAGCCGGGATATGGAAAATGCGGTTGCCGCCACAACGCTCCTTAACGTCCTGGAAAAAATCAGAACCACGGATGACACAGATTTGAAAACCACAGATGGCACAGATTGAAATGGATTAGCACAGATAAATCTGTGAAATCTGAGGATGCAGGGGTAAACGATGAAGATCAGATACTTGACAACATCTACAGAGGTTCTTTTTTTGGCGAGTCTTATGGCATCGGTGGGCCAGGCCGGTAATTGGCAGGAATTTGCCCTCTGGCCTACAACCGATGAACAGGAAGCGCCTGATATCTGGGGCGATATTATAGTCTGGCAGCAATTCGTTGCCGAATACGGGGACTACGATATTTATATTGCGGATATAAATAACCCGAGTGAGCCATTAGTTTTTGTCATCGGTGACGCCAATGACCAAACCAACCCGGCTGTTTACGAAAATATGGTGGTATGGCAGGATTATGTTGTTTGGGAAGGCTCGGCAGATTGGGACATTCGAGTTGCGGATATTAACAATTTGGCTGAACCTCAAATTTTTGCAGTTTCAGACATCGCGGATAATAATGAACGCAATCCCGCAATCCATGGCAATACGGTTGTCTGGCAGGATGGTGACGCCGGGGATTTTAATATTTACGGCGCCGACATTACCGACCTGAGTAATCCGGCGGAATTTCCCATCGCCGAGTTTGAGCATGACCAGCAAAGCCCTGCTATATACAGGACGACTGTCGTCTGGCAAGATAACTTCTTTGGTGATTGGGACATTTATGCTGCTGATATCTGGCAAAGGAACAAACCCGAAGAGGCTCCTGTCTCATTCATTGAAAACGACCAGCAAAGCCCAGCCATCTGGGGCAATATAGTCGTCTGGCAGGACAACTTTTTCGGCGTCTACTCCGCCGAAGCGGATTCGGCTGCGAAGGCCGCGGACTGGGATATTTATGCTGCTGATATTTCCGAGCCCAACGACCCTATTGAGTTTGCAATTACTACGCACGAATCTTCGCAGATGAATCCTGATATAGAAGAAAACATAGTAGTATGGCAGGACAATAGAAATAACAACTGGGACATATTCGGCTATAATCTTACAACGCAAAAGGAATTTCAAATCACCGATGATTCTCACGACCAGACCAACCCTGCCATTAGTGGGAACGTGGTGGTTTGGCAGGACAACCGCAATGGTAACTCGGAGATTTATGCGGTGGTACTGGATGGGCCCGAATTTGCAAGGTGCGTATCCAGGACAGCCGGTGATGTTAATGGTGACTGCAAAATTGACTTTGAAGATTTTGCCATAATGGCCTCGCAGTGGCTCGAATGTTACCTCGAGCCGGCGGAAGCCTGCTGGTAATAGATGGAAACGAATTCAGGAATGGATGTTGTAGATTTGAATGGAGATGTAAAATGGCTAAGAATCTAATGACAATTCTAATCGCAGCGGCTGTGAGCTTCGGTTCGTTATTAGTTGCCGGCTGCGAAAGCGATGCACAGGTTGGCTCGGCCATTGGTGCTTTGGCTGGTGCCGGTATCGGCCAGCTGGCCGGCCGCGACGCTGAATCAACTTTGATTGGAGCAGCAGTGGGCGGCACGGCCGGCTATATGATAGGCAATGAAAGCGAAAGGCAAAAAGCACAAGCTGAAAGGGCCTGCATGCGTCAGGAAATGAACACTGTTGCGGTCAATATTACCAACAGTAATGGTTCTGTCAGCCAGGTAAGGCTCAGAAGACATGGAGTCGGTTACGTCGGCACCAGAGGGGAGTACTATCACCGCATGCCGACAGAAGATCAGTTAAGACCTATATACGGATTTTGACAGCCGGGCAACGGCTCGTGCAGGTGGATTATAACGGATTCAAGCGGCTGCTTTGTCCCTGTTATGCTTTTAATAACTTGACGGTTGAAGAACTTATGAGCTTGCGATATAATTGCTTTACTAACCGTCAAGTCGGTGAGTGGTGAGTAGTGGGTGGTCAGTTGTGAGTGGACTCACCAATTAACCAATTAACGAAGCAAGGGACTTGGAATGAATAAGCGGCTGCGAAACGCTTTGAAAGGACTCACGGCCCCGGACGTCGAACACCGTCGCCGGGCGATGGAGCCCTTTGTGCGAGCTACGTTTGGAATCTTTATCAAGTATTTGTACCGCTACCTCGGTAACGAGGTGGAGTGTGAAGATGTGCTGGAAGATGTATATGCCGATATATGGGAAAACCCGGAGCGATTGCGTAATATCACCGGTGAGAAACAGCTTCTTAGGACTGTATATCTGTACTATATGCGGAAACGCTTGAGAGAAGTATATAGGAGAATAAACCGGAATTTATATCTATCGCAAAGAAATCTGAAAGAGCTTATTGCCCCTGAAATCGGTACTCTTGAGATGGTGTCACGGTCGGAGCTTCAACAGCTCCTTCATCAGGCGTTAAGCAAGCTCAAGGCCCGAGAGCGAAGAGCGATAGAGCTCTGGATGGAAGGCGCCTCTAACAGGGCAATCGCCAATGAGCTCAAGACTACGGTCGGGGCAGTGAAAATGCTTGAATATCGAACAATGTTAAAACTTAGAAAGATGCTGCGCTATTATTATGGTGAAGACTGATTATTTATTTAATACAGGAGGAAGAGACAATGTCTGAATCGAACAGAGAAATTCATGAGCTGCTGGTTGATTATGCCGGTGCCTTGCGTGACGGCTGTATCCCGGCGTTTTTGAAATCACTTACGCGCGAGGAAGCGGAGCGGATAGCTTCTTCCTGGGAGTTTTGGGATGCCACAGAGATATCGCGAATTCTTAATGGCGTTGGATTCGCCGACAAGGCAGTGGCCCCAAATGTGAGCCTGTTTATATCTCGCGTTGACGCCGAAATTGCTTCACGTTTGAAGAAATCCAAGGCATCACCGCCCGGCAAACGCAGTACACACACAAGGGTGACCAAGAGGGAAGATAAGACCGAGAAATCAATATGATTTTAGATTGCTACCAATGTTCATCCTGCTATTTTGAGGACAAAGAGCGTTCTTCAAGGATAGACCCCTTAACAATCTCAGCACCGCAGCCTAAGAAGGTTTTCAAGGACGCATTGGTGGTATTTGTTTGTATCGAGCTGTACGATAGCAAACAGGAGCTGGCCGAAGCAGCAGAGGAATTTGCCTCGCTATCAGAGCTGATAGGTAAGCGGTCGATTGTGCTGTGTCCAAATGTCCATCTGTCAATTGACAAAGCGCCTGAGAAGCAAGCCGTCTGGCTGATTGGCGAGCTGGAGAAGATGCTGATTGCCAAGGACTACGAAGTGCACCTCCTGTCGTTTGGTTACCATAAACAATATGGTATGGAATGTGACGGCAATGTGGGCAGCGTTGTTGGCAGAAGGTTCTACGGTTCCGACCAAAAGCAGTTTCTCAGACTCCTGACTCGTCTTGGTGTTTGTCCTCCTGAGTCCCTGCCAAAGGACATGCCTTCCTGGGCGAAAATTCTGACCGAGCGCCTGCTCAAGGTATTAGGCAGCCGAAGCGAAACCTATAATGTTGCCAAGAGAATGCTGCAGGACCAGCTTGATGCAACGGGCCACAGTGAGCTTTGGACATGTATGTTATTCGAAGGGGAGAGGAAGCCGATAGAGGATTATCTGAGCACTTTGTATGAAATCATAGAAGATTACCCCGATGTAAGAGTGCACCGGGCAATGAATCTAAGCGTGCCTGATTTTGCGAATGCTGCGCAGCACCTTTTTCGTAAGTATCCCGAGGCAATAGAATCAGGCAGACTTAGGATTTACAACAGTCAGGTTTCCGACTTGGAATTCCTTTTAACCAGAAGCTCAGTTCTTCTGGCCTTCCCGCAGAAACCGAGAAAAAAGGGCTCTCATGCAGGAGAAATATCGTTCGGGATTTACTGCAAAGATGATGACTTTGCGAAGAATTTGATTCAGTGGTACCGTACTTTTCTTGTCGATGCGCGATTCGGATGGATTCGAACTGAGTCCGAGTTGAACGAAATCATTAATGAGCTGGAAGAAGAAAAGTTTCAGAACAGGGGTGAATAGATTTCGAGAAATCACCGTCTAAACCGCTCCTCGCATTCGCGTGGACAAGTTTGGCGCTAAGCATATAGAATGCCGGATTAGGACGAAACTGTGCATACGGTCTTATCTGTGGCTGTTATTGTCACCTATGTGGCTGTGCTTACATTTGTCGCTGTACGTGCGCGTGCCGCTCGTGAGTTTGCAGAGTTTTCATTGGCAAGAAGGGCACTTCCACTGGCATTGGTTTTCGGGAGTCTTGCCGCCACCTATGTGGGACCTGTGTTTTCAATCGGCTTTGTTGGCAGGGGCTTCAAGAGCGGTTTGCTTTTTCTTGGCGTAGGATTGGCATATGCGGTCCAAAACATCCTGGTCGGCCTGTTCGTTGCCCCTCGTCTTAGGCTTCTCAAAGGATGCCACACATTAGGGGATGCCATAGGCCAGAAATACGCCCCAAAGTGCCAGGTTCTGGCGGGTATTATCTCAGTTGGCTTATGTGCCGGCTTTGCTGCGGTTATGGCCAAGGCAGGTGGTGATGTGCTCAGGAGTATATTCGGTCTGCCGCATTGGTCGTCTGTCATCGTGGTCGTCGGTATTACGGCACTATATACGACATTCGGCGGATTGCGGGCCAGCGTAATAACCGACGCCTTTCAATTCTCCGCGTTTGCAATTCTATTACCCTTGATGCTTTTATTGGTATTGATTTTCCATCTGAATGGTAGTGCCGCGACTTTTGTGAAGGAGGCATCAGCTGCCACCACGGCGGGATTCGATTCCACATCGCCTATAAAGATACTGGGCCTGGTAGCGGCCTTTCTGCTGGGCGAAACGCTGATACCCCCTTATGCAAATCGGGCCCTGGCCTCTAAAACGACCGGCGTCTCGCGAAATGGCTTTGTATTGGCGGGTCTATTCAGCATCGTTTGGTTTATGGTTATGATAGCGCTGGGGATTGCAGCTCGCGGCATTGTCCGGGGGGATATAGAGGAGGACAAGGTTCTTCTGAAGCTGGTCGAATCAACGATGCCTGGCGCAGGTTATGCGCTTTTAATGGTGGTGTTGATATCGATAATTATGTCGAGCCTTGATTCGCTTCTCAACGCCGGCGCCGTGTCATTTACCCAGGATATTGTAAAGCCTTTTGCAAAAGTACCGGACAGCACTGCTCTGAACATTGGTCGCTGCGCGACTATTGTGATTGCTGCAATTGCCGCCGTTGGCGCACTTGCGGTTCCAAGTATCATCGACGGGCTGCTAATCTGCTATACGATTTGGGCCCCGGCGATTCTGCCTGTTCTTATAATTGGGTTATGGATAAAGCGTCCGCGCCCGCTGGCCGGCATCTTGTCAATGGGTATCGGCACACTTGTTGCTATAATGTTTCAGTTTGTTTTCCCTTCTGCAACTGAAGTGCCTGCTATAATTCCGGCTCTCGGGGCGGCACTGCTGGCGTACATGCTGGGACATTGGCTCGAAAGAGCATATGAGGAGCGTAAATGATGGGAGTAGTTATCGTGGTTCTTGTTGTAATTGCGGCCCTATTAGCTATCATTAGCGGCGTTTGGGTTGCGCTCGCGCTAATAACTGCTATTTCTGCGCGTAGAGCTATACCTGATACACAATGCCGAACAGATGGGCAAAGCAGTGAATAAAAAGACAATGAAATGATGGTCGTAAGCTGTTGTTTTTTATAGGAATTTGCGTTTCGTATAAGGCTCCAGACAACAAGAAAGGAGAGCTTATGTCAAAGTATAGCCGTAGAGATTTTATCAAAGCTTCGGGGAGTATTTTGGGCGCCGGCGCATTAGGTGGGTCGGTGTTTGGGTGCCGTCCCCTCGACGGCGCTCGGGACAAGAAAAAAGAAATTCCTGCTTCTTCCGAATGGGGTGGTTTCAATTATGCCATGTGTAATGAGAGCATGAGCGAGGGTTCCCACCTTGCGGGGTCCCAATTAAGCTGGGCCGAACAATGTCAAATTGTTGGCAATGCAGGCTATGGAGGGATTGAAATTGCGTCGTTTACCTTAGTTAAAGAAGGCGTGCAGGAGATAACGCCAGCAGAACGCAAGCAAATGGTTTCCACTATGAAAAATAGCGGCCTTGAATGCGCGGGACTCCACTGGTTATTAGCACCGCCACCAAAAGGACTGCACTTTACCACACCTGATGCTGCTGTCCGCCAAAAGACTATCACGTACCTTGACGAGCTTATCGATTTTTGCGGCGACCTTGGTGGACCTTATATGATTTTCGGCTCTCCGAAACAACGCAATACAAGGGGCGTTGCCATTGAAGAGGCCAAGAAATATTTTGCCGAAGGCCTTGCCAAGGTTGCCGACCATGCCCAGCAGCGTGGTGTTAAAATACTCATCGAGGCCTTAGGTAAACGCACGACCGATGTCGTTAATACTTTAGCAGAAGCGTTGGCGTTGGCTAAACAAGTCAATCATCCGGCTGTTCAGATTATGTTTGACTTCAATAATACCGTTGATGAAACTGAGCCATTTGATGTCCTGCTGAGAAAGTACTTTAACCATATCTATCACGTTCATGTGCAGGAAATTGGTGGTAAGCACCTTGGCACGGGAACCGCGGTCAATGATTATGTGAAAGCCTTTCAAGCGCTCAAAGACTTAAAGTATGATAAGTGGGTATCTCTCGAAGTATTTGACTTTTCTCCCGGCGGGAAAATAATCGCTGAAGAGTCGATTGAAGTTCTGAAACAGATTGAAGACAAATTGGTATAATAATAGCCTATCCGAATAACCCTTCATCCTTTGTCATTCTGAGGCGAAGCCGAAGCCTGTCCGGCGGCCAGACGGGAATCTGGCCAACGAAGAGTCCCGATGTATCGGGATTCACTTCGCTGCGCTCAGTTCCCCGATACATCGGGGTCCTTGAGCAAAGCGAAGGAATGACAGGCGGGCCCCGCCCCTGCGGCAGGGGCTGGGCGAGAGCAAATAGTTATTCGGATAGGCTCTTTGTCACTCGCGGTAACAATTTTTTCTAATTAGTATCTGCTGCAGAAAACAAAAATTGACGATGTCACCCCTGCACCTGCTTTAGCAGGTGTAAACTTGTCCCCCGCGGAAGCGGGGAGCAGGGGTCCAGAGCGAAAAAGCTGGATTCCCGCCGGAGTTTATCCCGCACACGATGCGGGGCGGGAATGACAAATATGGATACATACGCTTCTCCGTAAGGAGTCCTTAGGACTAACAGGCGTACTGTTTCCGCAACAGTACTTAATTAGCCACTCGCCGTAACTTTTTTTTCTGATTATATCGCACTGAGTTTGTCCCTGTTCTCATAGACCTTCTGGATGGCATCGGCGACATCGTCCATATCCTCTTTGGTGCCGAGCAGAGGACCTGAAGCCCAAATCATGACCATCTCCTGACAAACCTTATCGCAGTTGGGGCACATACACTCCTCACGGTACCTCTTAAGTCTCTCTTTGGAATACATCTTCTGGTAAACCTTTGAATTCAATATGGTCTCTGTCCATGCTTCTTTGTGCAGTCCTTGTGCTATGTATGGACTGAGACTACTACCCTCGGCGTCGATTGCTTTGAGAAACTTGCTGCGCTCCGCATTATTGAAGTATTACTTTCGATATGTCATCATATAAAGATAGAAAGAGCCGCTGTCGGTGCCTTCGTACAATTTTTGGGGGACGATTCCCGGAATATCTTTGAGCCTGGAGGTCAGATAAGCAGCGTTTTCATTGCGGCGGGCGAAGCGTTCTTCCACGCCGGGCAACTGGCCAAGTAGAACTGCTGCTTCAAACTCGTTCATGCGGTATTTCGGTCCGGCCACTTCCGTACGCCCCCGGCGTGATGTCCCGTGGTTATGAACGGTATAGCACTTGTCCATAAGCTCTTCATCGTTTCCTATGATTGCACCGCCTTCTCCACAGGCAATTGTCTTGCTCGACTGAAAGCTAAAACACCCAAGGTCGCCGATGGTTCCCAACTTCTTACCTTTATACTCCGATAGGTGTGCCTGTGCAGCATCTTCGATGACTTTCAAATTATGCTTTTTGGCAATCTCCATCATTCTTTCCATGTTGCAGGGTTGTCCTCCAATCTCCACGGGCATAATCGCTCTGGTGTTCTCGGTGACTCTCCTTTCCATGTCAT
>JBGVTO010000400.1:0-3064 GCA_041862635.1 Phycisphaerae bacterium | reverse complement strand
CCTCCCGGAATTGGTTGGAAGTAGGGGATGTAATGAGCAAAGATGTTATTACCATTTCCTCAGATCAATGTGTCTTCTCTGCTGCAAAGTTAATGTCTGACAGTCACATTTCCTGCATCATCGTTATAGACAACGAGAATGCGGTAGGTATCCTTACCGAGACAGATATTCTCAAGAAGGTTGCTGCCAACAAGAAGAATTTCGATAAGATAAGGGTGGTGGAAATAATGTCTTCTCCGGTGGAGTGTATACCACGCCATTTGTCTGTCCTTGAGGCCAGCAGGATTATGATAGAAAAACGTATTAAACGACTACCAATCCTGGAGGAGAAACAATTGGTCGGAATTGTAACACAGACCGACCTGGCTCGAGCTCTAACATCCTATGGCATGTGGAAAAATGCTGTGGACATAATGAGCAGAGATGTGGCTCAAGTACAGACCAGCACCACTGTAGCAGAGGCGGCGGAAGTTATGGCCTCCCGCAAGGTCTCATGCGTATTAGCCTTGGAAGGAAACGAGCCAAAGGGTATCTTCACGGAAAGAGACCTTCTCAGAAGAGTTGTCGCACTACAAAAGGAGCCTGCTCATCTTAAAATGGAAGAGGTAATGTCCTCTCCAGTGATAAGTATACCCCCCGATTGTTCGGCCTTCGACGCCAGCAAGACTATGGAAAAAATGAAAATTCGCAGGCTCCTGGTTATGGAGGATAAACAACTATGTGGGATCTTAACCCAAACAGACATCTTTATGGCGGTAAAAAAGAAGCTACAAGAGCAAGAAGAAGAAAACCTTAGTGTGCTGCAGCGGTCTGAAAGCAACATCTATACCCTCAACCTGGATGGGAAAATAACCTATGTTAATCCCGCGTTTATGAAATTATTGGAAGTTTCAGACCCAGGAGAATTAATAGGCAAGACTTTTTTGCCAGAACGATTTTGGTTCGACCAAAAAGATAGGTCTCGGTTTTTGAAGGAGCAAAAAAAGGACAGCATTAAAGCCAAGGAGTTAACCCTTAAAACTTCCAAAGGCAGGAGGATATATGTCACTTTCTTTTCCACCTTCACCAAAAACATCCATGGGGAAACCAATGGAAGTCAGGGAATCCTTTACGACATCACAGCAAAGAAAGAGTTAGTGACCCTAAGGAAAACGGAGCAAGCGCTGCGAGAAAGTAAAAACCGGTTATCCGTACAGAACGCCAGGCTGGAGCAAATGGTGCAGCAAAGAACGGCTGAGATCATTGAGATACGCGATGTAACAGTATTCGCACTGGCCAAGCTTGCCGAGTCACGTGATCCAGAAACCGGCCGGCATCTTGAACGCTTACGCGCTTATTCACAGATACTTGCCGAAATACTTCGAAAGGAAGGACCGTATACCAACGAAATTGATGAGCAGTTCCTCGAAGACCTCTACCGGTCAAGTCCGCTTCACGATATTGGTAAAATAGGCATACCCGACACTATTCTGCTAAAGCCCGGGCGACTCAGTGTCGGTGAGTTTGAAATCATGAAACAACATACTAACATCGGTGCGGAGACGCTCGAGTGTTCGGCAACACAAAACAAATCTGGTAGCTTTCTAATTATGGCTGCCGAAATCGCCAGAAGCCACCACGAGCGATTTGACGGAAGTGGATATCCTGCTGGTCTTAGCGGGCAGCATATCTCATTAGCTGCGCGCATTGTGGCTCTGGCCGATGTGTACGATGCGATCACATCTTCCCGTGTGTACAAGAGTGCATTCGAGCCGATGGTGGCTAAAAATATGATTGAGAAAGAGGAGGGTAAACACTTTGATCCAGCTGTCGTTGATGCTTTTCGAGCAGGCTGGGACGATTTTGTAAATGTGCGAGGCCTAGTCGATAACCACAAGCCAGAGCTAATGGAAAGTACTACCTCGGATGATGCACGACGTTAACACTTCAAAAATGCAAGATTATGTAGTAGATAAATTGATGCCTAATACTACAGCGTGCTCTACTATTGAAAATCTGCTTTTCTTTGCTAAAATTTGAAGCACTCCTGCTTTCGCAGGTGCAAACTTGTCCCCGTAAAAACGGGGATCCGAAATGCGAAACAATATCGAACGCTTAAAATGTCCTGAGGCGCAGCCGAAGGAACTGGCCAGCGAAAAGGAGATTCTTCGCTTCGCTCAGACGCCGTCCTGAGTATATCGAAGGAATGACAGCAAATCAGTCATTTTTGTCATTTAGATTTGTTTATAAATTCGTGTTTCGGATTTCGTATTTTGATTCATTAATCAATCTTTTCTGGTATCTCTTCACAAACTTTGCGTATTGCTCTGGTGTATCAATGCCATCACGGGTGTGTTTGACTTTGCCGACTAAAATACCAAAGCCGTTTTCAATTGCTCGGAGCTGCTCAAGTTTTTCGATTTTTTCCAGCGGTGTTTGTGGCAGAGCGGTAATCTTTAACAGAAATTCCTTGCGATAAGCATAAATTCCGACATGTCGGAGATACTGTCTCACGTTACCAATGCCGCCGGTTTCTCGGTCATAGGGAATGGGTGCGCGGGAAAAATATACCGCCCGACCAATTTCGTCCCTCGTCCCTCGTCCCTCGTCTCTCGTCTGAAATCTGCATGGCGAGATTATCACCTTAACTATATTTGGGTCGGCAACCTGCTCGGCACTTTGGAAATCGGCAGCGAGCGTGGCCATCGGGCAATCCGGATTCTTGATTAAAATTTCAGCCAAATAATCAATATTCTTAGGGTCGATCTCCGGCTCATCAGCCTGGAGATTCACTACAATCTCGACGTCGATATTGGCGACTGCTTCAGCGATGCGGTCGGTGCCGCTGGTGTGTTGTGGCGAGGTTAAAACGCATTCGGCACCGAAGGTCTCGGCAGCATCGACAATTTTCTGATCGTCGGCTGCTATAATTACCTTCTCCGGCAATTTGGCCAGGCAGGCCTGCTCGTAGGTGTGCTGGATAAGAAATTTGCCTGTATCTTTGGCGAGAACTTTACCAACGAATCTGGTTGGACCGTAACGAGCGGGGATACAAGCTAAAACTCTCACACTTACCCTTCCCGGC
>JBGVTO010000399.1:0-20245 GCA_041862635.1 Phycisphaerae bacterium | reverse complement strand
ACGGTGTGCAATTTAGAACCGAAACCTGCCGTCCAGCTAAGCTTCGCATCCGGGTCTACCTGCTCGGCGGCATCAGCCGGGTCGGGATAGTATGCGGTCTTGGGTGGAATTGAAAAGCTCCAGACATCGCCTATCCACGGACTATTTGGTTCTTGTTCATTGACCTCATCGACTCGCCAGTAATATGTCGTACCCGGAACGAGGCCGTCGGGGAACGCAAAACCGGGAAAGCCAGCAACAAGAAATGTCGCGGTCTGATTACCCTGGAATGTGCTCTCGGCTCCGGCACTCACGTCGTCAAAATTGTCGCCGAAATATACATCATGTGAGACCGCAAGAGCTCCCGGCGTCCAGCCAAGGTTCACCCAGGTATCCGGATGCATCTCTCCGTTAGCGGGGACGGGGCCGATGGCATAAGGCCATACCGTACCTTCCATAGCACCCAGAATTTCGACCTCCGACAGAACGTGGTCGTAAATACGTACATCATCGATGAGACCGTCCCAACCCCCGACGCCCGCATCGTTAAATTTGCCGCCCCAGCCAACAATCAATGTCGTTACGTCTCCCGTGCTCACGTCCCTTGGCGCACCATTGGCCTGAGGTGTGTCCAATACTCCGTTAACGTAAAACTTAAGCTGCTCTCCGCGGCTCCATGTCAGCGCAACGTGCTGCCACTCGGTAACCTGAAGATTGCTGGAACTCTCTAATTGCTGTTCATCGCTGGGGGCTACTATCGCCATCTTCAGCAGGTTTGTGCCGCCGCCAGTCGCGCCGGCTGAGTCGTAGCGCATAGTGATAATGTTGTCACCGCCATCGGGCTGCTCGCAGATGATAAAACCCTTATTTGTGGGGACCACATCAGATTTAATCCAGATAGCGAGCGACACGGCGTCCAGACCATTGAGGTAGTTTGGAGCGTTCTCGTCAACCACACGGTCACCGTCACCACCGAACTCCAGGCATGGGCCTTTATCACCGACCATCCATGTGGCGCCTTCGATTGTTCCATCATGGCCATTGCCGGAGCTGTCGTGGGCTATGTTCCCGGAACCCTCATCAAACCTCCAGTGAAGAATGAGGTCGGCTGAGGCATTACCTGCCATGCTCAGCACCGAAACAAAAGAAACCAAATAAATCAATTTTTTACACATAATAGTCCTCCTTCACCCCGTCCCGTCTTTGCCGCAAGGCGTCCCTTTCGGGACTGCGGACGACGGGCGGGATTCAAAAAAAGTTAAAAATAACTATTTACGCTTTGGCCACACACCAAAACACTCGTTCCCGCAGAGGCGGGATATGAATTTTTCTTTGAAATGTCAAAACCTCCACTTGCGAAACACCTGTACTCGCGTTACCCCCTTTGCTGTCTGCGACAGCAGATAAGGGGTTGCGAGCACAAAATCCACGTTAAAACTAACTCTGTGCCTTGCACAATAACTCCTCCTCTATTTGGAAAAACTACAGAGATTTTCCTGCCAGGGGACCAATAATCCACAGGCTCAACTAAATCTATTTATATCATATTAGCAATCTTGCCGTCAAGGAAAATCAGTGTTTTTAAAGGAAATACCGAGGAGCGCGATAGACAAATCGTGTGAGGACAATGAGTTTTTAAAGGTAATCGCTATTTTTTTGTAACAAAACGGCATTCTCAAGCGTCTGATATTGTAGTTACGGGTGTTATTATATACCAATTGGGTTTGGTTGATGTAAGGTCGGTATTTATAAAGACTTGTGATTCTAAAAGGACATTTGTTTTAAGGCGGTCATAGCGGAATGAAATTGCAGCGAAAGAAAAAATTAGGCCAGTTACTTTGTGAAAAATCATATTTGGACGAGACCAACCTTGAATTTGCGCTTGCTGAGCAAAAGCTCGAATACCGGCGTTTGGGCCAGATATTGCTGGAGCTCGGCTATATAACGCAAGCCCAGTTAAATGAAGCACTTGCGCTCCAGGTGGGTATAGAAAGGATAGATTTGACTGAAGTTTCGATAAGCAAAGAAATCACCGGGCTTGTCCCGGCGGAACTGGTCAGCAAATACAGTATTTTGCCATTACGGTTTGAGAAAAGAAACACCGCGAATAATCCAGGGAATAATCAATCATCAACAATCAATAATAAATTATTGGCTGTGGGGATGACGGACCCGTTTCAGCCGCAGGTTCTTGAGGACTTACGGATGGTAACCGGCTATCCGGTGCGCCGGTATTATGTTGAGCCGAAAGACCTGGAAAATGCGATAATGAAATTCTACGGCAGCAACGTGGCCAGGATGCTGGATAACCTTGTACCGGCTGACCAGCGAGCAGAGGTTAATGAGCTGGGCAACGGAGATTACTCACCGGCGAAGCTGCATGAGTTAGCCAGGGAGCCGTCTTTGGTTAATCTCGTGAATCTGATAATCTTTGAAGCAATTGAGGTCCGTGCAAGTGACATTCACATTGAGCCGTTTGAGCATGAGGTAAAGATAAAATACAGAATCGACGGTATGCTTGTTGAAAGAACGCCTTCCTCAAGGCGTCTTCAGGCGGCGATCACTTCGCGAATTAAGATTATGGCAGATATGAACATCGCCGAACGATTTGTGCCGCAGGATGGACATATTGAATTTGCCGGTAAAAACGGCAGGGTCGATATTCGTGTTTCAACTGTGCCGACGATATACGGTGAATCTGTTGAGCTGAGGCTTTTGGACAGGACGGCATCATTGATAGGGCTTGAAAAGCTGGGGATGAACGCTCAATGTCTGGAAGGTTTCACTAAATGTCTGCATAAAACACATGGGATTGTGCTTGTTACAGGGCCGACCGGCTGCGGTAAGACAACGACGCTTTATGCGGCGTTAAATAAGATATATTCGCCGTCTGTGAAAATGATAACGATAGAAGACCCCGTCGAATATCAGCTGGAAGGTATTAACCAGATGCCGGTCAATCCGAAAAGGGGCCTTACGTTCGCTACGGGTCTGCGGCATATACTTCGTCACGACCCGGACATCGTAATGGTGGGGGAAATTCGAGACGCAGAAACCGCCAATATAGCAATTCGCGCAGCGCTGACCGGACACCTTGTTTTCTCGACACTTCATACAAACGATGCCCCGGGGGCGGTTACGAGATTGATAGATATGGGTGTCGAGCCGTTTCTTTTAGCCAGCTCACTGGAAGCGGTATTGGCCGAAAGACTAATCCGCAAGATTTGTCCGAAGTGCAAAGAGCCTTACAAGCCGGACGAACATCTAATCAAGAACCTGAATGGCTCGATGGAAATTAAACCCAATGCGAAATTCTATCACGGCGCCGGTTGTAACGAGTGCAGTCAGACCGGCATGTCAGGACGGACGGGTATATTCGAATTGCTTAGAATAACCGGCAAGCTGCGGGAATTGATAGCGCAAAGGCCGACAACCGATCAGATTATAAAAGCGGCACCGGCGGACCATATAAGTATGGTGCACGATGGCATCGGCAAGGTCTTAGAAGGTATTACAACTCCTGAGGAGATTTTCCGAGTCTCGAAAAGTATCGGTGAAGAAGATTAAAGCATGAAATGTCAAGGGACCCCATTTTGCAAAAAGTCGCAAAATGGGAACCCAGGCGTATCTCGAATGAGATACCGGATATGAGAAATGAGCCAGTTTTCTTACAAAGCAGTTGACCGAGGTGGCGGACACGTCAGGGGAACGATAGAGGCGATTGACCGCAGAAGCGCAGTGGCCGCTCTGACTGATAAGGGCCATTTCGTAACAGAATTGGCCGAAGGAGCTAAATCGCGGAGCGTCACACCGAGTGTCAAAGGTGGTGAGAAAGTAGCGCTTGACCTGAGGATGTTTGTGCGGCTTGGTTCGCGAAGGGTTACCAGCAAAGACGTTTTAGCTATGACCACCCAGCTGAGCACAGCTTTGCAGGCGGGACTTCCACTGCTGAACGGGCTTGAGCTTATTCGCGAGCAACAGCACAAGCCGGCGATGAAAGAAATGTTAGGCGACCTTGTGAATGCGGTCAGCTCCGGACAGTCACTTTCAGAAGCTATGGCAAAGCACGAGAGGATTTTCAGCCCGTTATATCTGTCGATGATAAGAGTCGGTGAGACAGGAGGAATTCTCGAACAGACAACTGCTCAATTAGCAGGAATATTGAACAGGGATGAGAAGATAAAAACAAATATGAAAAATGCGTCGGCGTATCCTATCTTTGTCTTGTGCGTCGGGCTTGCGTCGGTGGTTATCATAATAACATGGATACTGCCGACAATAATAGGAACGATAAGCGAGAGCGGAGCGTTACTGCCCCTGCCGACAAGAATACTATTAGGAATCAGCGAATTTACGAAAGCTATACTTACTGAGGTTTATGGCTGGATTATTCTCGCTCTGATTGGAGGAGGTTTGTATTACCTGTTCAGATGGACGAAAACCGAGGGCAAAATCAAGTGGGATACTTTTAAGCTGAGAATACCCGTGTTAGGTAATGTTTTGCGGACGATAGCGGTGGGCAGATTTGCAAGAACACTCGGAGCACTAACTAAAGGAGGCGTTATCATTTTGGAGGCCCTTAGCGTTGTTCGTGATACGCTCGGTAACGAATTGTTGGGCAGAGAAATCGATGCCGTGGCTGAAAAGGTCAAGCGTGGCGAGCCGCTGGCAGAACCTCTGAGCGAGTCGGGAAACTTTCCGCCGCTGCTTGTGCAGATTGTCTCGATAGGTGAGCAGACAGGCAAGCTCGATGAATTGCTGCTCAATGCCGCTGAGACTTTCGATACCGATGCGGATTCGGCGATAAATCGATTTATGGCGATTTTTCCGGCGCTCTTGATATTGCTGTTAGCTTTAGTGATAGGGTTCATAATAGTGGCAACTCTGCTGCCAATAGTTGTAATGACTCTCGGTGGAGGGGTGCTTTGACGGTAATTAGCGGTTCGCGATTCTCAACACGAACCACGATTTTTGAAATATGATTCATAGTTTTAAGAAAGGTGGTCAAATGGAGCAGAAGAAGTGGAAAAGATCGGCATTTACGCTCATAGAGCTGCTTGTAGTGATTATTATTATATCACTGCTTGCAGGATTTGTTGCACCAAGATTGTTGACGCGTGTGGGCAAGGCCAAGAAGGACCTGGCAAGACCCAAGATGGCAATTATCGAATCTGCACTGGAGAGATTTGGTCTTGATTGTGGGCAGTATCCGGACGATTCGATGGGACTTGAAGCCTTGTTAACTCCTCCGGCGGGGCTGGAGGAAAGGTGGAACGGGCCATATTTAAAGCCAAGTCAGCTGCTCGACCCCTGGGAAAATCCGTATATTTATGTTGCGGAAGGTGAAATTAATCCGGGCAGCTACGATTTGATAAGCCTCGGAGCTGATGGCTCAGAGGGCGGCGAAGGCGACTACGAAGATATATTCAACGATTAGAGGATAGTTTTAGCAGAATAGATAAATGCAACACTATGAAAAACACGAAGCACGAAATCCGGAATTCGAAACAAATTCAAATTACAAAAATTCAAATGACCTAAACAATTAGATTTTGAAAATTTGAGCATTTGAATTTCGATATTGTTTCGGATTTCGAAATTGGAATTTCGGATTTAATAACATTTGTTTTAGATTTATGAGAAATACGAGATACAAGATACGAGATACGAGATGCGGCTTTACACTTGCGGAAGTGTTAGTTGTCGTAGTTATCATATCACTTCTCGCAGGCCTTGGCGGCGGTATTTATGTGGGGACACATAAGAGGATGCTGGTCGAAAAAGCGGCACGCGACTTTGTGCTTACAGCCCAATATGCAAGGATAATGGCAATTGAGAAACAGCGCCAGTACAAAATATATATAGATGCAGCCAATAACGGATTTTTCCTGGCTACAACGCAATTGGATGAAGAAAAGGGACAAACGGAGCAGATGATTGTGAAGGACTCTTTTTGCAGACCGGTAGAATTCGAAGGTGGAGTCAAGTTCGAGGACATCCGAATTACGCCGATTGGTTTGCAGACGACCACTGAAGACGATGAGGAGGAGCAGACAATAGTTTTTTTGCCGAACGGCACAGCACAGTCAGCGGTAATTCAGATTGGTGACGGCAAAACTCATTATACGGTGAGTATCTTCGCTGCGACCGGTAAGGCAAAGGTATATTTAGGCACCTCGGAGGATGTGGAAGTAGGTTTTATTGATTTGGACGCAGAATGATGGTGTGGGCAAAGAAAAACAGGAAAGGTTTTACTCTGGTTGAGGCAGCCGTTGCAAGTACCATCCTTTGTGGAGCTGTTTTGACCGTGGGAGCAATCAGCACGAGCTCTCTTAGCGGGACAAGACTTAACAGGCAATATGAAGTGGCGGCGTCATTGATTGATAAACAGCTCAGTCTGATTGACTATGTCGGCATCGATGAATTCGTCGATATAGGCAATATGGAGGGGGACTTTGATGAGATTGAGCCGGGGTATCATTGGGAAGTGGTTACCGAATACCAGGATATTGATAGTCTCTATCTGGTGACTATAACGGTTACCTGGGTTGACCGCAAACGTCCTTACAGCCTTTCGGTGGATACTATGCTGGACGGGATAACCATATATATTGAAGTTAGTACGACGCAGGAGTGATTAAGAAGATGCGTGCGAGAAAAACAGGATTTACGTTAGTGGAAGTAATGGTGGCTTCAACCATAGGTGCCTTTATTATGTTAGTGGCGGTGGGGACACTGAAGGCCATTACAGCCAGCGCCGAATTGGTGGAGAACAATATTAGCACTGCGGCTGAGGTAAGATTTGCCTCGAATATGCTCAAAAGGGACCTCGTGAATTTTTACCGTGACGAAAATATTGAAAATACCAAGTTCATCGCGACATCTGTAGAATCAGGGCAGGAAAGTACGAGCTATCTGGTTTTTTACACCGTCAGCAGGGCAAAGGCCAGGGCCGACCAGCCGGAAGGTGATATATACGAAGTGGAATATTACCTGATGAAAGATGAAGAAAAGTCGCTGCTGATGAGACGATTGTGGCCGAATCCCGACAAAGAGGAAACGGAACCGGGCGGAATCTTAGCTGTAATTGCCGAGAATATTGATGTCTTCGAGGTCAGATACTTTGACGGGGAAGAATGGTCCACTGAATGGCCGGAAGAGATGCAGGTTTTACCCCAGCTAATTGAGGTCAATATAGTGGCAAAACCACCAAGCCGACAAGAGTCGATAATAGAATCCTTTGTGGTGAATTTAATTAGGTCTGTAACCAGTGCGGTTGAGGGTTCTGGAAGTGGTGAGCAAGAGGAAAGCGGGCAAAGAGGCGGCTAAACAGGCGGCCAACCGGGCGGCCAAACAGGTGGCCAGACAGGCGGTCAGACCGGCGGCCCGCAAAACAGCACCGGTGGAGTATCCGGGACGAACAGATAAAAAAAAGAAAGAATCGAAAAAAGTATTGCTGAGAAAATGGATACTAAAGGTAACAATAAAGGGCTTGTTCTTGTAGCAGTGCTGTGGGTCGTCGTGGTTCTTATGGTGCTTGTCGCGGTGCTCGGGCGCAAAAGCCGACTCGATACAAAAGTCTGTCTGGCCAGGACAGAGGCGCTGCGTTGCAAGTGGGCCTGCAGGGCAGGGATAGAGAAAGCTATCGGCGTGCTGAACGAGGACACAAGAGTAAGTGACTGCCGCACGGATATGCGGTGTGATAATGAAGAAGATTTCAATGATATCTGGCTGCAGAGGTGCTCGTTTACCGTCCGGGTTGTCGATGAGGCAAGTAAATTAAACATAAATACCGCCACGAAAGGACAACTTTTGGAATTGCCGGAGATGCTCGAAGAGATTGCTGATTCGATAATTGACTGGCGGGATGAGGATGATACGCCGAGCGAGGGAGGCGCCGAAGGCGGCTATTATGAGAATCTGCCTTTCGGGTATATGGCCCGGAACGGTCCTTTCAGGACGATACGTGAACTGCTGATGGTTAAGGATGTTACGCCGGAGCTGTTCTATGGAGAGGACACCAACTTTAACGATAAGTTGGACTACAATGAACAAGATGGCGACGAAAGCCCCCCGAATGATGACGGAGACAGTGAGCTGGATAAGGGATGGATTGCGTATTTGACTTGTTATTCTTATGACAACAATAAAGACGCCGAAGGTAATCAGAAGATTAATATCAACGAGGCCGATGAGGATGAGCTAACAAGGTCTCTTAATATAAGCAGAACTCAGGCTGAATGGATTGCAGGCAAGAGCATAACCAACGGAAACGATTATCAAAGTATCGGTGATTTGATAAATAACAGCAGCCCTAAAACACCAGAAGGTAGCCAGCAAGGGGAGATGGACTTGCAAACGTTTAGTCAGATTGCGGATAAGATAACAGTGGATGATAGTCAAAAGATACCTGGGAGAGTGAATATCAATACAGCATCAGAGATAGTTCTGGCCGCTTTGCTGGGCGGCGGCGATTCGGCTGAACAGATTGCCGCGGAAATAATCGCTTACAGGGAAAGTTTATTGTACGGGATGCAAAGCATTGCAGAACTTTTGCAGGTGCCGTCGGTGAACGTTGATACGTTTAAGAATATTGCGGGTCTTATAACCACTCGTTCCGATGTCTTTACAATTCGCTGCGTTGCGACGGCCGACAGAAATATGATTAGTGGAGCAACACTGGAAACAGAGGCGGTAGTGGACAGAAGCTCAAGTCCTTGTAAGGTGCTTTACTGGTATCAGGGAGCAAGTAATTAAATGAGTAATAATGCAGCTAAAATCAGGACACAGCAGTCTGTGGTAGCAATAGCACAAGAGGAAAGTAAGCTCAAAGCCATAGAGATTCGAGAAAAGGATGGGACCCTCGAAGTTCTCTGGACAAAGAGCAGTAAAGATGCTTATACAGACTGGCGAGTCTTTGCAGCCGAGTGTGGCTTGTCCGTTGAGCCGAAAGCACACACAGGCGCCGAAAGCGACAGGACCGTTGTTATCGGCTTTAGCTCGGCAGGGGTTGCTTTTTATCGTATTAGTGTGCCTTCCGTGGGCAAAGAAGAGACTGCAGCTATCGTTAAATTACAGGCTGAAAGCCTCCTGCCACTGCCGGCTGAGCAAATGGAATTAGCCTGGCGGGCCGGCAAAACGCAAAATGGACAGGTAGGCGTTACCATAGCGGCGGCAAGAAAGGAACAGTTGCAAAGGTTTATAGAAAACGTGCGGGGTCTTGAGCCTGCAAAGATACTGCTGGACTGCGAGGGAATAATAAAGGTCTGGAGGACTTTCTTTGCCGGATACGAAAGAAACGCTGTCGTTCTGAGCTCGACAGCACAGAATACCCAGGTCTGTCTGGCTGAAAATAGGCAATTGAGCAATGCTGTGGTTCTGGATATAGGGATGGACGATTTTGCTGCGGGTGGCGAAGATGAACAAACGCAAACCTGCGAAAGATTTGTTCAGGATATGAGGAGCGTGCTGGAGCTGTTTGGTTATGCCGAGCAAACGGAATTGCCCGTTTATGTACTCTCGGACGGCAGCGCTGCTTACGTGAGCATAGTGTCTTCTCTAAGGTCGGCAGGCTTCAATGCGCGAGCAGCTCTGCCTGAAATTAGAGAATTGAGGGCACCGAACGAAGTTGGCTCTGGCTTTATCTACGAATATCGCCTGGCGATAGGTCTTGGGCTGATGGCACTTGAGGCTCGCGAGGATGAGCTTAACATTTTTGAGCGTTTGTACGACCCGGCCGGGAAGAAAGGAAAAAAGCATTGGTTATATTCACCGAAGATAGCTTGTGCGATTGCGGTGGTAATGCTGGTCTTATCGGTTGTTATCTCTTATGCGATTGATGTGGCCAGCTCGGGCTCAATCGAAAAGCGTTTGAAAACATCAGGCTCGGAAGCTGATATCAATATGCTCATGCAGCGGCAAAAACTAATCAAAGAGGTCGCACAGCAAAGACCGGATTTGCTGGACCTGCTGGGGCAGGTGACCGTAAGCGGTGACAGCGGGATAAAGCTGGAGAGCTTTCATTTTAAGAAGGGCCAGCCGGTGACTATAACCGGCCAGGCCTCCACGAATGAACAGCTCTACAAATTTGAAAAAAGTTTGCAGGACCGAAAGAATATAAAAAGTGTAAAGATGAATCCGAGCAGAGATGCCAAAACCAAGAAGGTCAAATTTACTATAACTTTTCATTACAGAAATTTTACCACATAGAAAAGTCGCGTAGTAAGGTTCGAAAGCTATGATAGAAAAATTAAGCCAAAGAGATATAAGGATATTGAAGGTTGGTGCTGTGTGTGTTGCGGCAATCTTCGTGTTTGTGTTTGCATCCGAATGGCTTGACCGCTGGGCAAAGGCGAGAGCATCACTTGCCGAGGTGAAGAACAAGCTGGAGCTTATCGATGTGGAAAAGGCCAAACGAGCCGGCTTGTTGTCAATTGTGCCTGCGTTCGAGATGCCCCAGGAGGAAGAGACGCAAAGATTTCTGTTTAGAGATAAGCTCAATGAACAATTAAAGAAGGCGGGAATACAAAATCAGCCTTTACAAGTTGCCTCTATCGGGAAATCAGGACAGGCCGGGTATAGATTGCTGCGCTTGAAATGCAGCGCTAAGTGCAGGTTCACCCAGGTGCTCGATTTGCTTGCCAGCCTGAAAGAGAATCCTTATCTGGTTGGCGTCGAAGAGCTTAGAATAAAATGTGACAGCAAAAAGCCCCAGGAAGTCGATCTGGACCTGACGGTATCAACATTTATTAAGTAGGGGAGATAAATTATGAAACTTGATTATCTGAAAGAAAAGAAAGAATTGGTTTCGGTTGCTCTGTTTGGTGTTTCAGCGTTTTTGGCGGTTTTGATCCTGGTTAAGGTAACAGGCTTTTTTACAGCCTCTGCCAGGGCAAAAAACATAGTTAAGACAGCCATTGCGCAAAATAATGCGGACGCCGAGAATACGGACATGTATTTTGCCAAATACAAGATGCTTGCTGATGAGCTAAAGAAGAACAATCTGTTTGTGCCGCCTCCGCCGAAGGAGCACCCGGTAAAGGAGGTGCTGGGTATATTTGGTGATGAGGTGCTGATAAATGACAAATGGTATAAGGTCGGTGACAAGGTAGGAGAAGCAAAAGTTGTCGCAATCGGGCCTACAGAAGCTACTATCGAATGGGAAGGCAAGGAAACAACCTTTGCCCCTATCAATTCAGAAGGTTCCTCACAGCCGGGTGGCCCGAGGGATTCAAGAGCAGCAGCCGGGTCGGGTGAGCCTGGAGGAGGAAGTGCCCAGATGGTTGCAGTTGGGTCGGCGGAAAGACCTGGAGGCATGGGAGAGTTCGGAGGATTTGGAGGGCCAGGAGGGATGAGGGAAAGATTCCAAAATATGTCTGAGGCAGAAAGGGACAGATTCATGCGGGAAAGAAGAGAAAGATACATGAATATGTCTGAAGCGGAAAGGGAAAGGTTTAGAGCCGAAATGCGCGAAAGAATGATGGGTGGTGGACGGCCACCAGGCGGCGGACGGGGTCAAGGTGACGAACGTGGCCGAGGTGACGAACGTGGCCGAGGTGAGAGAAGGCGATAAAATAATTGAAGGGAGCTAAAAATGAAACATTCAGGAACAACATTAATATACGTAATAGTGTGGGCCTCGGTGCTTTTTGCTTCTTATGTAATCGGCATTTGCATCAGAGAAGTCAGGTTCAAGCATGCCAGGATTACATCCCAAGCAGTCACTGAGCCTCAGGTAAGCAGAGAGGTTCAAGAGCCAGGCGAGACAGATCCACTTTTAAGAGAGCTGGCCCGGAGAAGGCCGATGCCCGGTCCCGAAGGCGCCGAGGGGCCTCGCAATCTTTCTCCCGAAGGCAGAGGCGGATTTGGAGAGGGAAGGGGGGAGATGAGGGAACGGCTTGAGAATATGTCTGAGGAAGAAAGGGAACAGTTCAGGGCTCAAATGCGTGAAAGATTTGCCGGTAGACGGCGAGAAGGTGGTGGGATGTTTCAAAATCTTTCTGAAGAAGATAGAGCCAGATTAAGAGAGGAAATGGAAGAGCTGAGGGGACGATGGGAAGAAATGTCTGAGGAGGAAAGGGAAGAAGCAAGAACTCAAATGAATGAAAAATACGGTTTCGTCCCCAGAATAGGAATGGGTGGCGGACCAGGTGGTAACCGGGGCCCGGGGGACGGAGAAGGCGGCAGACGCCGACAAGGTGGCAGACGGCAAGAAAATAATTAATGAGGTGAATAAAATGGAACGGTCAAAATTAATAATATCGATAGTAGTTGGTATTGCAGCGGTTCTTATTATCTGGAGGGTTGGTATTTACCCGCCGGTGCCTGAACAAACGGAAAAACCAGCTGAAACCAAAGTAGTTACTGAGGCTGAGAAACCTCCCGATGTTCAAAAGCCGGGTGACGCAAACGAGCCTGAGGTGGCATCTGATGTTAGCGAACCCGGAGAATTAGCGGATGTTAATGAGCCCCGAATAGTGGCTACCGCTGGCGAATCAGGAAGGCCAGATAGTGTCGGTGGGCAAATAAGACCAGCCGTCATTATTGAGCCGGGCGAATCCGTTGAGCCGAACGAGCCGATGGAAATCGTAAATCTCAAAAATGTCGAGATGAAAACCATTATTGAGAAGCTCGCGAAATGGACCGGCAAGGTGATAATTCCCACCGATGAGTCAATGAAACAGAAAATAACTATATATGCGCCGGAGAAGCTGCCGAGAAGCAAAGCTATTGCGAAGATTTATAGTGCACTGCGTTTGAAAGGCTATATTGCCGAACAGACCGATGGCACGATTTTTCTCAAGCCTATAACGGAAGCGAAACTCGGCGAGGTTCCCACGATATCGGAAGATTACCCGCTTGCGATGGTTGAAAATAAAGACCAGGTAGTCCAAAAATTCTTTAAGTTAAAGAACTACAGTCCTCAGCAAATGGGCCAGATTATTCAGCCGTTGATAGGCGATTACGGCTATGTAGGCGCCGATGAAAGCACCGGGAGTCTTCTGGTGATTGATACGGTTAAGAGCTTGATGCGCATCGACTTGATTATTAAACAGTTTGACGTAGTTGAAGTTGAGGAAATTATCACAGAGATATTTGAAATTCGTCACGGTAATCCCACTGAGATTGTGGAGCTGCTGCAGACACTATTAGGTGACGGCAGCAGCAGCAGTGTGAGAGGGCCGGGAGGTCCCGGCCGAGGTCGTGGGCCTTTCTCTATGCAAAGGCCGGATTCTGGTTCTTCGGGCGGCAGAGGTAGAACCTCAGGTGGGACGGCAACATCGGTTACGGTCGGGACCAGCCGGACGCCGGCCATTCTTATTGCGGAGCCGACGTACAACTGGATTATCGTAAAAGCAACGGCTCAAGATGTAAAGCGGATTGCCGAGTGGATTGAGAAGCTCGACAGGGCTGTGCCTACACTATTTGTTGATCAACCTCTTTCGAGAATCGAAAATAAAAATCAGGTGGTTCAGAAATTCTTCAAGTTAGAAAACTACAGTCCTTCGCAGATGAGCCAGATTGTCGGACCTTTGATTAGCGAGACCGGTTATGTAAGCGCCGATGAAACCACGGGCAATCTTGTAGTGATTGATACGGTCGAGAATCTGATGCGAATCGAGATGATTATTGCACAATTCGATGTGCCCGAAGCTGAGCAAACCGTTACGGAGATTTTTGAAATTCATTACAGCGACCCATCGGAGATTGTCCAATTGTTGAGGATGCTTATAACCGGTGAGGCTGGTACCAGCTCAAGGAGTCTTGGCCGAAGCAGTT
This sequence comes from Phycisphaerae bacterium, assembly GCA_041862635.1. GTDB lineage: Bacteria > Planctomycetota > Phycisphaerae > Sedimentisphaerales > Anaerobacaceae > NIOZ-UU13. Next base: position 6,487 of record JBGVTO010000399.1, on the reverse strand, counting down.
ATGGTCAAAGTAGTTACGGCCGAAGCAGTTACAGCCGAACCAGTTATTCGTCAAGTCGTGGTTATACGAGCAGTAGAGGTAGTTCCAGGCCCGGCTCATCATCATCGGTTATGATTGGGCCCAGCGAACAGCCGGTTGTGCTTATCCCGGAGCCAACGCGAAGGTGGATTATTGCACGGGCGTCGGCTGAAGATATGAAGCGGATTGGCGAATGGATAGATAAGCTTGACAAAGAGGAACCGGTCAAATCAGAACACGAAACAGTTTCAATCACGTATGCCGATGTCAGCGAAGTGGCGAGCCGTCTTAATGAGGCGCTGCAGCAGATGCCGGGCTCAGAATTGCAGGCGAGCGTTCTTATTCAGCCGTTGGAGAACGCAAGACAAATCGTTATCTTCGGCAGGGCGGATATGCGCGAAATGGTTAAGAAACTTATTGCAGAAATAGATATTCCTGCAGGTCTATTCCAGACGGAGCATTTCAAGTTAAAATACGCTGACCCGGACGATGTCAAGGAAAAGATAGAGGAACTTTATAGCGCAACCACGCCCGGCTCCGGGAGCAGATACACTTCCATATATTACTTTGGTAGTTCTCGAAGCAGCGCAATGTCGGCCGAAACAGTGAGAGTAATATCGTATGGTACGCGCAAGCAGGTTACCGTGATTGCCTCGGCTGAGAATATGGAAAAAGTAAGACAGCAAATAAAAGAATGGGATGTCCCGATACCTGTGGATGAGCTCAAGCCCAGAATAATCACACTGCAAAACTCCGACCCGGTACAGATGGCCGAGCTGCTAAAAACGCTTTTTACCGAAGAAGGTGGCGGAGGTATGTCAATCTTCGATATTTTGTTTGGAAGTGGTGCTGAAGGAAAGCAAAAGATTATCGGGCCGCTTTATGGCCAATTGACCTTCGAAGAGGTACCGGGGACAAAGAAGATAATCGTAATAAGCAAGATTCCCGAGGCATACGATGTCATTGAGCAACTGGTGCTCGACCTTGACAGAGAGGAGATGGGCGAGGTCCCCAAAGTCTTACAGCTCAAGTACGCAGACCCCGAAGACCTGAGCGAACGTTTAAATGCGATGTTCGTCGAAGCGGGCCAAACGGCCAGGATTCGGCTCACCGCCCAGGGACTAAGCACAGCGTCGGAGATGAGTGATTCTTCGACCACCCAGAGTAACCAGAGCAACCAGGGCTCAAGCAGTAGCCAGTCGGACAGCAGCACTTATACGCCGCCTTGGTCAGGTTCCGGCGCTCGCAGCAGTATCGACGAAGAGCTGCCTATCAGCAATGTTATCGGCAGGATTCGCTTCGTGCCCGAGCCACATACCAAGTCGATTATGACCCTCGCTCCGCCGGAGTTCATAGACGAGATTGAAGCATTGATTGCACAACTGGACGTGCCGGGCAAGCAGGTGATGATAGAGGCGATTATTGTGGAGATTGAGCACAGCAAGGTAACTTCTCTCGGTGTCCAGCTGGCAACGAATCCCGCTGCGTTCGGCTCACTGAGCGAAAATGCGATTACTGCGCTGGGCAATCTTACACATATTGGAACCCACGGCTCAGTTACCGGTATAATATCACCCAGTGGTGTGGGAGGAAACCAGCTTTTTGGAGCCAGAGATTCAGGGACAGTGCTCGGGGTTGGAACAGATATTTACGCCTTGATTGACTTCCTCGTCAAGACAACCGACGCCAAGATTCTGAATCAGCAGACTCTCTGGACGAAGGATAACAAAGAAGCAAGTTTCTTCAAGGGCAGTGAAGTTGCATTCCTGGGCAGCGTAACCCAAGCAGTCAACGTGGGCACGCAGCAGTCGATTACTTTCGAGAAGGTAGGTATGGAGCTGCGGGCCCGACCGAGTATTACCCCCGAAGATAAAGTCGATATGGTTGTCAATGTCAATATTTCCTCGCTTACCACAGACCTTGTGAACAACCAGCCCGTCAGGAGCAAGATGAACACCACGACAAATATGATAGTGGAGAATAAGCAGACGCTTTTGCTCGGTGGTATTTTATTCCAGAAGGACAGCCAGGTTGAGCGCAAGCTTCCTGGCTTCGGCGATTTACCATTGGTCGGGGGTCTGTTCCGGCATAACCAGGTCACTCAGACAAACAGCGAGCTGCTCGTGTTTATGACACCCCACGTGATAGATGAATCTGCTAAAGAATTTCCTGAGGCCATAACAGAGAAGAAGGAAATACTCGAAAACACAAAGGAACAATTAGAAGCCGTGCTGGAGGTAATTGGTTAGGAAATTCCGCGAGTTTTCACGGACATCTTAGCAGGCCCTGAGGTGTGCACTGTTTCTACATCCTGTCCAGCCAGATAATTGCTAAGAGTCTGCGATGACATTTCTCAGGGGAATCTTTTTGCATCCGCTTCGAAGGGGACTGTAAAAACTCTTTGACAGAACAGCACCTTATAGAGCATAATTCCAAAGTAGTTGAGGACGTTTTATGGATGCTAATAGCCTAAGACCGGATGAGCTGCCTGATTTAACCATCGAGAAACTTGGCTCGCCGACGATAGACTCCCCTCTGATAGGAGGGGGGCGTCATTTTACCGATGACAACGAGAAGGTTCTGCTGTACTCACATTCTGAGAACCTAAAAGCATCTGCCACAAGGCATCCTGCGGACAAAGACTCCGGAGGAGAACTTCCAATGTTCGAGATGGCCGGTCCCCGCCGAAAGATTTTCTTCGAGCCGAAAAAACTAAACTGCGGCATAGTTACCTGCGGCGGATTGTGTCCCGGCCTTAATGATGTGATACGAACTATCACTCTTAGTCTGCTCTGGCAGTACCGAGTCAAAGCAGTTTATGGTTTTCGATACGGATATGCAGGTCTATCCTCGAAAGCTCCCAAGGAGCCTGTGCTGCTAACGCCTGAATTGGTAGATGAAATCCATCTTAAAGGCGGAGATATTCTATCATCTTCCCGCGGGCCGCAGGACACTGAAGATATGGTTGATAATCTGAAAAAGATGGGAATCAGCTTATTATTTACTATCGGCGGAGATGGAACACTACGAGGAGCACATGCCCTGAGCACAGCTATAAAAAAAAGAGGATTGAAAATTTCGGTTATCGGCATACCCAAGACAATCGACAATGATATAAACGGCATAGAGCAGTCTTTCGGCTTTTCGACTGCTGTTGAAGCGGCACGCCCGGCAATTCTCTGTGCACACGCAGAATCCAAAGGCGCCTGGAACGGCATCGGGCTGGTTAAACTGATGGGCAGGGATTCCGGTTTTATTGCTGCTTATGCCACCTTGGCCAACAGCGATGTGAACTTCTGCTTTATCCCGGAGGTACCTCTTGTTCTGGAAGGTGAGAATGGGTTTTTGCAAGCTCTCGAAAAACGATTGGATGAAAAACATCACGCAGTAATAGTTGTAGCCGAAGGTGTAGGCCGTCAGCTATCTGGAACAAATGGTATTCAGAAAAGGGATGCTTCCGGCAATATTGTGCGTGAGGATATCGGGCTTATATTGAAAGAAAGAATCACTCGATATTTTGCAGAGAAGAAAAAACCGTTGGCTTTGAAATACATAGACCCCAGTTATATGATTCGCAGCTTACCTGCCGACTCCAACGATTCTGTGTTTTGCGTAATGCTTGGCCAAAATGCCGTCCACGCCGGAATGTCAGGCCGAACAAATATGGTAGTAGGGTATCGGAATCAATACTTTGTTCATATCCCTATATCACTTACTATCATCAAGAGGAAAAAAGTTGACCCTGATGGCCATTTATGGCAGACTGTCCTGGAAACAACCGGCCAAGGCTGGTGAAGTGGTAAAGTCGGCAACAATTACGAACACCACCAAACGATTTTGAAAGCTATATCCTGCATTTCGTCGAAAATATTTGACTGTAGCTCCAATAATTGATATAATTACAGCTTACAAAAGGAATTTATCTCGATTTTTTGAAGGAGGGTAGAAAACTGTTTCATTTAAGCAAACCTTTTAGTCTGTTTACGATGCACAAAAAAAGCGGTAAATTAACAATGCTGTTACTCGTATTGCTTGCCATCTGTTTATTCGGCCGAGGAGTCGAGGCACAATACGGCGGCGGTACCGGAGAGCCTAATGACCCGTATCTGATTTACACAGCCGAGCAGATGAATGAAATCGGAGCGAACTCTAACAACTGGGACAAGCACTTCAAGCTGATGGCAGCTATTGACCTGAGCAGCTACACGGGAACATCATTCAACATCATCGGATACATAGATTGGCGCGGCAGCAAACCCTTCAGAGGTGTTTTTGACGGCAACGACAAAACAATCTTAAACTTTACTTACAATTCCACAGGTAGAGATTGCATAGGGCTTTTCGGGTACGTTTCTGGAGAAAATGCAGAAATCAAAGATTTGCGATTGATGAATCCTGATATTACCACAGGAAGTCAACGGTATGTTGGTTCGGTCGTCGGCTTGCTTGATGGCGGAACTATCACCAGCTGCTATGTTGAGGGCGGCAGCGTTTCGGGGACAGGATGGACTATCGGCGGGCTGGTAGGCTCCAGTGGCGGAACAATCAACAATTGCCACGTCGAGAGCATCAGCATTTCGGGAGGAAGTGACACCGGCGGCCTCGTGGGAGAGAATTTTTATGGAATCATCAACAGCTGCTATTCGCAAGCCAACGTTTCCGGGATCTCTTCTGCCGGCGGGCTGGCCGGATATAATTTGGGCATAATCTCAAACTGCTATTCTACCGGCAGCGTTTCCGCTGATGAAGGCGTCGGCGGCCTGGTGGGATACAATGAAGGCACAATCACAAGCTGCTATGCCGCTGCCAGCGCCTGGGGCGGTGACAGTGTCGGCGGCCTTGTGGGACTTACCTGGGGCACCGTCGCTGATTGTTACGCTACCGGCGGTGTGTCGGGAGATAGTTGCGTCGGCGGCCTCGTGGGAGACAATAGCAGTTATGCCATAATCGGGAACTGCTATTCGGTAGGCAGCGTTATGGGAACGACTAATGTTGGCGGGCTGGTCGGACATAACTCTGAAGGTGTTGTTATAAATTCTGTCTGGGATGTCGCAGCCAGCGGACAGTTAAGAAGTGATGGCGGGACAGCCAGGGCAAGGGTTGAGATGCAGAATTCCAACACTTTTATGAATCTCGGCTGGGATTTTGTTGGCCAACCAGACGGACCCCATGACATCTGGGCTGAACCTGCTGGCGGAGGGTACATGATTCTTTGGTGGCAGCTTTCCCCTTTACCGGCATTGCCCAACTTTGCGGGCGGAACTGGAGACCTTCACGACCCTTACCTCATCTCAACGGCTGATGAATTGAACAGTATCGGCCATAACCCAAGACTTATGAAGGCACATTTTAAGCTGACAAACGATATCAATTTAGCAGGGACCGACTTTTTCATTATAGGAAGCCCACAGTATCCCTACGACGGTGTATTTGACGGTAACGGCAAAAAAATCTCAGACTTTACCTGCACCTCTAAGGATGGACGTTACGTAGGGCTTTTCGGGAACGTTCATGGCGAATATGCCTGGGTTAAAGATTTAGGATTGATAAATCCCAATGTCGATACGGGAACAGCAGGTTATGTTGTTGGTTCGCTGGTTGGTGAGCTGGGATGGGCTGTAGTCACCAATTGCTACGCTGAGGGCGGCAGCGTTTCGGGTGGCTCATCTGTCGGCGGGCTCGTGGGAGAAAATTATAACGGCCTAATTTATCACTCCTATACCACAGGCAGCGTCTCGGGTGCCGAGGACGTTGGCGGACTGGTGGGATCCAATGACTCTAATACAGAGATTTACAATTGCTATTCGAGAAGCAGCGTTACCGGCGGTGACGATGTCGGCGGCTTGGTGGGATGGAATTATGGCATAATTGCCGACTGCTATTACGTAGGCAGCGTTTCGGGAGATAATTGTGTTGGTGGTCTGGTGGGCTACAAGCATTACACAGTCACTAACTGCTACGCTAAAGCTACTGTCTCCGGTGTTAGCTATATCGGGGGCCTGCTGGGCTACAGCTGCTGCGGTACAACCCAGGATTGCTATGCTGCAGGAACCGTTACAGGAAACAATTATGTCGGCGGGCTGGTTGGGGAAAACTATGAAAGTGAGGTTAGGAATTCTTTCTGGGATATCGAAATAAGCGGACAGACAGGCAGCGATGGCGGGACAGGTAAGACAACAGCCCAAATGCAAACCCAGAGCACTTTTACTGATGTCGGCTGGGATTTTGTCGCTGAGAGTATAAATGGCCCGCGGGATATCTGGTGCATCTGTGAGGGCGCCGATTATCCTGAATTAGCCTGGCAATTTCTTATAGCAGACTTCGATGGTGACGGTAGAGTAGGGCTTGCGGATTTTGCTGTCTTTGCCGAACGCTGGCTTGGAACCGACAGCAGTTTCTTCTGCGGTGACAGCGGAACCGACCTTACAAATGACGGCAATATTGACTTGAATGATTTGAAAGAGTTGGC